>NZ_JALNTM010000026.1:46972-86127 GCF_023161845.1 Pseudoalteromonas sp. 2CM39R
TTTTCAAAGTACCAAACTAAAACCCAAGTTTGCAAAGTACACTGGTGGTGCTTATATTAAACTAAGTGATTGGGAGAATGCGCTTGGCTAAATACCTACTACTGTTGTTTGTTTTTTCTTATGTTTTTATAAACTCGGCTTTTGCTACTGTAAAAGTGGGCGTGACTCACTGGGTTGATTACACTAATCCGGATGAAACAGGCGTTTATATTGAATTATTAAAAGAAGTTTATGCAGATGAACAGCTCGAGTTTGATTTTAGTACTTACAAACGAATTACCAATTTATTTGAACAAAAACAGTATGACTTCGTAATTGGTGTTGCTAAAGAAGATGTTCCTTTAGCCTATTATCCTCATTGGTACTTAGATTATGATTATCCAATTAATGCCTATTTTTTAAATTCTACTAATAACTTTAATAAGTTATCTGATTTTAACAACAAAGTATTAAGCTGGCTCGACGGCTATAATTTCGATAAGTTTATTGAATACCCACACGATTATTACCCGGTGTCTACTATTGAAAACGCAGTGGCTCTGCTACTGAATAAACGTATAGATGCTTTCGTTGATTTTGACTACAACATTCCCAAAGAGTATAAATCAAAGCTTAATTATGTAGAGCTTGTACCTGCAAGGCCTATTTATTTAGCCTTTTCGAACGATGAAAAGGGCAGAGCCTTGGCGCGAAAATTTGACCAAACCATGCCAAAATTAAAATCATCGGGACGGTTGCAGGAATTATATAAATCAGATTATGACAATACGCGGTTTGCTGACTTTGACGCAAGTAAAATAAAAATCGTATTGAGTAGTAACGATGAGTCTTTGCTGCGACTGAACTCAGTTACTGAAGAAAAATCACTCGACGCACAGCTTTATGAATTAATTTTGACTGAAATGCGAGACTACAGAGTTGAGTTTGTAAAAGCGCCGAATACAAATAATGAAGTTCAATTTGGCACTAATTATTGTTATGCCAATAAAATTAACACCCCAGAACGAGCAAACCGCTATTTAATATCAAAGCCGTTTTCTTTGTATCTCGCTCCGCGACTTTATTCTCCTACTGATTTAACTGAATTTAAGCATATGAAAAATTTAGACGAGTTAGTGTCTCAAAGTGAATTAAGGTTGGGATTATCAAAATTCAGAATATTCTCCGAAGACATTATGTCTCTACTTGAAGAAGTAGATAAAACTAAAATAAAACCAGCGCCCACTAATATATTCTCTAGATTACAACAATTAGCTAAGTTGCAAGAATTTGATGCGTCTATTGAATACCCCAGCGATGTAGTCACGTATTGGCAGGATATAACAGACGCAGACATTCACTCCTTTGATTTGAAATTAAATACATCGTTTACTGTTGGGCATTTAATGTGTGAGCGTAGTGAAGAAAATATAAAATTTGTTCATGATTTTAATAATACACTCTCAAAATTAATTCAAAGCGATAAATACAAAGCGCTTATATATCACTTTGCGGCTGATTTACCTGCTGAAGAGTTTAATAAAATTTATCAGCAAGCACTGTTGGGTGAAAAGTGAGAACGCAAGCACAGCGTAGTTTTTTAACCGCTAGGGTAGGCTATTTATTATTGAAATCTTTGCTCTGAAAATTCAAACAATGGCACTGACAAGTGCCCCCGCGTCTGTAATACCTGCATCCTTCATGGCTTGGCTGATCATTTGCACGAGCGCAATTACCTGAGATTGTGTTGATGAAACGATGTTTGCTTGTGCTTCAATTTGTGCCTGTATAGCCTCGTCTTCTTGGTCCGATTGAGCTTGTAATTGAGTGAGTTGCTCTTTTTGTTCTTCAAGCAGCTGCTTGAGCTCTTTAAGTTGCTCTATCATTTTTGCAATATATTCAGGCATTTCTGAATTTGTGGTTTTTTCAGCTTTTTGCTCAGCCTCTTTTCCTGAGAGCTTATTACGCTCTCTGTCTGATAATTGATAATCAGCGTTGTCCTGATTTTTTGTTGTTTCTTTTGTTTGTTGTGCAATATTTGTTTTTTCGGCTGTAATTTTAATGTCAAAGGCTGAGTGTTTATTTAGCTGTATCACGGTTAATTATCCATAATGTTATTCGTTACCAATTTAGCTATCGGCAGGAATGCTAAAGTACTAAAGCGATAAATACAAAAAATGACATCTCATTATATATGCTCACTTCGATAATTATGCCTCTTATCGCTTATGTATTTACCAACCTCTAAATTTATTTTTTATTTTAAATTATATAATTTTTATATTGACACACTGAGTGCTTATTACTACATTTGTAATAGTTGAAAACTACAGTTGTAGTAATAGAGGTTAAAATGAAACTTAGTGAATTTGAATTAGACATAATGCAGTTGCTTTGGCAGCACGAGCCTTGTACTGCTAGCCAGTTACATAAAGCCCTACTTGCTGATACAAAAAAAGATAAGCAAGTAGCTTACACCACAGTAAAAACAATCGTTGATAGGTTAGAACAAAAACAAGCGATAGCTCGCTGCGGGCAAGAGGGGAGAGCGATTGTATTTAAATCAGTGATCACTCAAAGCGCATTTTCAGCACAAGCAATGCCTAGCTTCATGCAGCGTTTTTTTAAAGGTAACTCTCGCAGCTTAATTGCCCACTTTATTAAAGAAGAAAAGCTGAATGACGAGGATATTGAGTACCTACAATCGTTATTGAAAAATAAAAAGCAAGATTAAAGGAGAAGGCTATGATGGATTATTTTGTAACTTGCACAATTATTAGTGTGTGTTGTTTGCTTGCATCATTAGGGATGAAAAGTGCCCCTTCTAGATTAAATTTTTACGTAATAATGCTGGCTTTAATAGCCTGGTTTGTTCCTTGGCAATACTTTTCTCAATTGCCATTATTTGAAAGTACATCGCAATATACTGTTAATGTTGCTGAGTTTAGTTTTTTAAATACGTTAATAGCCCCTACCAGTGCGCAGGTCATAACATCAGAAAGTAGCATTATTGCACCAGTGAGTTGGTTACCATCATTAAACCATATTTTTAGTGTATTGCTGTTTAGTGGAATTGGCTTGTTTACATTGCGTGTTGCTATGTATGTAAAGTTAGTCAAAAACTTAAAAGCTAACTCAAGCTTATATAGCACTTCAAAACGAGAAAACTGTATATACCCAATAAGATTCACCTCAATTGGAGGGCCTGCTTTTGCAACAGGATTAGTCAATCCGGTTGTTTGGCTTACTCCTGAGATGGAAAATCGAAAAGAATTAAACTCTGTTATTGAGCACGAATTAACGCACTTACAACAAGGTGATATTTATTGGACATGGCTAATTTGCTTTATAGAAAGTGTTTTTTGGTGGAACCCAATATGCTCAAAACTAGCGCGTTTGGCAAAAGAGCAGTTAGAGCTTAGTTGTGACGAAAAATGTATGCGTAAACTCAAAGGTAAGTATCAGTTAGATTTAGCCAGTTTGTTACTCTCTGAGCATGAAAAAAAATCTAAATATAACTTTTTCACTCCCCCTCTTTTGAATATTGAACACTCAAAGAGTTTTAATATTCAAAGGATTAAAATGTTAAACAAGGAAAAAACAATGAAAAGTAAACATATGGTAATGGCTTTGGCTGCACTGTCTTTTAGCGCGTTGGCAGCAGCACAAATTGTTGATGAAAATCCAAAGAATGAACAACATAGTGCGCAAAAACAGCCCGCAGCTAGTAATCAGTATAACCAACAGTTAGCGCAACTTTTAGAGGTAGCTGGTGATGCAAAAAGTGATCAACCAACACAACTAATACAAACGGCAAAAAATATTCAAAAATGGTATGCAAATAGAGATGTGCTAACAGGTTTTGAAGAGGGAGAAATTAAATTAGAAAGTTATACTTTACTAGTTCATATTTTTTCTAAACTTGAACAATATGAAGATATTTTAAGTGCTTACGAAACATGGTACCCAGCAGGTAGTAATCCGCCATATTTTACAAAAAACTCACTTGCTCATGCCTACATACAACTAGGTCGTTATGAACTGGCTATTGCTGAGTTAGAGGAATTATCTAAAGAGCTTAACGGTAACTTACACGCAGGATCTGCTGGAAACTTAGCATTAGCTTATATTTATAGCGCAGATTACGATAAAGCATTAGACACACTGCAACAAGCTAGTTTAGAGGGAAGTGCTTATGGTGATGTTTTAAAATACTACATTTTTGATCAGCAAAATAATCAAACAAAAATGGCTGAGTTAAAAGGACGTTTACCAGCAGCCTTTGCGGTAACACCGGCTCTACTTCCTCGAGTAGGTATTCCACAATCACCGTTATTAGCTAAATTATAAATAAGCAAATACAAAAAAGCGTTGCCCTTGAGCAACGCTTTTTTTATCTTGTTTAGCCTTTAGCCTTTAGCCTTTAGCCTTTAGCCTTTAGCCTTTAGCCTTTAGCCTTTATTCAGCGGCTAAATAGTCCAACACCACTTGGTGATGATCTTTGGTTTTAAATTTATCAAACAAGTGTTTAATTTTACCGTCTTGGCCTACTAAGAAAGTAAGGCGGTGAATACCATCATATTCTTTGCCCATAAATTTTTTGTAGCCCCACACCCCAAATGCCTCAGCAATGGCATGATCTTCGTCAGAAAGTAAGTCAAAGTTAAGCTCTTTTTTAGTTTCAAAGTTTTTAAGGCGCTTAATTGGATCTGGGCTTATGCCAACCACGTGAGTGTTAAATTTAGCAAGCTCGGCTTGTTGATCACGCAGGTTTTCGGCTTGTACGGTACAGCCAGGCGTTGACGCTTTAGGGTAAAAGTATACCAGCACTTGTTTTTCTTTTAATAACTCGCTGAGCACAACGGTTTCGTCATTTTGGTTTTGTAAGCTAAAAGCCGGTGCTGTGTCGCCACTTTGTAATGGGGTAATTTTGTTCATGCTAAACTCCTTAGCGAATACGTCGAAAGATGTAATCTACGTTTAAAACGTGCGAAAGGTTTTCAAAACTAATTTTAAATTGGTCAATGTCAACGTCAACGGGAATATTAAATTCAAGTTCACAGCGCATTTTAAGTTCAGTTTCTTCTTCGTAGGTATCTGACTTTAATGAGCAAATATTAATATTATTATCGGCAAAAAAGCGTGTTACTTTACTCAAGGTGCCAGGGGTGTCTATGCCAGTGTATTCTAGGGTGTAGCCTGCACAAAACTCGCTTTGATTATGGCTTGAAGTGCGTTTCATCATAGTAAGCAGGCCAAGCTCCATACCTTTGGTAGGGAGTGTATGCTCAATACGGCTAATGGCCGACATATCACCGCTCAGTAGCATAATAAAAGTAAGTTCGTTGCCTAAAATAGCAATGCGACTATCTATTATATTACAGTGGCAATCACTGACGAGTTGCGTAAGCTCACTAACGATGCCCGATCTATCTTCGCCAATTGCGGTTAAAACAATTTGATGATTTGAAAATGCAGTCATGGGTTTTAAAGTACCTAAGTTACTTGGATGATAACAACCGACTTGGCAACAAAAAATAAACACGTAGCGTTGCACGGCGGCAAAGTTTAACACAAAACCCGCGTTAAACTACAGCGACGGTTAATTTTAGGCGGTTAATAGTGCAGTGTTTCTTGTTTTTACAAGCTTGTGAAAGTACCATAGCAAAAATGTGTCTATTTGTAGCCTAGTCTGTTGGTCATCTTGTTGGCTTAATGCAGTTAGATAAGCAAATTATAAATGTAAAGTTAATATTGATTTTACACTGAACCAAATCGGTATTACCCACTCATATATTTGTTAAAACAATTAAGGGTATGCTAAGGAGAATTATCTGTGCAGTATTGGATCCCAAAAGCACTAGCAGTAAGTGTATTGGTAAGTTTGTCAGGGTGTAGTGTATTTACGAGTGATGCCCATAATGAGCGTAATTACCGCGCTCATGAGCCGGTTAAAACACCTGCTTCGTTATCACAACCCGCTCAAGATCCTGTTTATAAGATGGATGTGGGTCAATATGATAATAATCCGGAGGCAACAAACTATCGCCCGCCGGCGCAAGTGTTAACCATTGCTAAAGGCAGTTGGGTTGAGGAAGCAGATAAACAAGCACGTATTTATTTTGATAAAAATGATGGCATTGACGATTTAGATGTATTCATTTGGGACTCGATTCAAGCAGTGCTTGCTGATAACAACATTAGCGCGACACAACAAAACAAAATGCAAGGAACACTGGAAACAGATTGGTACGCCATTGTTAAGCCAGAAGAAAGCTGGTTATGGGGCGATGATGAAAGTGTTGATTTAGAACGTTTTAAATTTACTATTGAAGAAAAAGAGCATCAACGCACAGCATCATTAACGGCTGAGCTTATTGATTTCAAAGGTGATAAACCTCTGACTGATTTATTAAAACAACAGCTAGAAGTGCGCGCCCTTAATCAAGTGGTGAGTGAATTTGATTATCGCTATCGTCAACTTGAAGTTGATATGCGTAAGCGCCAAGGAATAATTTCATTAGAACTTGGATTTGACAATAAAGGCAATGCAGCACTTGTTACTGAGCAGGCTTACGATACGGTATTCGATCGCTTTTCTGGATTCTTAGAGCGCTTATCTTTTACTATTGTTGAAATAAACCAAGAGACAGGTTTAATTACAGCAGATTATGCGAAAGTAGAAAGCAGTGTGTGGGATTCAATTTGGGGCGATGAACCAACAGAGCTTCCAATTGATGAAGGTCAATACCAAATTTTGGTTAGCAAAACCAAGCAAGGTGGCACCAGTCTAACGTGGATGGATGACAAAGGCGAAACGCTTGAACCAGGTACCATGAATGGTTTGCAACAAGCATTAGAAGCGGCGTTAATTAAGCGTGGTATTAAGATTTAATAATTATAAATATTTACCACAAAAAGAGCACTTAGCTCTTTTTGTGGTTTTTACAGGTTGAAAATATGTCTCAGTTAGATTCATCACGCCCAGCACCCGTTCAAAAAAGTTATGATTTGAAAGTTTGGTTGGTTTTTTTAATTCCTTCTTTAATCGGTGTGTTTTTGTTTATGACGCCAGTACCGTCTGGTGAAATAATGACGATCCCTATCGCGGTAATGGCCAAGGCAATTCAAGCCTCATTCAGTGAAATAGCGCTAGGGCTAATAGCTACCATTATTTGTATTACTGGCGTTATGTCGCTGGTGTTTAGTGTCTTTAAACCGAAAAGCTTAACCAAATTTCGCTTATTAAATCATTTGTTTAATGTGAGTTGGATTTGGTTAGTAACGCGGTTGTTTGGTATGGCGTTTGTGCTTTTAACTTATTTTCAAGTTGGGCCGCATGCTATTACCTCAGAAAATACTGGCTTGCTAGTATTAAAAGATTTATTGCCGGTGTTGTTTTCGGTGTTCATTTTAGCGGGCTTGTTACTGCCGTTATTACTTAATTTTGGTTTACTTGAGCTAGTGGGTACCTTACTTACTAAAGTAATGCGTCCATTATTTGGGGTGCCAGGGCGCAGCGCAGTTAACTGTGTTGCTTCATGGTTAGGTGATGGTAGCGTGGGTATTTTAATGACCGCGCGTCAGTATGAAGATAAATATTATACTCAACGTGAAGCTGCGATTATTGGTACCACTTTCTCTGCTGTATCAATTACCTTTTGTTTGGTTGTTATTGGCCAAGTAAAGCTTGAATACTTATTTGCACCTTTTTACCTAACCGTGTGTTTAGCGGGTGTAGTGGCCGCAATAATTGTTCCGCGTTTACCACCACTGCGTTTTAAAAAGGACGTGCTTATTGATGGTGAACAACCTGATGGCAACGCCGAGCTAGTTCCTGAAGGCAAAACATTATTTAAGCATTCACTTGATGTTGCATTAACTAAAGCAGAAAAAGCACCAGGCTTAAAAGGCACAATTGAAGAGGGCTTACACAACGCATTCGATATGGTGTTTGCAGTATTACCTGTGGTAATGGCTGTGGGTACATTTGCTTTAATTATTGCTGAGTACACGCCGATATTTCAATATTTAGGTATGCCGTTTATTCCATTTTTAGAATTACTACAAATACCTGAAGCTGAAATGGCGGCGCAAACGATTATGGTGGGATTTGCAGATATGTTTATTCCGTCTATTTTAGCCGCAGGCTCAATTGAAAGCGATGTAACACGTTTTATTATTGCGGCAATGAGTGTAACGCAACTTATTTATATGTCTGAAGTGGGCGCACTTTTATTAGGTAGTAAAATACCGGTTAATATTTTTGAGTTATTTATTATTTTTATTCTCAGAACTTTAGTAACCTTGCCAGTTATTGCCTTAATGGCGCACTGGTTAGTTGGCTAAGTAATGATTTAAACGAAAAAAGCCCTGATTATTCAGGGCTTTTTTGTTTCTCTTTTTTGCCTAGATGAACTTGATACTGAGTGTTTAAACTCGCTTTTTGCACTTAAGCGCAGCAGTGCTAAATTGCCGATAACAATAGCTAGTACAATCGAGATAACGAGTACGATTTGCCAAATTTGCATTACGATGCTCTTATATTTTATTAAGCGGTTATTATGACCACATTAAATAAAAGCTGCAATGCTCTCTAGGGCTGTAAATAAGCAATTAGAAACGTTGTGCCACCGACAAGGTTAAAAAGTTAATCCCTGGGTTCGGCGATTTAAATCCGGCGTTTGAATAGTGAATAATTCGCAGCGCTACATTGGTTTCACCAAAATCCGCCACTAGACCTATTCTGTCTTCAAACTGGTAGTGAGTACTTAGGTTTTTATCGGCAAAATAGCGTTCATCAAGTAAGGAAAAACCAATACCAGCCTCTACATAAAATGGCGTATTGTATAGGCTAAATGCTGGGAACTGCACTACTGGCGAAACAGCTAACACCAGGTTTGATTGTGACTGTTGATCATGGCGGTAATGCCACAGGTTAATGCTGCTTTCAAGGTAAAAGCGGGCATCACCCACAAAGTTTTGCGCACCCTCTGGATGATACTGATACGCAAGCTTTACTCCAGTTACATTGCCTTCGCCTTTTAATAAGTCTACAGCGTAGCCATGGTTTGGGGATGCATAGGCTGCATGAGTTGTCAGTAAAAATAAACAAAAAACAATAATAGAAATCATATTATATGAGGTTTTCATAATGGCCAACTACGGGGGAAATTAAATTAGTAATTAAATGATAAGGGCGGTGAATTACTGTTTTCAATGAGGACAAAAATCCGCTTGTAGATGGCTTGTTAACTGAACACTTTAACTGATTGAATTTATTTAACTAATTATATTGGTGCTAATTTGGCATTAATAAGGTGCTTATTTATGCCTTTTTTGTTGCCTGTTATTTGCGTAAATTACGCTAAACTTAATTATTTAAACTATCCATTTATTATGAAACTTATAAAGCTTTTAGTGGTTGTTGCTGTTTTTTTCAGTAGTGCTTTGTATGCACAAACTCAGCCGTCACCTAAACAATTATTGCAAACTGTAGCCGAATCATTATTTAACGATATTGGGCAGGTAAATGCGCAAGGTAATGCCAGCAAAGAAGCGATGTCTTTAATTGTTGAGCAGCGTTTGATGCCACATATTGATATTAAGTTTGTGTCGTTTAAATTATTAGGTAAACATATTAAAGGTATCAACCGCGAGCAGGGCGTTGCGTTTATTGGTGCGGTAGAGCATTACTTAACGGGTACTTATGCGAGTGCACTAATGAAGTATACAGGGCAAGATGTAATATTTGAGCAAGACGCCGCAGCAAGCGACTCTAAATTTGCCACTGTTAAAACGCAAATTATTGAAACTAATAAACCCACCATAGATCTGCACTTTAAACTGCGTTTGGGGAATGATCAGCAATGGAAAGTATACGATATTGTTGCTGAGGGAATTTCGTTACTCAGTGCTAAGCAAAAAGAGATCATTCAACGAATTTCTGATGTGGGATTAGACCAAGTCACAGCAGAACTGCAGCAAAGTTAGTTCCTTTGCAATTAAAAGCTCCAACCGTAAAAGCAGCTGATGGCGCATGTCGTTAGCTGCTTTTGTATTTTGGTCTATATTGCATGAGTTTACGCTAGCTTGACTACCAAGCTGTGTTAGAATATCGACTTCTTTGATTAAGCGTGGTGTCAGCTAAAAACTGTTATAACTGACCACTCACCCGAGCTACACTGGAGTTGTGTTGTTTTAATGGAAAATGTACTAATTTGGCCAAAGGAATACCCGTTATTGGTCAAAGGGCTGGTTGAACAAAACGGTGCCTTCATTTTAGATGCTTTAGAAGCTTGGCCTGCCTGTCGCTCTACTGAAGAAGATGATGGTGTTTGTACTACGGTTTTGCCCCCAATTTATTATTTAACCTGGTTAACCCCCCTAGAGCCGTTTGAAGAATGTTATTTTCAGCATATCTGTGAATATGATGAAGATGCACAAGTCTATATTGCTGCACTTAAAGAGCATTATTTTGCCAATGATTACAGTATAGAAAATATTGTTTTAATGTTGTGTCAGCGACTTGAAAAATACGCAAGTGTATCGGCACAAAATAATATTGAAACGCCGCTTTCATTAATCAGTCTGTTTTTTAGTAAACGTTTTTTTACTTTGATAGAACATGCGCTTGAACAGGGTGCTAAGCTGTCAGCTGCAGATACCTTATCTATTTGGCAAGAGGTCGACTTTAGAGAGCGTTTAAGTGCGCATATTCCTCAGTCGATTGCAGACATTGAATATTTAGCAGAGCTTACTAGCGAAAAGGTAGCTGCAGGCAAAGATTACTTTACTTTATTAACTCAGGTTTCGCCTGATGTTGATTCTATTGTGTTGTTAGAAAATGCCTTACTTGCCCATTTAAACAAGAAAAAAGCTAAGCAAACCATGGCCATGCGCTTTATTGAACAAGGTGCGACGGGTACCTTGACCGATGAAGATAACAAAACAGCATTTATGTGGGCTGCAGAAAAAGGCTATGTAAATGTAATAGAAATGCTCCTGCAATACCAAGATAAAAAAGTCGTAGACATTAAAGGTAATACAGCGCTGCATTACGCGGTGATGAGTAAAAATGAATCGTTAATGATTTTATTGCTTAAAGCAGGGTATGATTTTAGAGCGCGTAATAACGACGGATTAAGTTGTTACCGTTTAGCTGTAAGCATCAAAGCCAGTAACTTAGTTAAATGCCTTGAACGTGATTTTGGTATTAAAGAATTATCGCCAGAAGGGCAGTTAGATCGAATTAAAAAAGTGCATGTATTACATGCGGTTGTGGCTTTATTGTTACCGCTACAGTTGTTTTTCTTTTTTGATGAAAATATCACTATAAAAAGTGAGCTCACTCTTTTTATGACCATGACGGCGGTGGTGTGTTTTTTCTTTGCAACAAATTTAAAGCGCTGTTCGTTGTATCCGCACGTAAAGCACCCTTGGGGGTTGTTTTTATTAAGAATGATGTCGGTTTTTAGCCTTGTATCCCAGCTAGGTTTAGCGTGTATAGTGGGACTAGCAGCTTTAAGTGAGTTAGTTTAACCACTTACTTAATTATAAAAAAACGCGCTAATAAAGCGCGTTTTTTATGTTCTGAGCTGATAGCTATGAGTTGTTTTTATCGTGTTCATGCGCTGCTTTTTCTTCAGCAAGTTCATCTTTAAGCTTACGAATTTTAAGTCCAAGCTCTTGTCCTCTATGGCGTGCATAGTAAGTACAGCCAATAAACATAGATGAGGCAAATAGTAACTCTAGCAATACCCATACTAACTCATCTTGAGCAACCCATAGCAATGTAAAACCATGGATAAAATAAAACATAACAATGAAGTTAGCCCATGCATAGGTGTAGGTTTTATCTTGTAGTATGCCTTTTAAAGGTAATAATAGCGGTAGCACATAGACTAAAAATAGAAAGGCGTCACTGTGACCCTCTCTCGGTGCTAACACAAACATCCATAGTGGCATTAAAATAAGCAGGCCAAAATAACCAAATAGGGCTAGGCGCTGAAATTTTACGGTCACTGGCTTTTTAGCAGACTCGCTATTTTGGGTCATTTAAGTTTACTCGCTACTTGAGTCAAGCGTTTGCCTACGCTTTGACATATTTTAATTTCATCTTTACTTAGGGTAGAGCTGTTACTGCTGCCTGCTACGTGGGAAGCGCCGTAAGGTGTGCCTCCTGTCTCGGTGCCAAGTAACTCTGGTACATCGTAAGGTACCCCCATTAACATCATCCCGTGATGCAATAACGGCAGTGATAAGTTTAGTAGGGTTGCTTCATTGCCCCCATGCATACTACTCGATGATGAGAACACACAAGCAGGTTTATCGATAAGTTGACCTTTAAGCCAAAGATCGCTGGTGGTTTCCCAGAATGTCTTTGCTTGTGCGGCCATCATGCCAAAGCGGGTTGGCGTACCAAACGCAAGCCCATCACAGGCAACTAAATCGTCTTTACTGATCACAATGTCATGCGGGTTTTTAGCTACAAACGTACGCAGCAAGGCGGTTGCGCCTTGTTGTTCTATTGATTCTGCTATTTCATGCGCCATGGCTTCTACCGAGCCATGGCTTGAGTGGTACAGCACCACGATGGTTGTGCTCATTATAGAACGCTTAATACGTTTTCAGGCGGGCGACCTAGTGCTGCTTTATTGTTATTTACTACAATTGGGCGCTCAATTAGTTTTGGGTTGTCGACCATAGCGTCAATAAGCACCGACTCGCTATTTTCATCTTTTAAATTCAGTGCTTTATATTGTTCTTCTTTGGTGCGCATTAAATCTCGGGCCGAATTAAACCCCAGTTGAGAAACTAAGGTACTAATTTGCTCATGAGAAAGCGGTGTTTTTAAGTATTCAACAACACTCGGTTCGATGTTTTTACTTTGTAATAGGTTAAGGGTTTCGCGCGATTTTGAACAACGCGGATTGTGATAAATAGTAACTGACATAAAAAGTACATCCAAAGTATAAATTGCGGCTATTTTAGGTGAACTCACTAAAGACTTAAAGCCTTGCTAGCTCTTTTTGCAATAACCGATATTGTGTGAGTAACGCTTTTAAACGTTGTTGTTTTACATTTTCATTTGGCTCAACAAAATTAAGTGCTTTTTGTATTTCGTCAGCTGCTTTTAAATATGCGCCATATTGCGATAACACATCGGCGTTAGCTTCGTGATATGCGGCTAATTTTTCTTGTTTTTTATAGGCGTCGGTCAAAAGCTGCTTACCCAAACTATGATCTGGCTTCTCCAATAAAAACGATTTTAATACATTTTCGGCTAACTCATATTGCTCAGCTTCCAACGCGGCATTTGCATAATTTAAAGTGATCACTTGGTTGTTTGGCCGATAGTTATTTAATTCACTTAAATAACTAACTGCTTTAGCTGCTTTTTTTTGTGCAATGAGTAAATCTGTTTTTGTATCAATATAAAATAAGTTTTTAGGATCGCTAGCTAATAGCTCGTCCAAGATAGGCTGCGCTTCCTCCGTTTTCTTTTGATCGATTAAGCTGATAGCTAATCCATATTGTAACGCTACGTTGTTATAAGTATTTTCGCGCATTAACTTTCTAAATAGGGCCTCTGCATTTTCTGGCTTGTTATCGTAACGTGCCAGTACACGGCTTTTAGCTAAATTAAAATCCAGGCTAGAGCCTACTTGGCGTTTTGGATATTGCTCGGCGCGCAAACGTACATCCGACACGCGGCTTTCTGGCAGCGGGTGAGTCAGTAGAAATGCCGGGGGTTTATATTTATAGCGAATTTGCGCTGCAAGCTTAGTTAAAAATTCACTGGAAGCTCGGGCGTCAAACCCCGCATTGTTAAGGGTTTGCATACCAATTCTATCGGCTTCTTGTTCCGCAGAGCGGCTATGGGTGAGTTGGCTAAATGCCGACTGGGTTTGGCTGGCTGAAATAATCGCCATACCTGCATCTGGGGCTACAACGGCTGCTAAAATACCGGCTATCATACCGGCAATGGTTAGACCGCTATTGTCTTGTTGTTGCTGAATACGCCTTGCTAAGTGGCGTTGTGTAACGTGCGCAATTTCGTGACCAAGCACTGAAGCAAATTGACTTTCGTTATCGGCTTGAGCAATTAAGCCTGTATGCACACCTATATGACCGCCATAAAATGCAAAAGCATTAATTTCAGGGTTATTTAACCAAAAAAAAGAAAAGCCAAAGCGTACATCATTGGCGTTCGCAACCAACTTTCGGCCTAAGGTTGTTAGGTATTCATCAAGCACCGGATCGTTAATTAATGGCGAAGAACCTCTGATCTGCATCATCATCACTTCACCAATTGCCTTTTCTTTCTCCAATGGTAAAGCCTGCAGCGCAGACGTGCCTAAGTCGGGCAGTTGAAGGTTGGTTTGTGCCTTTAACGGCTCACTCATTAGCAGGCTAAACGTAAGCACTGCACTGCATAAAGTGATAAAGGCTGATTTTAGCTGCATTATATTCCTTGTTTATTTTTTATCAGAGGCACTAGTTGGATCATCGGTGTATAAACGGCTGTCCTTTTCACATAGTTGGTAAAACGACTTTATTGTGACCCCATCAACCTTAACAATGTTCAATTGAGTTTGTAAAAAAGCAATAATTTTATGAACTACTTTATGTGAATGTAAAATAAGTGCCTTGTCTGCTTCATCGCCTTGGTCTAAGTAAAAACCAATAAATTTGTGTAATTGATTAATGCGAATAACGGTTTTCATGGTCAATGGATCCCATAATATAAATTCCATTGACTCATCATGTCGAGCGTATCTATCGATGGTAGTATCATGGGAAAAAGGGAACGCTTGTAGTTCAAAACCGCGCTCGGTAAATACTTGATGCAACGAAATTCGTGGCTTGTTATTACTTTCTTTCTCAAAAAGCTCGTTTGGGTCGATACCCAGCGCCTCTAGATTCCAATTGCGTTTATCGATGATACGCTTGATGGCATTATCAAAGCCGTGATCTAAAATACTTTCACATTCACTTACCGACGAAGCTACTAAATGATAAAAATGCGGCAGCTCCCCCCAATTAATTTGTTTTTTAAACCAATTAATTTCTTTGAGAGTTGGATTGCTAGGCAATTGCGCTTTATTATGCGAATTAGGCATTAACGTATCCTTTTAGCTAACTATGCTATAAGGATAAACCATTGCAGAGGTTGTTTTAAGAAAAAGTTAAATTTAACTGCGGTTAATCTTAGTTAGCCCAGATATAGGACTTATTATTAATGTGAACAGGTAGTGAAACGAGTATGCTAGAGCTAGATTTGCGCGCTTATAAATGCCCTCAGCAATTTATTCAGTTTAAATTAGGGCTGCGTGAGGCAATATCGTTAAATCAAGCAATTACTTTTAATATCTCAAGCGAGCAAAACACAGATGATATTGAACGATATTTGCAAAAAAAAATGTATTATTACAAGTTAAATAAACAACAAGCGTTGTTATTAGTGGAGCCGTTGCGTGTTTGAATATGTAAAAGCATGGTATGAAAAAAAGTTTTCTGATCCTAATTCAGTTACTTTACTTTTTTTGTTATTGGCACTGGTTGCCATGTTGTACTTTTTTGGCCCATTAATTGTGCCTGTGTTAGTGGCGCTGATCATTGCTTATTTATTAGATTGGCCTGTAGTTCACTTGGAGCGATTTGGCTTAAAGCGTTTTACTGCCACTAGCATAGTCATGCTGATATTTATTGGTATTATGCTCACCTTAATATTAGTTATTGGCCCGGTGCTTTGGCAGCAAAGTAGTAACTTAGTGCAAGAAACACCGCATATGGTTGAGCAAGGTAAATCGTTTTTACTCGACCTTCCAGCTAAATATCCCAGCCTTATTAGCGCAGAGCAAGTACAGTCTATTGTGGTAACGGTAGAGACCAAAGTGCTTGAATTTGGCCAGGTGGTGCTGTCGGCATCGCTCAATTCATTAAAAGATGCTGTTGCGTGGTTAATTTATCTTATTTTAGTACCGCTACTGGTGTTTTTTATGCTGAAAGATAAAGTAGAGCTCAGTGCCAGCATTGCTAAACTGATCCCGCGCCAACGACGCTTAATTTTGCAAGTGTGGCATGAAATGAATCAGCAAATAATGAATTATATTCGGGGTAAAGTATTCGAAATTTTAATTATTGGCTCGGTGTCTTTTATTGCCTTTACGGTATTGGATTTACGTTATGCGGCGTTGCTTGGTGTGTTAGTTGGCTTTTCGGTGCTTATTCCATTTGTTGGTGCTGCGCTGGTGACTATACCTGTGGCGGCGGTGGCGCTGTTTCAGTTTGGTTTAGAAACCCAGTTTTGGACCATTTTAATTATTTACGGCATTATTCAAGCGCTTGATGGCAATGTGTTAGTCCCTTTATTGTTCTCTGAAGCGGTTGATTTAAATCCGGTGTTTATTATTGTTGCCGTACTATTTTTTGGTGGGCTGTGGGGCTTTTGGGGGGTGTTTTTTGCTATTCCATTAGCATCATTAGTAAAAGCGCTTATTAAGGCGTGGTCATCCACACATGAAGAACTCGCAGAAGAGCTCGGTAACTAAAAAGTATAGTAAACGCACTTTAATTACTAAAGATTATTATTCATTCCTTTTAAAACTATGTACTATTGGGAATAAGATATATTTTTTAGTAATAAGGTGCGTTTTTAATGTCAGAGTTTTTATTGCCAGATGAACCCAACAACCAAGTTTATCTTGATGCAAATGCGACCACACCTGTATTGCCATGTATTGCAGAGGTGGTGTGCCATGCGATGCAAATTTGTTTTGGTAATCCCTCAAGTCCCCATATAACCGGTATTCAAGCCAAACACTTATTAGAACAAACGAGGCAAAAAGCGCGCAGCGTGATTGGTGCGCAGCAGGGCGATATATTATTTACCTCAGGTGCGACCGAAGGTATTCAAACTGCTATCGTATCAACCTTAATTAATGCCAAACAGCACACAAAATCTAAACCGGTTTTATTGTATGGAGCAACTGAGCATAAAGCGGTGCCTAATACATTAAAACATTGGAATGCCGTGCTTGAAATTAATGCTGAAATTATTGCTATTCCGGTTAACCGAGACGGTATTTTAGATTTAGACTTTATTGCTCAGCATATTGATAACGCCCTGATGATTTGTACTATGGCTGTTAATAATGAAACCGGTGTATACCAAGATTTAAGTGCTATAGAAAAGGTGATCCGCAGTCGTAATAACGATGTGACTTGGATGGTTGACTGTGTGCAGGCACTGGGTAAACAACAGCTCAATTTAAGTGAAACAACGATTGATTATGCGCCATTTTCAGGACATAAGCTCTATGCACCTAAAGGCATCGGATTATTGTATATTCGTAAAGGAAGCCCATACACGCCGTTTATAGCTGGTGGAGGCCAAGAAAGTGGCATGCGTTCAGGTACAGAAAACCTGCCCGGTATTGCTGGGCTTAATAAGCTGTTTAGTTTGCTGCTTGATAAGCAAGACGATACTTTTAAATCAGCTGATGTACTTAATTTGTATCGCGATAAACTGCATAGCGCTTTAGTTGACACCTTTGGAAGTATTACCTTTAATCATGATTTTGCCTGCTCAGTGCCCACAACACTAAACTTTGCAGTTAATGATTTAACCAGTAAAGAAGTTATTGATTTATTTGACGCTGCAGGTATTAGAGTCAGCGGTGGCTCAGCCTGTAGTACGGGCGCAACTCAAAGCTTTGTACTTGATGCGATGGGAGTGTCACAGTGGCAAAGTGAAAATGCGATTCGTTTATCGTTTGGGCCTGCTGCCACTATGGCGCAAATAGACTATGCATGTGAACAAATTCGCGCACTTAAAACAGTGTTACAAGCAAATTGTTTGGTTATTTCTGATAGTAGCTTAGTAGCACAAGAAGTATGTGCCTTGGGGCTTACCCAATTTAGACACCAAGGTGCTTGCAGTTGGTTGTATGTAGCTGATGATCAACAGGCAATTATTATTGACCCAATTATTGAACTGATCCCTCGATTTGAAAAAATAGTGAATACACAAAATTTAACTATTACTGCTATTTTAAACACGCATGAGCACCAAGATCGTCACTGTGCTCTTGATTTAATGCGCAGCGCACTCAAAACAAATTTAGTTGCTGGTGAAGTTGATCAATTAGGCTGGCCTGTTAATTGTGAACAATTGCAACTAACCGAACAAGTACTTGAAAAGCTAGCGACGCCTGGACACAGCCAAGATAGCGTGAGTTATTTATTAAAGGCTAATAACGGCGATGTACAGTACTGTTTTTGTGGTGATTTAATTTTACCTGCGGGGCTTGGTAATACAGTACTTGATGGGGGAGATGCGATGCAGATGGCAGACTCTTTGACTAAGTTAACTGCAGAGCTTAATCCGCAAAGTGTGGTGTGCTCTGGGCATGATTATCAACAGTGTTTCGCCATGAATTGGGCTGTGCAAAAGCAGCAAACACCTTTATTAAAAGCGCTTATTGAAGGTAATATCAGCCATACTGAATTTGCCATGCAAAAACAACAAGCAGACTCACAACAACACACATTAACAAATTCGCTTTGTGGTTATGTTAATGCAAAGCCTAAAGTCGAAACTTCGCAGCTTAGTTTTAATCAAGCGAAGGAAATGCTCTCACATAACAGTGTATATTTAATTGATACCCGAGAGCCTTATGAGCATGGCGCTAACAATATCAGTGGATTGCTTAATGTGCCTGAGGCTAAAACTTTAAATATTCCTTTAAGCCGAATGGCCTATGCACTCACCCAAGGGCAACTAGATAAAAACAATCAATACATATTGGTGTGTCGCAGTGGAAATCGTTCAAAAATTGCGGCGGCAAACTTAATTGAACTTGGTTATAACCGCGTTTTTAACTTATCGGGTGGTTTAGCATTGACCAGCTAATAGTTTAATAAAAGAAAAAGGCCGACATGTGTCGGTCTTTTTTTTGCCTGCTTTAATCGAAGATTAATAAAATGTTCATTGTGCAGAGGGGGTGAACAGTTGTTAAATTCAATTTTTAATTTTATGATACCGGTGTCAAAAGCAAAAAATTGCGCTATTATCTGCATCAAAGCTTATAAAAATAACGCAATTTAGACCATTTAAGCTATAATGTTGGGCTTTGCTTTTTACAAAAATCGCTTGTTCAGTGTCGTAAAAAATAAAATAAAATGCTTAAAATCAATAGATTAATTAATTAGGGGATGTTTACATGGCGAGCCGTTCTGAGTTAGTAAGTTGGCAAGCACTAGAAAATAGTGCACAAAAGATGACACAAACACATCTGAAAACTTTATTTGCACAAGACGATTCTCGTTTTTCTCAATTCTCTACTCAAATTCCAGGTGTGTTATTTGATTACTCAAAACAACGCATAGATGAAAACGTATTTGGTCAATTAATTTCATTAGCGAAAGAATGCGATATTGAAGCATGGCGTGAGAAAATGTTTACCGGTGAAAAAATTAATATCACCGAAGACCGTGCGGTTTTACATACTGCGCTTAGAAATCGCGCTCATACACCGCTTATTGTTGACGGCGAAAATATTACAGAAGCGGTCGATAGCGAACTTGCCAAAATTAAGACCTTTGTTGAAAAAGTGCGAAGTGGTCAATGGCTAGGTTACACCGGAAAAGCGGTAAAAGATGTGGTTAGCATTGGTGTTGGTGGTTCAAACCTAGGCCCGCAAACGGCAACTGAAGCACTTAAAGCAGTGGTTGATAAGCCATTAAACGTTCACTATGTTTCAAACGCAGATGGCGTACAAATTGCGTCAGTATTAGATAAAGTAGATCCTGAAACCACGTTATTTGTAATTTCGTCAAAGACATTTACTACCTCAGAAACCATGACTAACTCAAAAACAGCGGTTGACTGGTTTTTAGACAGTGCAAAAGATGACAGCGCTATAGCAAAGCATTTTGTTGCAGTAAGCACTAATTTAGAAAAAACTGCTGCATTTGGTATTAGTGACGAAAACGTATTTACAATGTGGGATTGGGTTGGCGGTCGTTTTTCACTTTGGAGTGCCATTGGTTTACCTATTGCACTTTATGCTGGGTTTGAAGCATTTGAGGCCATTTTAGAGGGAGCGTTTGAAGTTGATGAGCACTTTAAATCGGCGCCTCTAGAACAGAATATTCCTTTAATTATGGCGCTACTCAGTGTTTGGAATACCAGCTTTTTAGGGTTTGATTCGCAAGCTATTTTGCCATACGACCAAGCCCTGCATATGTTGCCAGCATATTTGCAACAAGGTGAAATGGAAAGTAATGGTAAACATGTAACCTTTGATGGACAGACAGTGCCATACACTACCGTGCCAATCATTTGGGGTATGACAGGGATAAACGGTCAGCATGCGTTTTATCAATGTTTGCACCAAGGCAATGTAATTGTCCCTGCGGACTTTATTGGCTCTGTAAAGCCTCAGGTTAACGTAGATAAGCATCACGATATTTTATTATCGAACTTTTTTGCACAAACCGAAGCACTAATGAACGGGGTCGATGCACAGCAGATAACGGCTGATTTAACAGCCAAAGGCAAAACGCCTGCACAAATTGAAATGCTGCTAAAGCATAAAATTCACCAAGGAAACCGCCCAACAACGTCTATATTATTAGACACGATTGATGCAAAAGCGGTCGGTCGATTAATTGCACTGTATGAGCACAAGATTTTTTGTCACGGTATTATTTTACAAATATGCTCATTTGATCAGTGGGGCGTAGAACTTGGTAAAGGCTTAGCATCTAAAATTGAAGCTGAATTAACCGATGATAACGTGGTTAATGAGCACGACAGCTCAACACAAGGCTTAATGGCGTACTACAAACAATACCGTACGCAGTAACATATTCACTTATTACACAATAAGTAACCAAATACCTTTGAACGGGTAGCGCTGGAGTCCTAGGGCCTGTATTTTTGTGAGAGGAATTACAGTGTCCCTAGACCCATTTTTTATGGCGCATATAACGAACAACAATTAGTAGGCTTTGTGCTGAGGCCTACATTATCCAGATAATAAACCGCTATAACTGATTACCAATACGGTAGTGGCAGGTAGCATAAACGTAGAGAGTAACTATGCTTAATCCTTTTGATATTATAATTTTTGGGGGCGGTGGTGATCTTGCGTTACGCAAATTACTTCCTGCAATGTATCGAGCATATCAAGAAGGTAACTTACCGCAAGGCTCACGTATTTTGCCTACCGTGCGCGAACAAAGTAAATGCGATGAATACATCGATACTGCACACAAAGCGTTACAAGAATTTTTAAGCGAAGGCGAATATAACGCAAAAGATTGGAAATCGTTCTCAGACTTTTTAGTACCCGTAGTGAGCAATGTCACCGAAGCGGATGATAACTGGGATGTACTGAAAAAAATTCTAGATGAAGATGACAACGATAAATCACGAGTATTTTACTTATCTCTCCCACCTGCTGTTTATGGCACCTGTTGTGAAATATTATCAACGAAAAAACTAATTACTGCGAACTCGCGTGTTGTAGTAGAAAAACCAATTGGTTACTGCGGTGAGTCAGCAGAAGTAATTAATGCGAAAATTGCACAGTACTTTAACGAAGAACAAATTTTCCGTATTGACCACTATTTAGGTAAAGAAACGGTGCAAAACTTAATGGCACTGCGTTTTTCAAATTCATTATTTGAGAACATGTGGGATGCTAAATCGATTGATAATATTCAAATTAGCTTGTCAGAAACAGTAGGACTTGAAAGCCGTGCAGGTTTTTATGACAAAGCCGGTGCTTTACGTGACATGGTGCAAAACCACTTGTTACAACTACTTTGTCTAGTGGCTATGGAGTCACCACATAAGTTAAATGCTAACAGCATCCGTAACGAAAAATTAAAAGTATTAGAAGCTTTACGTCCACTTGAAGGTACGGATGTAGATAATCATATTATTCGTGGTCAGTACGTACCCGGTGATTTAAACGGTAAAATAGTTCCAGGTTACCTTGAAGAGCTAAACGAGGGAGCGAGTAAAACCGAAACTTTCGTGGCTATTCGTGCGCATATTGATAACTGGCGCTGGGCAGGCGTGCCTTTTTATCTGCGCACCGGTAAACGAATGGCGAAGCGCTGCGCTGAAATTGTGGTTGAATATAAAAAAGTATCGCATAACGTGTATGAAGACAGCGTAGGCAATATTGAACCAAATCGTTTGGTTATTCGTTTACAGCCTCAAGAGAGTATTCAATTAACGCTGATGTCAAAGCGTCTTGATAACTTAGATATGCAACTTGAACCTGTAACGATGAATATTGAATTGTCACAAGCGTATAGTAATGGTTTCCATTCAGATGCTTACAAGCGTTTAATGCTTGATGCAGCGGCTAATAATCCTTCATTATTCATTCACCGCGACGAAGTTCGTCAAGCGTGGAAGTGGATTGATCCAATAATTGAACGTTGGCAAGAAAAGGGTAAACCTTCATTGTACCGAGCGGGTAGTTGGGGGCCTGAAGACGCCGATGAATTATTAGCAGAGAATAATCATGTTTGGTTTAACACCGGTGATAAGGCATAAATAATGGCAACGATAGTAGAGAAATTTTTTGACGATAAAGCCGCTTTAACTGAGGAATTATCTCAGTCATTAGAACAAGCATTACGTGATGGTATTGAGGCTGATGGCCGTGCAGTATTAATGGTTTCAGGGGGGTCTTCACCTGAGCCGGCTTATAAACATTTATCTACCCTTGATTTAAACTGGGCTCATGTTGATGTTGCTATGGTTGACGAACGCTGGGTTGAGGTAAGTCACGAAAAAAGTAATGAAGCATTCATTAAGCGTACTTTGCTACAAAACCATGGGGCAGCGGCTAATTTTATTAGTATGAAAAATGCAGCAGCCACTGCAGAGCAAGGTGTTGATGAATGTGAGGTGCAGTTTCAAGCATTAAAACGCCCGTTTGATGTCACTATTTTAGGTATGGGTCCAGATGGACATACTGCTTCGTTATTTCCACATGCTCAAGGGCTGGAAAATGGCTTAGATTCAAACCAACTTGTGTGTGCCATTAACGCAATTGAGAGTAATGTAACGGGTAGTATTACCGAACGAATGAGCTTAACGCTAAATGCAATTTCACAGTCTAAAGTAGTTAAATTACTTATTAGTGGCGATGAAAAGCTGGCTGTGTATAAGCAAGCTTTAGCGGGTGGTGATGTTAATGATATGCCGTTACGTGCAGTTCTAAATCACCCTGAGATCAACATTGAAGTGTATTGGGCACCTTAATTTAGTCTAAACTAGGTGCTTTAAAACCATGTTGTATTGATGGTTTAATGAAAGGTCAGTTGCTTTTGCTACTGGCCTTTTTTATTGCGGCATGTTTTTGTCATTAATCAATTAATAACAAAGTGCTGTAAACATTTGAAGTTTAAATATTTCCCTTAAGCTAAGTACCTTTTAAATCCTATTACACCTCCCAAAACTCATTAACTAAAGCTTTATTTGTAAATTAAAACAATTAGTTAATCTTCAGGTACAATTGAGTAATATAGCATGTTAATCGCTTCAGCTATCCGCAAAGTCGACTACTCTAAATACATTAAGTATAAAAAATGCCATTATTTACATGCTTGGTATGAAGAGTAAGCATCGGACGAACTCTACTTTTTTATAAAATAATAAATCACCATAAAATCAATGGTTTAATTATATATTAGTTAAAATTCATACAAAAAGCGCGGAAAAATGTAGCAAAAATGTAATTTAGCATGTATGGTTTGTTACTACTATGACAGCGCTGTCATGGCGGTTAGGCAAAATGATAAACAAAAACCAATAAAATGATTCGAGGGGAATCCTGTGTTAGCTAAAAATTTTAAAAAAAGCTTATTAGCAGTAAATATCGGCTTAGTTGTGGGAGCTGGCTTTACTGGTGCTGCATTCGCAGCCGATGAAGTTAAAGTTCAAGATGATGTTGAAGTCATTGAAGTACGCGGTATACGCGCTTCAAATAAAGAAAACTTAAACGGAAAACGTTTTTCTAATGCTGTTGTTGATGTTGTAACAGCGGAAGATGTTGGCAAGTTTCCTGATGGCGATGTAGGTGAATCTCTTGGTCGTATTTCTGGTGTAAGTGTATCTCGTCAATTTGGACAGGGTCAGCAAGTATCGATACGTGGTGCTTCAGCACAACTTACACGTACATTGCTTGATGGTCATACAGTTGCGTCAACAAGTTGGTTTGACCAACAAGCCGTAGACCGCAGTTTTAACTACTCATTATTACCTTCAGAATTAGTCGGCGGCTTAGAAGTTTATAAGTCGTCACAGGCTAATCTAGTTGAAGGTGGTATTGGTGGTACCGTTATTGTTAAAACACGTAAACCTCTAGATTTAGATGCAAACACTTTATTTGCAAGTGTAAAAGCTGATTATGGTACAGTTTCTGAAGAGACAGATCCTGAACTTTCTGGCTTATACAGCTGGAAAAATAATAATGAAACATTTGGTATCTTAGCGGCGGGTTCTTTATCAGAAGTAGATTACCAACGTAACGGTATTGAATCATCAGGTGGTTGGAGTGGCGGTATGGCACCAACAACATTCCAACAAGCACGCGAACGTACAGCTTATAATGTTGCCATGCAATATCAGCCATCAGATTCGCTTGTATTAGGCCTGACTTACACCAGCTTAGAGCTAGATGCAAATAATGCTAACTCGCAAATAATTATCTTCCCAGGCGACGGCTCATGTGAGCAAACTAATGCTTCAGGTAATTGTGTCTCTCGCACAATTGACGGAAATGGCACTGCTTTTTTCCAAACATGGGCGCGTAAAGCAAGCATGAAGTCTGATACGGTTGATTTTGACTGGCAATATGATGCAGAGTCATTCACATTTAAAGGTCGCGTAGGTAAAACCAGTGCTGACAGTGACGTAACAACTGCAAACTATGGTATGTTTACTAATAACAATAGTGATCTAAATGGCTCTATGGATATGACTGGTGATGTGACTAAATTTAATTTAGCAAACCAATCTTACGATGCGAGCATTTTACCTGATACCATCAGTCCGCAAACATGGGCGCCTGAATATAACCCTGATTCAGATGAAGAAAGCTACTTAAACTTAGATTTCGAAATTCCACTTGATCTTGGTGTGGTTACTGCTATTAAAACTGGTTTAAGATATGCCGATCATAAAGTTGTTCAAGATGGTAATGCTGCTATTGTAAACCCAGATTTAGTGCCTGTGCGAAATGCATCTGCATACTACCCTGGTACAGTGACTGCGGGCGGTGGCTTTGTTATACCTGAACCTGATATGGATTTAATGATTGCTGATTCATTAGCAATGACTGAAGGTTATACTGCACGCCCACAAGCTTATGGCACCATTGAAGAAGAAAATTTAGCAATCTATGCGATGGCTGATTTTGACGCAGGTGGTATTCGCGGTAATTTAGGTGTGCGTTACATCTCAACTGATATTTCTTCAGATTACTATGACTTAAGCGATGAAGGTGTTTACGATTCTACCTTATCTACAGATAAAGCAGATTACAGTGAGTTCTTACCAAGCTTAAACGTCGTTATGGACTTAGCTGATAACGTCATTTTACGTACCTCGGCAGCACAAGTTATTTCTCGTCCTAATTACGCTGACTTATTTGCAACGCGTAATCTAGCTGGCTATACAGATAATCGCCCTTTAAATGAAGTTTTAAATACTGGTAACGTTGGTTTAAGCCCGTTTAAAGCATTCCAAGCTGATATCGGTGTTGAATGGTATTTTGATGACGATGCAATGTTAAGCGTCACTTACTTTACTAAAGAAGTAAGTTCGTTTATCTCTACACAACAACAAACGAATCAACAAATTGGTATTGATATCCCAGTTTATACAACCAACCCAGATGCAGGCGAACCACCATGTGGCGCGCAGCAATATGACTGTTGGACAGTGAGCTCTTCTACCAATGGTACAGGTGGTTCAATTGAAGGTATTGAGTTCCAAATTCAAGATTCGTTTGATAACGGCTTTGGTTATTCATTTAACTATACCTATTCAGATGCTGAGGCTCCAGCAGATAACTACCCGGACCGTGTTGGTGTATTTTCTGATTCATCGAAAAATAGCTACAACGTAGTTGGTTTTTATGAAAATGATGATTTTTCTGCACGTTTAGCATATAACTGGCGTTCAGAGTTTATTATTCGTGAAGCACCAGGTTGGTATGGTAACCGTGAGCATCAAGCCTACGGACAGCTAGATTTCAGTGCAACGTACTCTGTAACTGACTACTTAGATGTTACTTTCGAAGGTATTAACTTAACAGAGGAAGACAGTATTCAGCTTGGTAATAATGATGCATCAACATCATTACCAAACCCTGATCTACTCAATGACTTCCCAGTGTGGAGCTTTGAAGGTGAAGCACGTTATAAACTTGGTGTAACAATGCGTTTCTAATATGCTGAGTTAATAAAAGTAATCTAGGCCCAGCATTGCTGGGCTTTTTTACGAGATTAAACATCATTGGTGATTTATGAATATAAAAAAAGTGGCAATTTTAGGTGGTGGAACAGCTGGTTGGTTAGCTGCAAACCACATTGGCAAAGAGCTGCTGAAGCGCAAAGGTGTTTCAGTGACTTTAATTGAGTCACCCGATATACCGCCAATTGGAGTAGGCGAAGGCACAGTACCCGACATAAGAAACACGCTAAAAGCTTTTGGTATTCGTGAAGATGAATTTATTCGCCAATGTGATGCGACGTTTAAGCAGTCGATAAAATTTGTTAACTGGATGGACAAGAAAAAGCATGGGGAAGGTAACTTTTTTCATCACTTGTTTGATGTGCCAAACCCCTACGATACTAAACATTTAACTCAACATTGGTTAAATGATAAGCAAAAATCAAAAAGTCATGCGCAGTATTTATCTTCTCAGCACGCTATTTGTGAGGCTGGTTTAGCCCCCAAAAGTATCACTAATGCCCAATATGAGGGCGAGTTAGCTTATGCGTACCATTTCAATGCAGGGAAATTTGCGCAACTGCTCTCGTGTAATGCAAAAGATAAGTTTTCGGTGTCTCACGTACATACCAATGTAACTCAAGTAAAGCTTGCTAATGATGGCACAATAGCAGCGTTAGTGACTGACAGCGAAGGTGAACTTGAATTTGACTTTTATATTGATTGTTCGGGTTTTGAATCTTTACTCATAGATAAAGCTTTAAAAGTCCCTTTCGTTGATGTGTCTGACACTTTACTTATTAATAGCGCCTTAGTTGTGCAAGTGCCTACAAAAGAAGACGAGGATATTCCACCTTATACGCTTGCTACCGCCCATCAAGCTGGCTGGATATGGGACATTGCGCTTACAAATAGGCGGGGAGTGGGTTTTGTTTATTCGAATAACCACATGACCGACGAACAAGCACATGAAAAACTGGACCGTTATCTAGGGGCAAGTAAGCAAGACCTTAGCTATCGAAAAATCCCCATGAGAGTAGGTTATCGTGAAAAGTTTTGGCATAAAAACTGTGTCGCACTTGGCTTAGCGCAAGGGTTTTTAGAGCCATTAGAGGCAACCTCCATTTTATTAACCGACTTTTCAGCGAAGTTTTTAACCCTACGTTTTCCATCATCAACAAAGCAGCTTGAACAGTTAGAAACGCGTTTTAATCACGCTATGGGGTATGCATGGGAGCGTGCTATTGATTTTATTAAATTACATTATTGTATTTCAGATAGAACAGATTCAGCTTTTTGGGTAGCCAATAAAAATGATGACACTACCTCTGAGTCATTAAAAGAAAAGCTTAGTTTGTGGGAAGAGTTCATTCCAGTTAGAGATGACTTTTTCAGCCAGTTTGAAGTATTTTACTTAGAGAACTTTTTATTTGTACTCTATGGAATGAATTACAACACTAAGGCATCGCCTTGTTCAAAAGCAGAGCATGAACATTGTCTAGTGCGTTTACAACAACGAGCTGAGATTGATAAATACTTACTTAATAAGCTACCCAATCACAGAGCGCTTTTAGATAAAATTAAACAATATGGCCTGCAGACAATCTAATATTTTGCGAAATGCGTAAGCGGTATATTCAAACAGCTCATCTCACACTTGCAAAAGAGGCTATCGAAAGACGGCCTTTTTTAGCATCGGCTAGGCAGCTTTGTTCAGAATAAATATTTGCACTGTGCAATAAGTTGCCTTGGTAAATAACAAGGCGGTTAAATTTAGCATCAACTTTAAAGACCTGCTCAAATAAACTGGTGCTGCCAGATAAATAGCCTTGATGTTCATCAGGGGCTTTTTTAACCTCATTAACTATATCTGTAAGTAGTGGCTTATGTTCTTGTTTAAATTCAATAACGTTTTTAGGTATATACTTATAAATACTTGTTCCACCAAGCTCCTCTGGCGATAAGTAATGTACAAATGCGTAATCTCTTTCATCACATGAATCAATATGCGGTACTTTTTGGTCAACAATTAAATTCGCAGGTTTGCATGAAACTAATGAAAGTAAACTTTTATGAAGAATAGACTCTTGATAATTTTTATTGTCTATTTTAGGCAGTATTTCATTTTGAAAAAATGCATGTAAAACCCTTAAATAAGGTTGCGGCATATTGTCGCGAATACCAGGGTAGAAAGAGTTGTCTGAAAACATAGGGTTAAAGTAGGCTATGTTGTGAGCAAAATTCATTACACTACTGGTATCTAAAAGAAAATCATCAACAACGAAGGCTGATAGCTTGGTGCCAGGGATCATCAGTTTTTCAATTTTTAAGTTTGGGTTTACAGTTAAATTTTTCATTATTTTAGTGTCTATTTTTGCTGAAATTATCTAAGTGTGAATTTTTTATTTAGGCACAAAATCAATATACCACCGAAGACAGCGTTGTCAAAGAACGCTTTTTGAGCTATCTAAGCGTGCGAATTTCACCTTTGGTAATGTTTACTAGTTATTTGTTGAAATAATCAGCGATAATGTTTTTGTTAATTAATAACGTACAAAATGACACAAAATTTTCACTTCCTTTTTGTCACCAAAACCTTTAGCCTTAGGCCACTAACAGAAAAAAATCAAATTAATAAATAACGGAGCAGTAACATGGCGGAGCAACAAGTACAGCCTTTACACAACGAAAAACATGCCAACACTAAAATTAAAAATGGCATCAACATCGAATTTATGAAAACTCAACACTTAGTGCCAGTAGTTGCACATGAGTTTGCGCGTATCGCCAATGAATTCCCAATGTCTTTTGTTAAAAATAACGAAACAGGTACTTTTCAAGCGGTTGCAATGTTTGGCCTAGAGCCAGGTGAAAATTTATTTATTGATGGCGACAAATGGACAGCATCATTTGCACCTATGGCAACAACGCGTTACCCACTAGGTTTAGTAAAGCACCCAGAGCAAGATCAATTTGGTATCGTAATTGACGAAGCGAGCTCATTAGTTGGTGAAGAAGAGGGTAATGCATTATTCGAAAACGGTGAAGAAACTGATTACCTTAAGCGTCGTAAAGAAGCGTTAGTATCGTTCATTGAGTTTTCTCAAGTAACCGATGCGTTCACTAAATTCCTTGCTGATAAAGAACTACTGGTAGCACAAACGCTAACAGTTGATATTAAAGGTGAGAAAAAAGACATCAACGGTATTTACCTTATAGATGAGAAGAAACTAAATGAGCTAAGCGATGCAGACTTCCTTGAGCTTCGTAAGCGCGGTTATTTAGCACCAATCTATTCTTTCTTAACGTCTACACACCAAGTAGCACGTTTAGCACGTTTAAAAGCGCAACAAGCGTAACTTTAAACGAAATTAAAAAAGCGCCTTAGGGCGCTTTTTTTGTGCCATTAAACTCAGTTCACTTGAAAAACGCTTCATAACCATTCACATTGGTTTTAATCCTGTATTTATAAAAGAACACACAATGAAAAAATCACTATTATTAGGGCTCATTGCAACAAGTTTAATGGGGTTGAGCACGCAGGCATTGAGTGAAAACACAAATACGCCGTTTGCCATTGCGATTCATGGCGGTGCAGGCACGATTGAAAAAAGTAAATTTACGGCAGATCAAGAGCAAGCTTATCGCAATAAATTAACAGAAGCTGTTGAGGCCGGATATAAGGTACTTGAACAAGGCGGAGAAAGCCTTGATGCAGTGACTACTGCCATTGAAGTACTTGAACAATCGCCTTATTTTAATGCTGGGCGTGGTGCGGTATATACCTATGATGGTAGTCACGAATTAGATGCCTCTATAATGGATGGTCGCAATCGTCAAGCAGGCGCTGTGTCAGGTATTAAACATATCGAAAGTCCAATTAAACTTGCCCGGTTAGTAATGGAAAAATCAGTGCATGTGATGTTAAGTGGTCAAGGTGCAGAAGAGTTTGCCAAAGAGCAAGGCATTAGCCTAGTAGAGAACAATATATTTGATACTGAGCATCGTTATGAGGCTTTATTAAAAGCCAAAAAGAAACTCGAGGCGAGCAAAAATACCAGTAAAGATTATCAGGCAGCGCATAAAGCGTTACCAGTAAATTATAAAGTGGGCACGGTCGGAGCGGTGGCACTGGATAAACAAGGGAATTTAGCAGCGGGCACGTCAACTGGCGGAATGACCGCAAAACGTTTTGGTCGTATTGGCGATGCACCGGTTATTGGCGCAGGTACTTTTGCTGAAAATGCCTCATGTGCGGTTTCGGCAACTGGGCACGGCGAATATTTTATTCGTTATAATGTGGCAAGTGATATTTGTGCGCGAGTAAAGTACCAAGGTAAAACCATAGACCAAGCAGGTAATGAAGTAATAAACGAGGTGCTTAAACCGATAGGGGGCACCGGCGGTGTTATTATTATTGATACAAAAGGCAATATTAGTCTGCCGTTTAATACTACTGGCATGTATCGTGCGAGTAAGTCCAATACGCAAGCAACTTATGTAGGTATTTTTAGCGACGAATAAACGCAATTAGTCATTGGCTGGTGGTTTATATAATAATCCGCTGATTGTTATATTCTTTACAGGATTAACCCCAGCCATTTAATTTGCTACAATCGGGGCTCTTTGACTAATTTTTATAAGGTATGCAGGTGGTAAACCTAGGTCAGTTGTTTGGCGAGCTAAAAACGTGCTTAAAAAAAGATCAATTCAGTTTTAAAAAGCGTCTTCACGGCGTTAAAAAAATCACCGACGAGGCAAAACTTACCAGTGCGCTTGAAAAAATTGCGACTGATATTAGTCGCAGTCAAGCACTCAGAGAGCAGCGTTTAGCTGGGCTACCTAAAGTTACTTACCCTGAGCAATTACCGGTCAGTCAAAAAAAAGACACCGTTAAAGAGGCCATTGCTAATAATCAAGTGGTGATCATTGCAGGTGAAACCGGCTCAGGTAAAACCACACAAATACCTAAGATGTGTTTAGAGCTAGGCCGAGGCGTTGAGGGCTATATTGGCCATACGCAACCAAGGCGTCTAGCAGCACGCAGCGTTGCCAACCGTATTGCAGAAGAAATGCAATGTGAGCTTGGTCAGCAAGTCGGTTTTAAAATTCGTTTTAGCGATCAGGTATCTAATAACAGTTACATTAAACTGATGACCGACGGTATTTTATTAGCTGAAATACAACAAGACCGGTTTTTAAATCAATACGACACCATTATTATTGATGAAGCGCATGAACGTAGCCTAAACATTGATTTTATTTTAGGTTATCTTAAAAATTTACTCCCAAAACGCCCCGATTTAAAAGTTATTATCACCTCAGCAACTATCGATCCTGAGCGCTTTTCTAAGCATTTTGATGATGCACCTATTATTGAAGTATCAGGAAGAACGTTTCCAGTTGATGTACGCTATAACCCAATTAGTGATATTCAAAAAGAAGATATGGAAGCCGAAGGCGACCAACTTCAGGGGATTTTTGATGCGGTAGATGAACTTTGCGCCGAAGGTCCTGGCGATATACTGATTTTTTTAAATGGTGAGCGAGAAATACGCGATACCGCCGATGCACTAAGCAAGCGTAATTTAAAACACACAGATGTATTACCTTTGTATTCAAGGCTATCGAATGCTGAGCAAAACCGTATTTTTGCGCCGCATTCGCGCCGCCATATTATACTCTCTACCAACGTCGCTGAAACATCGCTAACAGTACCTGGTATTCGTTATGTTATTGACCCAGGGACTGCGCGAATTAGTCGTTATAGTTATCGCACAAAAGTGCAACGTTTACCTATAGAGCCTATTTCGCAAGCCAGTGCTAATCAGCGAATGGGGCGCTGTGGACGTGTTGAAGCGGGTATTTGTATTCGTTTATATTCAGAAGATGACTTTTTATCGCGTCCTGAATTTACTGACCCTGAAATATTACGTACTAATTTAGCATCAGTTATTTTGCAAATGTTAGCCCTTGGGCTGGGTGATATGGCGCAATTTCCTTTTGTGCAAGCTCCAGATAGCCGAAATATTAATGATGGTTTAACATTGCTTGAAGAGTTACAAGCAGTAAAAGCGGCTAAGCGTCATCAAAAAACCAGCCTAACACAATCTGGGCGAGAGCTAAGTCGTTTGCCGGTTGACCCGCGTTTAGCAAAAATGGTGCTAACTGCACATAAACTGGGTGCATTGCGTGAGGTGATAGTTATTGTTGCCGCGCTTTCAATTCAAGACCCCCGCGAGCGACCACAAGAAAAACGCCAAGCCGCAAATGAAAAACATGGTCGCTTTGACGATCCAGACTCTGACTTTATTGCCTTTTTAAACCTGTGGAATTATTTAGAAGAGCAGCAAAGTGAGCTGACTAACAGCCAGTTTAGAAAGTTATGTCAAAAAGACTTTTTAGCCTATATGCGTATTCGTGAATGGCAAGATATCGTTTATCAAATCAGCACTGTGTGCAATGAAATGAAAATGAAAGCCACCACAAATGTTGCAGACAGTGAGCTTATTCACAAAGCACTTTTAAGTGGCATGCTCAGTCACATCGGTTTTAAAGACGAAAAGCAGCTATATAAAGGTGCGCGTAATAGCCAATTTCATATTTTCCCAGGCTCAGGCTTATTTAAAAAGAGTCCAAAATGGATGATGTCGGCTGAGTTGGTGGAAACCAGTAAACTCTATGCTCGTATTAATGCCAAAATTGATGTGAACTGGGTAGAACCGTTCGCTCAGCATTTAGTAAAACGCAGCTACACAGAACCCCACTGGGAGAAAAAGCCCGGTGCGGTCATCGCCTTTGAACAACAAACACTGTATGGCTTATTAATTGTTAATAAACGCCGCTGTGTGTACAGCAATATTGACCCTAAAGTAAGCCGAGAGTTATTTATTCGCACAGCGCTGGTTGAACAAGAGCTGGGACTCAATGAAGGATTTTTACAATATAACCGCGAATTAATTGAAGATATTCAAGTGCTCGAGAACAAATCTCGTAGGCGCGATATTTTAGTTGATGAACAAACCTTATTTGAGTTTTACGAGAAAAAAATACCGAACGATATTAATAATCGTGCTGCGTTTATTAAGTGGTATAAAACACAAAAACAGCAAGACAAACACTACCTGCACATGACGCGAGAAGAGCTCATGCAGCATGGTGCAAGTAGCATTACCGAATTTGACTATCCAGATACATGGCAACAAGATAACTTAATGCTGCCGCTTACTTATCATTTTGATCCAGGCCAAGCAGTTGATGGTGTTGCCGTGCAGATACCGGTTGCGCTATTAAACCAAGTTCAAGAAAGTGGTTTTGATTGGCATATACCGGCATTTCGTCATGAGCTAATTTGTGGGTTAATTAAGTCATTGCCAAAGTCACTTCGCCGTAACTTTGTCCCTGCGCCTAATTATGCCGATGCGGTGTTAGCGGCCATAGAGCCTCTACAAGGCTCGTTAATCGACTCACTAAGTAATCGGCTATTGCGCATGACTGGCGTGCGAGTCGACCCTGAGGCGTGGGATTTAACAGCCCTTGCTCCTCATTTAAGATTGCAGTTTGAAGTACGTGATGAAAACGACCAACTTCTTGCCCGTGGGCTCGATTTAGCTAAGCTTAAAGCGCAGCTTCAAGGCAAAGTGACAGACACCTTATCTAAAGTGGCCGACAAAGGCATAGAAAAAACCGATTTAATCCAGTGGGATTTTGGTGAGTTACCAACATCGTATGTGAAAAAGCAAGGTCAATACGAAATTAAAGCCTACCCAGCGTTAGTGGATAAAAAATCAACGGCCGCAGTAGAGCTATTCGATAACGAAATAAAAGCGCAATTAGCGCACCAGCAAGGTTTACGTCGTTTAGTACTTTTAAACGTGCCATCACCAATTAAATACCTGCAGCAAAACCTACCAAACAAAGCTAAATTAGGATTGTACTTTAATCCTTTTGGTAAAATTGCCGATTTAATTGATGACTGCATTGCATCAGGCGTTGATAGCCTATTAGTTAAATATGGTGACATTCGTACAAGTGAGGCATTTGAAACGGTTAAAGAGCATATTCGCGGCGAGTTAGGCGATACCGTTGTGGCCATTGCTACACAGGTTGAGCAAGTGCTGAGTATTGCGCATGCACTGCATAAAAAAATGAAAGGGCGTGTAGATTTAACTATGATCACCGCTCATGGGGATATTAAGTCTCAGCTAGAGTCGCTTATTTTTAAAGGCTTTGTCAGTCAACATGGGGCAGATAAACTAGGCGATTTAATTCGTTATTTAAAAGCGATTCAAAAACGCCTAGAAAAACTACCTGTTGACCCAAATCGTGATAGATTATGTGTGTTAGAGCTTGAAAAAGTAGCGCAAGAATATAAAAAACTGACAAATAAAACACCTAAAGGAATGCCATTGCCTACTGATGTTGAGGCTATTTTTTGGATGCAGCAAGAATTACGCGTATCCTTATTTGCACAAACCTTAGGTACGCCTTATCCAATTTCAGCAAAACGTGTGTTAAATGCGATAAAAGAAATTGAATAATCTCTTTATTCTCTATTAAGCTAAGTAAGTTAACAGAGGGACTAACTTGAGAAGGAAATGACATACCTATGTCCTCATTACTAAAACACAAAGCGCGACAGTTGTTAGTGGTTGATGATGAGTATTTCAATTTTGAAATACTCAAAGCAGGGTTAGCATCAACATTTGATTTGAGCTATGCTGACTCAGGTAAAAGTTGTTTAGCATCTGCGATTGCAAATCCGCCCGATATTATTTTGCTTGATGTGTGTATGCCAGGACTCGACGGTTATGATACGTGTCGCATACTTAAACACACGCCAGAGACAAAAAACATTCCGGTGGTCATGATATCTGGACTTGAGTCGGAGCTTGAACAACAAGCTGGCTTTGACGCAGGGTGTGATGCTTACGTTGTAAAACCTTTTTCTATCGCCGTACTACGAGAAAAAATTAATAATATTGTGTAGAGGGAATTATGTTTACCGAAGATAAGCGAAACTATAGACGTATGCAGGTTAACACGCCAGCGAAGTTAACCTCAATAGAGCCTGTTGCTGGGCTCAGTTACACTGGCACCTGCCTTGATTTAAGTGCAACGGGTCTTTCATTACAACTCGATGATTTGTTAGAGCTTAACTCAATTTTATCGGTTGATATTGCATCAACACATCCGAGCATTGCACCGTTAAAAGCCACCGTTAAGGTAATACGTGCCAGCACCGAAGAGGATGGCACGATAACCGCAGGGCTTGAAATTGTAGAGTTTAACTAACTACTTAATTAGTTTTTAGTAAACCTTACAAATAAGCCCTTTAAGGTAAAAACCTTCAGGATAGCTGCCTGCAATAGGGTGGTCAGCTGCTTGATTTAAGCGCTCCATGATCAGTAAATCCTTACCTGCATCAAGGGCTGCATCTGCGACTACTTTTTGAAACAAGTTTTGTTCCATTAAACCAGAGCATGAGAATGTTAGCAAAGTGCCGCCGGGCTTTAATATTTGCATCGCAATCATATTGATGTCCTTGTAACCGCGACACGCCCCAGTTAACTGCGCCTTGTTATCGGCAAATTTAGGCGGGTCCATAACGATCGTATCAAACATCACCCCGTCTTCACGGTATTGACGTAATAATTTAAAGACATCTTGTTTTACAAAGTCGACTTTATTTAAATCAAGGTTGTTATGCTCAACATTGCGCTTTGCTGTATCAAGTGCTGGTTGTGAAACATCAACATTGGTTACATGTTTACAGCCACCGCGCAGGGCATAAAGAGAAAACGTTCCTGTATAACTAAAGCAATTTAATACGGTTTTGTCTTTTGAAAAACGCTCCAGTGCAGCACGGCTATCTCGTTGATCTAAATAAAAACCAGTTTTATGGCCTTCTAGAATATCAACTTCAATTTTTAAACCATTTTCTTCAATTATAACAGGTGCAGTGGGTTCACTCCCCCAAAGTACGCCCTTAATAGGCTCTAGCCCTTCTTTGGTTCGAACATCTACATCTGAGCGCTCATAAATAGTAGAGCCTGGGAAAATAGCCATTAAAGCACCAACAATCTCACCTTTATGACGTTCTGCGCCTGCGCTTAGTAATTGACACACAATTACATTATCAAACTTATCTATGGTAATACCGGGTAAGTAGTCTGATTCTGCTGCACATAACCTAAAGCCGGTAAGTCCACCTTCTTCAATTGCATGGCTGCGAGCTTCTAAAGCACGGCGAAGACGACGCTCAAAGAAATGTTGATCAATCACTTCTTTTTCGTCAAAGCTCCAAACACGAGCACGTATTTGTGAATGAGGACTGTAAGCTGCGGTGGCTAAAAATTTACCCTCACTGTCGTGTATGGTTACCGTGTCACCTAATCCAGGTTTACCTTTAATTTTTTTGATGGCTTTAGAAAATAACCAAGGGTGTTTTCTTTTTAATGATTTATCGCGACCAGCTTGCAGGTAAACGGCAGATGACATAAGGCTTCTCTGTAGTAATAAATAAGCGCTGTATTTTAGTCAAGGCTCGCGCAACATACAATGAATGTTTTGCAAGGGGCTTATAAATCGCGGTAAAGTAGCCATTATTAACTCGTTTAAATAGATTTTTGGAAATTCGGTGGACAATTCAGCTCTTAGCCCCTCATTACAGCAACTTAATCAGCAATGCAGAGACTTTATTACATCCTTAGTACATGCGGATGTTGCCCATGATATTACCCATATTGAACGGGTAGTGCGTGTTGCTGTGCAGCTATGTATAGCAGAGCAGGCTGATATGGCGATTGTATTGCCTGCAGCTTGGTTGCATGATTGTGTCGCAGTGGCTAAAAATCATCCAGATAGAGCAAGGGCATCAACAATGGCCGCGGATAAAGCGATTAACTTTTTAGCGTCTATTGGCTATGATGACGCGCTATTTGATGATATTCACCATGCCATTGCCGCACATAGTTTTAGCGCCAATATTGCTATTAAAACGGTTGAAGCACAGATTGTACAAGATGCTGACAGAATGGATGCCTTGGGTGCTATTGGCGTAAGCCGTTGTATGAAAGTAGGCGGCTCTATTAGTAGATTATTATACAACCCCGATGATCCATTTTGTTTAAACCGAGAAGCAGACGATAAAAAGTACACCCTAGATCATTTTTTTATTAAATTACTGCATATTGCCCAGAGTATGAATACTCCTTCTGCAAAAGCCGAAGCACAAAGACGAACTGCATATATGCACGACTTTTTAGCTCAGCTTAAATCTGAAATTGGTGAACAACGCGATGACACCTAAACTTTCGGGAATTGATCATTGTCATTTAAATGTTCAAAGCCTCAACCAAGCTATTGAGTGGTATGAAAAGGTGCTTGGTTTTACCGTAGTAGAGGAGTTAGCCTTTTGGAATGAAGAGGGAAAAGGTCCTTTAACACTCGAAGATGAAAACGCCACTACACGATTGGCTTTATTTGAAGGCGATGGGCGTAGTAAAGGAATCGCTTTTGCTGCTACAGGGGAGCAATTTGTTATTTGGCTTAAGCATCTTAAGCAGCATTAAGTGAAAACCATATTGGCTGATCATGGCGTGACATTTTCAATGTATTTTAAAGACAATAGTGGTAATAGCCATGAAATCACTTCTCATGATTACAATGTCATAAAAGTGCAACTCGAGAGCTAGCGGCTTTGTTTATTAAAACTTCAACAGTTAAAATAGCCAAGGGTAGATTTATGATCCATCGTTTAGCCTATTCAGTATCGAGCAATATTAAAACGATGCCTACTAACTGGTTTTTTCTCCTACGAATTAACTTATTAAGCTAATAGAGAAAGTTTTATTTTATAATAACTTATAGGCACTTTAGATTGTTAGATTATACGTTAAGAAGAAGCCGTCGGCGTAAAACTGTGGCTATTAAAGTCGCACAACGAGAACTTACGGTGTATGCGCCTCATTTTGTAACGAAAACACAAATTAATGAATGGCTGTTGAGTAAACAGGGCTGGATTGATGCTCAGTTACATAAGCAACAAATTCAAGCCGATACACGACAGTTTCCACTCAAAACCCATAGCATTAAACTATTTAATGAAGCTGTAAATGTGCAATTTGAAAATGCAGCACGCACTCAATGGCAGCAGCACAATGAAAGCCAAACACTGTTACTGAGTATTTCTTCACGTGTGAAGTATCGAACGCAAATGTATCAAGGTTTGCTAGAGCAGTTTTTGCATGAGAAGTTAGAAAGTTATATTGAAATGCGAGTTAACGACTATTGTCAGCTGATGGGTGAAAAGCTACCGAGTAATATTCGTATTCAATTGTATAAGCGTCGCTGGGGCAGTTGTAACCGCAGGCGTGAACTGACCTTCAACTTGCACTTGGCAAGCGCACCTACATGGATAATTGACTACGTGATTGTGCATGAGTTAGCGCATTTAAAGTATTTAAATCACAGTGCACAATTTTGGCATCGTGTAGGGTTATTTTATTCAGAACACAAAAAAGCAATTGCTTGGTTAAATAAGCATGGCATGAGTTTACAATGGGTTTTTGAATAATTAGAACATAAAACGAGGTAGTAAAGAGAAGTGGTGGAGGGAGCTGGATTCGAACCAGCGAAGGCTGAGCCGTCAGATTTACAGTCTGATCCCTTTGGCCGCTCG
>NZ_JALNTM010000027.1:0-84696 GCF_023161845.1 Pseudoalteromonas sp. 2CM39R
TTATGTGAAAGTAGGACATTACCAGGCTCCAAATACAAGAAAGCCCGATTCGAAAGAGTCGGGCTTTTTTACGTCTGGAATAAAGTAAAAAGAAGGTTCGAGCTGAAAGGTATTAGGTTAAAGGAAGAGAATTGAACAGACCCAATCCCACGACATACTACTGCGCTGTCGCTGCAAAGTAGTATACTTACTCCAAATCCAAGTCAGTGTTAAGCCTAAAGCCTAAAGCCTAAAGCCTAAAGCCTAAAGCCTTCAGTTTTGAAGTATTACCATCAGCACTCTCTCTTTACTGATCTTAGTTATTCTCATTGCATCTTTAAACTAGTCCCTAAATTATCATCTTGTTGCAATTTCATTGTTGGTTTAATAACTGTCCTGTGTAAAACTATCTAGGATAATTTAGTAAATCAGGTGACATGAATGTCGAATATAAAAGCTTGGAAACTTCTCAGCCTGTTTTGTTTGTTTACAGCACTGATTGGTTGTCAATCTAAAGAAGAACAGCTACAACAAACAATTCAAGAGTCCATTAAAAAGGCCGATGTCGAGCTTACTCAGCTTGGTAAAGCACTTGATAATGGTAGTATACGTAATGCGATTATTCTTAAAGAATACAGTCGTATCCTTAAACAACAGCAGCCTGAACTCAGTAAGGTTGTTGATGTAGTTAGCCTTGATGCCACACGCCAAGGAGCCCTTTATAGTGGTTTAACCCAACGTCTTGATGATATTAAGGGTAATTACTTAATTCCTCCTTACGAAGACACTTTATACAATATTGATTTATTGCGTGAGGCGGCCAAGCCAACTTTATTTTCTGATGCCTTAACCGATCCTATTAATATGCTTGCGGATATGTCGAATGGCTCTTTGGCACGAGTTGGTGCTATAAGCCAAAAAGCTGAAGGCCAAGGGGTTGGTAACCAAATGGTAGGTAATCCTAACTATGGTAATTGGCAAACGAATAGTAGCGGTATTAGTTTTTGGCAATGGTACGGCATGTACCGTATTTTGGGTGATGTATTTGACCGAGTTGAATACGGAAGTTGGAGTAAACGCCGCAAGTATAGTTACTACAATGACTATGGTCGTACTCGTTACTCAAGCCCTAAACAAATAAAAACCCAAAGTGCATTAGAAACACGTACACGACAATCTTACCAACGCCAAGGCAAGCAGTTTACTAGTCCTTATGCGAGTAAAAAAACAGGTGCATCAGGTTTGAGTCGCAGCAGTTATACGCCGCCTAAAAGTCGCAGCAGTTACTCAAGAGCGAGTAGTTATAGCAATAATTCAGGATCGGTTCGTAATAGCAGTAGCAGAACCTCGCGCGGCGTAAGTCGTGGTAAGTAAAGAATAACGTTGGAGTTAGAATAATATGTATGAATTTAATGGAATAACTATGTGGTCTTTGCAAGCACTGTCTGTAGACTTTGCAATTATCATCTTACTGTTTGTTAGCCTAAAGTATATTAAAGGTTGGGTGTCTAATTTACATGCTAATGATGAAATTACCGAGCGAGATAACTTTGCATTCGGAATAAGCTTTGCCGCTGGCTTAGTTGCCCTTGCGATTGTATTAACGGGTGTAAGTAGTGGTGCTTTTGCTGCTACGTTACAAAAAGAAGCTCTGTTAATGCTTGGCTATGGTGCATTAGCAATTTTGCTTATAAAGCTGGGTCACTTTTTTCAAGATAAAGTGGCATTGCGTAAAGTAAGCTTACATAACGAAATAGTCAAAGGTAACGTTACTGCGTCAATTATTGATTTTGGCCATGTAGTTAGTGTTGCAGTGGTTATTCGCTCTGCACTATTGTGGGTTGCTACCGAAGGCTGGCATGGCATTCCTATTGTGATTGCCGCTTTTGTGATTGGTAGTGTGGTACTGCTTTTAGTAAGCCAATACCGAGTGCAGTTATTTAAACGCACCAATAAAATCGGTGATTGCCTACAACAAGCCATTGTTGATGGTAATTTAGCAGTAGGTGTTCGCTATGCCGGCTTTTTAATTGGTAGTGCATTAGCCATTACTGCTGCAACAGGTATTGCTCCCTATGCTGCCGATAATATTAACGCGAGTTTACTTTACTGGGCGCTAAGTGCCGTTGTTAGTTTGGTTGCTTTCATTTTACTGCACTTACTGACGATTAAAATCATTCTTGCTGGATGTGATATTTCAGATGAAGTGAATCGCCAAAAGAATGTGGGTGTTGCCGCTATTTCCGCAGCTGTGTCATTTGCTGTCGGGATCACTATGGCCACACTACTGGGTGCATAATCACGTGTCATCAACTCAAGCTTCCCCAAGTAAATTTAATTTACTTGGGCATGATATTTTACTGATCACTGTTATGGCCGTACTCGCAGGATGCGGCCTTATTTATGAATACTTACTTTCTCATTACGCTGGCCGAGTACTAGGCTCAGTTGAGAGTGCAATTTACGCCATGATAGGCACTATGATTGTAGCTATGGGGATGGGTGCATTTTTAGCGCGTTGGTTTAAAGATGCCTTTACCGCATTTGCCTGGCTAGAAAGCATTATTGCGCTCATAGGTATGGGCTGTATATTAGCCATTGCTAGTATTATTGCTGTAAGCTATTCACTCCCTCATTTATTCTCAAGTATTTTTAATATTCCCCCTGACGTTATTCTTAATGGTTACGTGTTTCAAAAGCTACAAGAATGGTCTCGCTTTTTACCTTATGTATTTGGCCTAATATTAGGGCTATTTATTGGTATGGAGATACCTTTGATTGCGCGTATTCGCCAGCATGTTTATGGGCGCTTCTTAGAAAATAACGCCGGCACTATATATGGGGCTGACTATATTGGCGCCGGTATTGGCGCGGCAATTTGGGTGAGTATTATGCTCGCGATGCCAATAATGCAAGCCGCTGCTTGGACAGCGCTATTTAACATTATTGCCGGCCTTGCCTTTTTATGGCGTTACCATAGCTATGTACGCTTTGCTAAGTTGCTATTGGTTTGCCATATATTACTGCTGGTGCTATTCGCTTTTATTTTGCAGTTTGGTAGTAGCTGGATGGATAACCTAAGTAACGTACTATACAAAGATAAAGTTATTTATTCCCAAGCAACGAAATACCAGCATGTGGTGTTAACCGAACGCTTAAGTAAAAATCAGCCACAGCCTATCACCGACCTATACTTAAATGGTCGTTTGCAGTTCTCAAGTATTGATGAGCAAATATATCACTCAATGCTTGTTTATCCTGCAATGCTCGCATCTAATCGTCATGACCGTATTTTGATTATTGGTGGCGGTGACGGATTGGCCATGCGTGATGTATTAAAGTGGCCGGTTGAGGAAGTGACTTTAATTGATTTAGATGGACAGCTACTCAATTTATTTGGTCATAAAGATAATCAATACACACCGCCTGATGATATTAAACAGCGATTAATGGCACTCAATAATGAATCGATGCATGACCCCCGAGCAAATATTATTGTGGGTGATGCATTTTTAGAAGTAGAAAGGCTACTGGATCAGTCAAAGCAGTTCGATACTATCCTAATTGACCTGCCAGACCCTAATCATCCCGATCTGAATAAGATGTATAGCGACTATTTTTATAACCATGTGCGTCAATTATTGGCACCTGATGGTGCTATGGCGGTACAGTCAACCTCGCCTTATCATGCGAAAAAGGCATTTTTAAGTATTGCTAAAACGGTGAAAGCCGCAGGTTTTGATTATGTAGAGCAATATCAGCAAAACATCCCTTCGTTTGGTCAGTGGGGGTGGACTATTGCTACTAAAATGGGTCAATCACCAAGTGCACGTATTAGCAATATAACTGATATGCCAGTGCCATCTCGGTGGATTAGTAAAAAATATTTATTAGCCAGTTTTGCATTTCCTAATAACTATTTTGAACAAGTTAACGATATTGAAGTCAATAGGTTAGGCTCTGGTCGCTTATATGATTATTACCGAGCTGCTTGGCAAATAGAAAGTGAATTGTATAAAAATTAATAAAATATGGTTGACATAATATGTCGGCCATGCGAATCTTAACTCAGACATAATATGTCAAACGACAAAAAGGCAGAGACATGGAATTAAATGAACTTTCAATAAAATTAGCGTCTTTTGAAACTGAGGGTGCTAACTTTGAGTCTTTCTTGATTGCCAATCCAGGTGAGCAAGATGTTTTACAAGTCATTGTTGATGGAAACGATGAGCTTCCAATTTTTGTTACCCAAACACAAGAGCAATTATTATGTATTAGCTACTTGTTTGGTGAAGACGAAGTAAAAAGCGAGTTACGCGACGAGTTAAACGAAACACTACTGCGTTTAAACGTGCCAATTCCGCTAAGTGCATTTGCCAAAATCGATAATAAATATGCGATTTTTGGTGCACTTTCGGTAAATTCATCATTAGATGACGTTACCCACGAACTAGTGACGTTAGCGGATAACGCAATTGATGCACTAGAAGCCGTGACCTTGTATTTAAACGATTAGGATACCCGCATAGGTAAGTGCTGATTGCTAATAGTATATGGCTCTCGCTTTACCTAATAGGATATAAACAAGTTTTTGGAGTTAAGATTATGAGTATTTTAAAAAAATTATTTACAGCGGTACGTGGTGGCGCGCGTGAAGCGGGCGAAGCAATTGTTGATGCGAATGGTATTCGTATTTTTGAACAAGAAATTGCCGATGCACAAAATGCACTGAATCGTGCTAAAAAAAGCCTGACAGAAGTAATGGCTAAAGAGATGCAAACCAAACGTAAAATTAGCGCAGTAGATGCATCAATTGCTGAGCACGAAGCGTATGCAGGTCAAGCCCTTGAAAAAGGGAATGAAGCATTAGCATTAGAAATTGCAGAAAAAATTGGTGACTTTGAAGCTGAGAAAGCCGAACACGAGCAAGTGTTAGCGGGCTTTACTAATCACATAGTGACGTTGAAGCAGCAAGTTAAAGATGCTGAAAAATCAATTAAAGAAAACCAGCGTCAGCTTACTATGGTTAAAACCACAGAAAGCGTTCAACAAGCGACAATGGCTGTAAATAGCACGCTTAATACTAATAATTCGTCAATGACGTCGGCGCGTCAATCGCTTGAGCGTATTAAGCAACGCCAACAAGACCGTACTGATCAATTAGGTGCTGCAAAGTCTTTAGAAGCAGATGTTAATGGCGATGATTTAAAAGCTAAAATGGCTGAAGCGGGTATTGGTGATACCAATCCAAAAAGTGCTGATATTCTAGCGCGCATTAAAGCGAAGCAAAATAGCTAACATTTAGAACCATATTAAAAAGGTAACCGAGTTTTGCTCCGTTACCTTTTTTGCTTACAGAGGCACCTTATATGTTTAATTTTTTCAAATCTAAAAAAAAGCCAGAACGTCAGCTTAATCACGCGAGTGACCTTAAAAAAGGTGACATGTTTACAGTGATTGACTCGTTTGCTTATCCTGCATGGCTCAAAGGCCAAACACTTCGCGTTATTGATGTGCAAACGTATCAGTACCAACATAGTAGTGATACTGAATTCGTACTTGAAACTAACACAGGCCAAGTGGTGTTTTTACAAATAGAACAAAACGATGGTGAGCAGTGGGCTAATTTCTCAATAAAGATTCAGCGTGATGATGTTGATGAAGTATTTGGTTTGGATGAGTTTTCACGTATTTTTGATGAAGAATCGTTAACGCATATTACAGTTAAAAATACGCCTGAGCGCTTTATGCAGTTTTTAGCTGGAAGTTATCAACAAAGCGAATCACCTTATGTATGTTATTTTCATAATAAAGATTTTCGTGGCCAAGCGCTACCTCGCTATGAGCAAGACGGTGGTGAACCCTGTGAAATGATTTGTTTAGCGTCACCCGATGAAGGGCATAGCGTTAATATCGAAATTTGGGAGGGAGGTGAAACAGAAGTATCACTGACATTAACTCGCCCAATTAGCGATATTGTTGACTTGTTTCCTGGAGATGCCCAGTGAGTGATGCTAAAGACAAGTGGTTGCGCCAAGAGCAAGCTGTGCGCGCCACGCAAATGGCCTTTGATTTGAGTAGTGAGGTACAAAAGTCGATAAAAAAACAAGCTATCGACCAAGAACTTACTCCCTCAGATATGATCCGCAAAATTTTAGGCCTTGATGTAAAGTCTAAAAAAACACGGCAGCGTTTATCGTTTAATTTAAATGATGATGAAATAGCGCAATTGGCTAGTCGGTTTGAAGTTGCAGTAGATGATAAAAGAGCGGTAAAGCAACAGGTAGCAGATCTACTCATTGAGCATACAAAAAAGACTAAGTAACCCTTTTGCCTTCTTTATATAAAATACTTACACTGAGGTTATTATTTCTAAAGAAGTGCAGCTGTGAATATTATATTGATTGCCTACTTACTTATGTTTGCGTTATTTGGCACAGCGGCAAGCTACTTTGTGCGTTTTATATATGCTTATTGGGTACAAAAGAACATGCCTTTGGAATACATTTTTAAGGCTGGTGTATGTATTTTCATGGTAGTGGTTATTTCGGTGTTAATACCACTATTAAATTAACACCGAAACGAACTGCTACTGGTAATTAACGGTTTTACATTGGTTATCAATACATAAAGAGTGAACTTCTAGCACTGGTGAACAGTCATCGAACTCAAGCGCAGTGTTATTTTTTTGTTCTTGCTGAGTGATTTTTTGTGCTAATTGCTCGGCATGCTTTTGAGAATTATTTAATGTTGAATACACAACATACTTACTCGGCCCCCCACAGACACGCGAGCCAACACCTAACACCTTACATTGATAACTGGCTGTGCAGCTTTTATTACTTGTAAGCTCATTAAGCTGAGTATTTAAAACAGATTCACTCGCGTTTTGAGCTGTGCTTGGTGTTAGTGCGCTACTGCAACCGCTAAGCAGCATAGTCATGACAACACTGGCAGCTGATAGTTTAATTACGGATGACAAACAACTCATAATCTAATCCTTAAAATACACTTACCGCAGAGCCTTCAAGTTTAACACATTTATTTTCAACGCACTGGGTACTAGGCGCAGTTAAATGTTGGCAAATACTCATCATGCCTTTTTGCGCATTATAAGTACTTTCCAATTGAGTAATTGTATCGCTTAGGGCTGAAACCTGTTTTTGGGGGGCGCTTTGTGTCGAGTACACAATATAATCGCTCGGTCCACCACAGGCACGGCTACCAACAGCATTCACTTTACACTGTGAACTCGTTGAACATTGCTTATCTGCTATGAGGCTGTTTAGCTTATCTTTTGCTGTTTTAATATCATCAAGCGACACTTCTTTTGCTGCATCAGCTGGTAATGGCTGTGCTATTTTATTTTGCTTATTCGCTTGTGGTAATTTTTGTTGCGGTATCGGCGTAGACGTATTTTCTACCGCATTGGTTTTAGTTTGCTCAGTTTTATTTGAGGTTGTTTCTAAGCACGCCGTTAAGCAAAGCGGTAGCAGTAGAGCGAGTAATGGAGTACGCATAATCGTTCCTGATAGTGATGAATTATTCATCACTATCATACACTGTGCATTCATTACAGCAATAAAAACTCTACTATCAACATATTAAAGAGGTGATAAGGAGAGTTTTTAAGTTAACCCGCCTTGCGTTAATTTAGCTGGATTGAGTAATGCCTCTAATTCTGATCGCGATAGGTCGGTTTCTTGCTCAGCGATATCAATAATTGGCTGTGCTTGCTGATAAGCTTGCTTAGCAATTTTTGCTGCTTTTTCGTAGCCAATAACAGGGTTTAGCGCAGTCACTAAAATCGGGTTTTTAGTTAATGCTTTATCAATCTGATTTTGATTAACTTTAAAGCTAGCAATGGCTTTATCTGCCAACGCTTGCGCGCTATTAGCGAGTATCTCGGCACTTTGCAAAATATTGTAAGCGATTACCGGCAGCATTACGTTAAGCTCAAAGTTGCCAGCTTGGCCTGCAACCGTAATGGTTGCGTCGTTACCAATGACTTGGGCGCTAACCATTGCAGCGGCTTCTGGGATCACCGGATTCACTTTACCAGGCATAATTGATGAGCCAGGCTGTAATGCTTCAAGTTCAATTTCTGAAAGTCCCGCAAGTGGGCCTGAGTTCATCCAACGTAAATCGTTGGCTATTTTCATTTGTGCAACTGCATAGACTTTTAGCTGTCCTGATAAAGCGACAATCGCATCTTGCGATCCAATATTATAAAAAAAGTTATCGCTAGGGGTAAATTGAATCCCTACCTTTTCAGTTAGCTGTGTGGCAAATAGAGCGGCAAATTGTGGGTCGGCATTAATACCTGTACCTACTGCTGTGCCACCTTGCGCTAGCTCACAGACACGTATTAGTGCATGCTCAATACTGCTAGCTGCATGCTTAACCTGCGATTGCCATGCGCTGAGTGTTTGCTCAAAAGTTATTGGCATTGCATCCATTAAATGAGTGCGCCCAGTTTTAACTATGTGACCGATGTCTGCTTTTTTTTGCTCTAAGGCGTCTGCTAAATTTGCTAGTGCTGGCAGTAATTTTTTATCAACGCTGATCGCACTACTCAAAGCAATCGCAGTGGGAATAACGTCATTAGAGCTTTGCCCCATATTCACATCGTCATTTGGGTGAATAGCTTGGTTAGCATGTTTTGAGGCTAAGCTCGCAATGACCTCATTAGCATTCATATTTGAGCTAGTACCTGAGCCAGTTTGAAAAATATCAACGGGGAAATGCTCATAATGCTTACCATCAATAATTTCTTGGCAGGCATGGTCGATTGCATTTGCTTTCGTTTTATCTAAATGACCTAGTTTGAAATTGGCTATTGCAGCGGCTTGCTTGATATACGCTAAGGCAATAATAAATTGCTGCGGCATTGTGAGGCTACTGATCGTAAAGTTATTAATGGCGCGTTGGGTCTGTGCTTTATAAAGTGCGTCAGCGGGCACGTTGAGTGTGCCCATGCTATCTGATTCTGTTCTAAAGTTACTCATTAGTACTCCTATAAAAGAGAATATATGACATTTAACTACGCTATATAAAAAGATATGGTGCTGTTATTACTATTTACAACGGTATAGCTAAAAAGTAGAGGGCGTCAAGGCAAGTTAACAAGTGGGATTAAAACTAAAAAGTCGACTTAAACTGATTTTAAGTCGACTTAAATAATGTATTTATATAAACAGCCGGTTACAAGGCTAAACAGAATTTTAATTGTAGCCAAGAATAAATATTTGGTCTGTTTCATGTTTGTTTTGTGCCTTTTGAGTATTTTTTACATGAGAAAGTAAGTCGATAACCGTTGCTCTACAATCTGTTTCATAACTCGTTTTATCTAGGCTTTTGTCTGTAACTGCCATTGCAGCATCTACTGCGGTATAAGGTGAAATATACATAATGTTATCCTTTTGTAGTTTAGTACTCATTAAGTGAGTAATTTAATAAAAGCATATAGCGTACCAGCTCGGTAAAGATAATTTAACGTATTGAAATTGATGTTATTTTATTATTTTGGCCAATTTACTCACGACAGAATAGCTGAAATTTGTTTTACTATTGTGCATTCATTTGCAATTTAGGTGCATCAGTATGACCAAACCGTTTTCACAAGCCTGCGAAAATAATAAAAATCATATACTTAAGGCTTTGCAGCCTGCATTGCAAAATGCAGCATCAGTACTTGAGATAGGCTCGGGGACGGGTCAGCATAGTGTTTTCTTTGCCAAAAAATTGCCACATTTACAATGGTATACCAGTGATCGAGAGGTTAATCATCAAGGAATAAAGTTATGGCATGATGAGGTGCAACTGGCAAACTTGCATCCGCCTTTATTACTTGATCTAAACTATTCTTGGCCAGTAAATAAAGTGGATGCGGTATATACTGCTAATACTTTTCACATAGTGAGCTGGGAGTTAATTACGCGTTTTTTTGCTGGAGTAAATCAGCACTTAAACCAGCAAGGGGTGGTGTGTGTATATGGCCCTTTCAAATATAAAGGGGAGTTTACCAGCCCCAGTAATGATGAATTTAATAGTTTATTGCAAAGTCGCGATCCGCTTAGTGGTATTCGTGATTTCGAAGCGGTTGAACAGCTTGCAGTGCAATATGGGCTTAAGTTACTCAGCGATACTGCGATGCCTGCAAATAATCAGTTACTCATTTTTAAACGGCAATAAAGTGCTACATTGTTGTTTGTAAATTTCGATATGTTGGCATTCGCGTTCTAAGTAATCTGCAATGGCATTATTAAAATCGGGGTGAACAATGTGATGGGCAGAGTAAGTGATTACCGGTTGAAAACCACGAGCGATTTTATGCTCTCCTTGTGCCCCAGCATTAAAGCACTGAATGTTATGCTTAATAGCATAATCAATCCCTTGGTAATAACACAGCTCAAAGTGAAGCGAATCTATCTCTTCACTAGCACCCCAATAGCGGCCGTAAAGGGTATTATCATCAATTAAGCTTAAGGTGGCGGCAATTACTTGCTGGTCTCTTTTGGCTAGCATAATGAGCAATTTGTCAGCCATTAAAGCGTGTAACAAGCTAAAAAAATCACTGTTTAAGTAGCCTAAATGACCCGATCGTTTTAAATAAGTGCGTTGATAAAACTCACAAAAAAGCTGCATTGTAGCGGTAGTGATTTTCTTGCCTTTGAGCCATTCAATACTGATATTTTGCTCTGTGATTTTAGCGCGCTCTTTTTTAACGGCTTTACGCTTTCGGGCATTAAAGGTTTTTAAAAAATCGTCAAAATCTTTAAAGTTATTATTAAACCATTGAAACTGCACGCCGATTCTTCGCATAGCACCGGTATCATAAAGATGGGTGGCTTGTGCTTTGTCGCAAAAGTTTACATGCCAGCCTGACCATGCCTGTTCTACGCAGTGGCTTTTAAGTTGCTCTGTTATGTACTTATACACTAGCTTTGGATTGCTATGCATAATACGTATTCTTTGTCCCTCAATCGGGCTAAAGGGAATACCACATAGCCATTTAGGGTAATAATCTAAGCCATTTTTTTCATAAGCTTCAGCCCATGCCCAGTCAAATACATATTCACCGTAGGAGTGCGCTTTTAAGTAGCCAGGGGCAAGCGCAATGAGTTTATCGCCTTCATAAACGGCTAAGTGATGAGGCTGCCAACCTGTTTTAGCACTTACACATTGGCTTTGCTCAAGTGCGTATAAAAAAGCATGTTGGGTGAATGGGTCGTTACCAAAAAATTGATGCCACTGTGTTGCATCAATTTGATTAATACTATTAAACCAACTGTGAGAAAAGTGGCTCATAATGCTTTGCCTACTACTGTTGTCTGTGTGTTACTTGTTAATTTTGATAATAATTCGACAGCCATATTCGGTTTTCTATTTTGGATAAAACCTTATGGTTCATCCTGCTCGATATATTGAGATAAGCATTGTGTGAGCTTATCGAGTTCGAGAGGTTTTGCAAGATGTTCGTTAAAACCAATTGCTAAGGCATTGGCTTTATCTTCAGGCATTACATCAGCGGTTAAGGCGATCACAGGTAATTGTTCAGCACTTTTAGTTTTCCGTATCAATGCGGTGGCCTGGTAACCGTCCATAACTGGCATTTGGCAATCCATTAACACTAAATCGAAGTCATTTATTTTAACTTGTTCTACTGCCAACTCTCCATTTTCAACCAATGTTGGGGTGATCCCCAAAGAGCTAAGCATTGCTTTTATCACTAATTGATTGACGCTGTTATCTTCTGCAACCAGTATTTTTAGTTTGCTTAAATCAACATGCTGTTGCGAGTGCTTCGCCGTTACTTGTTGTACAGCACAGGTATTTAACTCGACAGACAGAGTAAAAGTGGAGCCTTTACCTGGCTCACTTTGTACTTTGATATCTCCAGACATTAATAAGCTAAGTTCTTTTGCGATTGCCAAACCAAGCCCTGTACCACCAAACTTACGTGATGTTGAGCTATCAGCTTGGGTGAATGCATCAAATAATTTACTTTGCTCTGAAGCGGCAATACCGATACCCGAGTCCCTAATAGCCAAGGTAATTTGATGACGTTTATCGGCGATCTCCTTGCTGTATGCGCTAATACTTACTTCACCTTCGTAAGTAAACTTAATAGCGTTACTACACAGGTTTAATAAAATTTGCTCAATTCGCATAACATCACCTTCAAACCAAATGTCGGTTGGTAATTGGTTATCAACTTTCCAGTTAATACCTTTTTGTTCAGCGCTTTGCTCGAACATGCTACTGATCCGAGCAAGAAGAGCATTCAAATCAAAAGGAGCAACTTCTAAGGTTAGTTTTTGTGATTCAATTTTAGAGATATCGAGTACATCATTGATTAAACTTAATAATGAGTTAGATGCTAAATTAATTTTATTTAAATAATCAGAAAGAGTTTCAGGACGCTCTTCATTTTTAGCTAAGGTTGAAAAGCCGATCACAGCGTTAAGCGGGGTGCGAATTTCATGGCTCATATTTGCTAAAAACCGGCTTTTAGCTTGATTTGCCAAATCAGAATGCTGTTTAGCCTTAACGAGAGAGCGAGTACGCTCTGCTACCAAACGTGAAAGTGCAAGGTGTTGGTGATTAAACAACAGTAATATAAGTAAAATGAGTGAGCTTACAATGACCTGTAAAATAAGTAAAAAGAGTGTCATATTATTAGTTTGATGCGGTAAGAATTCATCTTTAATCGCTAAATCTACTAGCCATGTTTGTCCTGCAAAATTAATTTCGATAGTTGTAAGTTTATTGCTTTTGGTTGGTTTGTTTTCGACGTTTGAATAAAACGGATTAATAGCATTGGCTTCATAAATAGCGATATTAAACATTTTATTTTGTGCTTGGGTAAGCGATTGAGCAAGTATGTTTTTTACTAAAAATACGCCTGTTGCGTAGCCTTTAATTGATGCAATCTCATTATTTTGTTGATACACAGGAGAAAATAATAAATACGCGGGTTCAGGTCGCTGTGTTTGAACTAATTGAATTATTTTAGTACCGACAGGGCGATTTTTGATACGTGGATCGAGTAAAGTCTCACGACGATCTTTACGAGAGTTGAGATTAAAACCTATGGCGGATTGGTTTTCTGACAAAGGAGCAATATAAGTGATAATCACCAATGGATCGTTGTTTGATAATGGGGCGCCTTTAATGCTCGGAACAAAGTTGTGTGTATTATAAATTTCATCAAGCTGTTTGTTAAAGTCACTGACCTGAGCCTGGTTAATTTTGCGGTTCCATGAAAATGCTTTAATAAATGAATGCTCAGCCAATAGTTGAGCACTGTAAATATCAAACTCTTGCTTGCTTAAAGTCGGTGTTGATTGTATTTGGCTTGCAAGGCTTTGTACGGTTATTTGACTGAGGTTTAAATTGCTCAGTAAACTGTTTTCAATGATAGATGTTTCGCGTTTGGCAATTTGTATCGCATTTGAATAACTCTCTTGATTATATAGCTTTGTGGTAAAAGCTACAGAGATGAATAATACCGAGCAAACTGCGATGGTAGGTAGTGGGGTGAAGTAATGTCGTTTAAATTTAGGTTGTAATAACGCCAATATAAAAGGAGTTGCGATCAGCACACCAAGAGAATCACCAAGCCACCAAAAAGTAACATTTCTCCAATGATTATCAATACTGTAAGCAGGGTTAAACTGACTTAAAGCATAGACGCCAATATTGGCCGATATTAGGCTAACGACAATACCAACGATAAAAATAAAATAAATTATTGATTGGCGCTTCTTTAAAAACAGCGGATGACCTAGCCAGTATTTTAAAAAAGCTGCGCCAATCATCCCTTGTAGTACAGCACCAAAGCCGATTAGTAACACCTGCTCTAATGTATTGCCAATTAAAACTTGATCAGTAATAACGTTATCACCGGTACTTAAATTAAAGGCGACAGAGGCAATAAATAATGCCGGAATAAAACGCCACCACCAGATAAAACAGCCAACTAGGGCAATACCTGCAGGGAGCCAGATAGGGATTACTTGTGATTGGAAGGCAAAATTAGTTAATAACTTACCAGTTGCAAAATAAGCCACCGCAAACAATATGTAAAAAGCAGAAGAACTGGATGTTGAACGAAAAATCTTCACATGCATCCTTGTTTAATATTATTTTTATAGTTGAATCTCAGTATAGCGAATCAGTACTAAATAGTATTATTTTTTAAAGTGGTAACTGTTTTTTACTAAATGACTGCTTTAATACAACGGTTGATTCTATGTTGGCGATACAGCTTAAGCTTCCCAGTTGGTGCTTTACGAACTGCTCATAACTTTCTAAATCGTGAGAGATAATTTTTAATAAATAATCGTGGCTGCCTGAGATCACTGAACACTCAAGTACATGCGGTAGCTTTTCTACATGTTGTTCAAACTGTTGTGCGGCACTCACTGAATTTTGGCACAGTCGCACAAAAGCATAAACCAGTACATTCAGGTTGAGTGACTTAGGGTTAATAGCTGCGTGATAACCAATAATAACCTGTTCTTGCTCAAGTTTTTTAATGCGCCTTAGAGTAGGAGTATCCGAGAGATTAATGGTATTGGCTAATTCTGATACCGACATTCGGGCTTGCGACTGCAAGGCAACGAGTAGCTGCTGATCTTTATTATCTAACATGGCTATAGAATCTTATTAATTATTTGTCTAGTAATAGTGATTATTGCTAACAATAACTGCTTTTACTATTTTTTTTAGCGTTTTAACCTCTGGGATCTTTGCTAGCATTAAAAAATAATAATAACAGGATGTAGTCATGAGTTCTTACACTGCTAAATTTGATAATTGGATTAGGTCTGAGTTTGTTGCTCTAAACTCTCAGTTAGAAGAGTTGTATTGGCAACAAGATGATAAAGCAAATGTTGAAGGGGTTGGGGATAACTTAAAGCAAACCTTGAAAGAGCAAGGTAATGCGTTGATCAGCGATTTATTAGCTGAAGGTAATACCGACGAAGGATTTGATAGCGCATTTGATTTACTTGGTAATGTCGGTTTGTTTATGGCGGCTTGCCGTAGACATGAAATTACAGAGCCAAGCAGAGAGAATAGTTCACCGCTGATAGAAGCATCGGCGCTTGCCATGCATATTGGTGCTTCAATTGGAGTAACCCCTCGTTTTGCCACCGCGCATTTAACCACCCATAATAAAGCCATTAATGGCACCTATAAACGGTTTACAAATCTTGATGATGAAACTCTATTTTTAGATTACAACACCCAAGGTATTTTAGCGTATAAACGTGCGAGTGATGCTTTACTAAAAATACTGCCATTAGGTATTTCACACCCAGTCACGGCTGAACTACTTGAGGTGGTTAAAACGGCACTTATTGATGTAATAGCGTCGAATAATGCCTTGTATACTCAACTTGATACCGAGCGTTTTTTTAATTGTGTACGCCCATACTACAAGCCTTACCGGGTAGGTAAAGAGGTTTACCGTGGTGCAAATGCGGGAGATTTTGCCGGCATTAATGTTATTGATATGCTGTTAGGGCTTTGCAATGCCAATGAGCCGAGTTACTCACAAATGCTGGTGGATAAATTTTTATATATGATGCCAGAGGACCAACAAATATTGCGAGAAGCCATGCGTATGCAAAGCTTTATGGATGACTTCTTAAAAGCCGAGCAATATAAACACACAGAGTGGTTTCAAAAGCACGGCAAATTATTTATACAAGTGTGTAAGTTACATGGTGACACCGCTATCGGTCATCATAATCAGTTGGTTGAGAAGTTTATTGCCCAACCGTCACAGCAAATGCAACAACAGCATATAAGCAAAGTAACTGCCAGTGGACCACCTTTACCGGTACTGCTAGATTCCTTAGCTAAATTAAGGGATAGACGTGCAGCAGCTAAGCGAGACGATATTAATACGCGTTTTGATGACTTAAATACGCTAAAACAGTGGATTAACTAATATGGCTAAAAATGATTTTTGTATGCCAAGGGGCTGCTATTTATTAAGCCACTCTGTTGGTCGTCCTCTAAAAAGCACTTTAGAAAATGCTACTGAGCAGTTTTTTACTCCTTGGCAGGAAAGTGCCAAAGAGCCATGGCAGCAATGGCTACCAGCTATAGAAAATTTTACGGGTGCATTAGGGCGGCTATTTAATGCGCCAAGTGAGCAGTTTTGTCCTCAGGTTAACTTATCTAGTGGTTTAACTAAATTGCTTATGTCGCACCCCGTATTTAATAAACCACAGTGCACGGTATTAATGGCGCAGGCCGACTTTCCAAGTATGGGGTTTGTAATGCAAAAAGCACTCCCTGCATGTGCAACAATACGTTTCATCCCCGAGCATGAAGATCTAAGTGATAGGCAGGTATGGCAGCGATATTTAACCCCAGAGATTGATGGTGTGTTTGTTAGTCATGTTTATTCTAATACGGGTGTACAAGCTCCTTTAAACGATATTGTGGCGCTTAGTAAAGTCACGAATACACTCTCAATAATTGATGTGGCGCAATCGGCAGGGGTTATCCCTGTCGATCTAACGGCGTTAAATGCCGATTTTATGATTGGCTCAAGTGTGAAGTGGTTATGCGGGGGGCCAGGTGCGGCCTATTTATGGGTAAATCCAAAGCAAATAACGCAATGTGAACCAAAAGATGTTGGTTGGTTTTCACATCAAAATCCATTCGAGTTTGATATTACGCATTTTCAATATAACGCTAAAACGCTTAGGTTTTGGGGTGGTACGCCTTCTATACTCCCTTATGTTATTGCCGCTGATAGCATTGAATATATTGCCCAGTTTGGTGTGGATAAAGTAAGAGCGCATAATTTGGCGTTGTTAACGTTACTTCAGCAGCAGCTGGCTGCTTTTTTAGTATCGCCAAAGGATAAAGATCAGTGTAGTGGTACCGCTATTTTAGATTTTGCAAAGCACCAACAAAATGTATTAGCGGAATTGGAGGCAGCAAATATAAGTGTGGATGTGCGCAAACTCGGTATTCGTATTTCACCGCACATATACAATACAGCGTCAGAGATACAAGCGTTTATTGCTACGGTGAAAAAGGTAATTAAGGCTGCTGATTAAGCTGTTGTTTTTTTTGAGTGAGTGCCGCTATTTGTTGTTGTGCTTGTTTTATTTGCGGTTCAAATCTTTGTTTAAGTACCGCAGTTTCTGTAGCAATTGCATCTGCAATCGAATCAGCGCCTAAACGATTTGCTTTATCTTGGGTCATGTAACCGACTTGCTGTTTTTTTTGTGCGTATTCTTGTTGGTATTGCTTTATTTTAAGCTCAAGCTTCACAATATCGCGCTCTATTTGTTGCACCTCAAGGTAGTCATCAACTGAGGTATCGATAACTAGGGCGTTTTCAGATTGCAATGCATTGGTTTGCATAATGTTGACGTTTTTAAGCGTGATCACTTTAGCGTCTTTAGCGCAAGGAGTTTGACTGAAAGTCGGCACTCCTTTAATGGTGCATTTAAAAACCGTCACTTCATTTGCCATGCTGACAGTGCAGGCACCTAAAAAACACAGTAGTAATATTAGCTTTGCCATGGTTAAACCTAAGCTGGTTTAAAGTACCATTTATAATGCACTAAGTTGTAACACCATACAATTTGTTTAATTTAATAGCCTAAGTCAAGTATGCCTTCCAAAACGAACAATTCCATAGGTTGTTAAAATTTAGGCACAAAAAAACCACAATTAAGTGGCTTATATTCAGTAATGGTGGAGAGGGAGGGATAGACTTACTTACATCCATGTAACCAATCGCTACGCGACGCTTGCAGCGGCCGAAACTGTTCCCGGCACTTTATCGAACCCTGTCGAGAGTTCTCACCCTCCCAATTAGCAGCAAAGCTTATTTTTGGGCACAAAAAAACCACAATTAAGTGGCTTATATTCAGTAATGGTGGAGAGGGAGGGATTCGAACCCTCGATAGAGCTACAAACTCTATACTCCCTTAGCAGGGGAGCTCCTTCGGCCACTCGGACACCTCTCCGACGCATTATTCTGCGTATTATTAATCGGGATAAAACCAATTAATAAAAATAAGTGGTGGAGAGATAGGGATTTGAACCCTAGAGGGGCTATAAACCCCTGCCGGTTTTCAAGACCGGTGCATTCGACCACTCTGCCATCTCTCCACGTCGTGATGCAGGATAATACTTAGGAGAGTAGTCTGTGTAAATAGCAAAAAGATCGTTTGCTTAAAAAGTGAGCGTAAATGCGGTTTTTTTTATAAATAATGAAGATTTAAGGTGATTTTTAGCTATGAGGTGGCTGGCAGCAAACAGGAGGAGCTAAAGAAGAGTCTTCATTAGAGGTTGGGTGTTTGCTGCAACAATACAAAATCATGGTTGGGTGATTATTTGTATTGAATTGCACCGCCAAGTGCTAATTTTTTTCCGTAACGGTTAAGTTTAGCTAGCATTTTTGCTTTGCGATTAGTTGGCTTAACGGCAACGTGAGTTGTGGCTGTTTGGTTAAGTGTATTAATTGGGTTCATTTTATTCGCTCCATGGTTGTGTCTGTTGAAAACATGTGCATTTTGCACGCAGGGTGGTTAAAAATAAAGCGATAAAAATTACTGGTGAAGTATTAGTTTTTTTAATCCGAAATCGTTTTATTAATTTGTCGTTCAACTACTGGTTTATTATTTTTTGTATAATTATTCATCTTGGCTCATTGCTATGTCGCTTTTATATGGGGTCTTTTCGGTTTTTTTGAGTTTAAACTGTTTATAAAAAGAGTTTTTTGAATATTTATTCAGATTAAATTATTTTGTATTGGTTGGGCTTAACTTTACTTTGTTCAAAGATTTAACATGTTATTTATAGGTGGTTAATTATTTATCAGATAAGAGCAGTAAATAAACGATCAAAATAGTGTTGCGAGGTTTTTAAATTATAAAAAAAGTGCCTAGGTTACTAGGCACTTTGGAGTTAGTTGCGTTTTAAAACGCTTCTAACTGGGGAACGTACCATCTCATGAATATAAATCTAAAAAGATGGGTTTAATTATGTTTGCAATTTGGGCTTACAATCATCAGCTTGGGTGGCATTTTAACTATTCTAGAGCGAAGCGAAGATTATACTTTGGTTTGTATTTTACTATGAAGCCACAAAACAATGCTGCACAGCAAGAGTAGATCCGCTCAACAGTCTATTATTTGAGTTAAATGGTTTTAAATAGGGTATAAAAGGCAAAATGCGGCATAGCTTAAAAGCAAATGCCGCAAAGGGAGATTAATGCGGGGTATTATTCTATTAGTGCTGTTTAATAGTAAATAGCTCATAGCCTTTTAATGCAGGAACTTGAGCGGTTAGTTGCGTTTCTTGTTGTGCTATTTCAACAAAATCATCACATAATGAATTTGCACGCTTTTCAAGTGTTTTGGCATGCAGCTCTACTTTTTCTTCTATTTGTGCGCCCATATTTTCCATGCGCTCTTCAAATGCTTGCATGTCACCGCCTGAACTCATTAACTCAGAGCCCAATGCCACTAAAATGCTGCCCATTGATTCCATTACTGCTGATTCTACTGCTGTTTCTATTTGCTTTTCAAACTGCTGTTCAAAGTTTTCACCAAATTGAGTAAAGCTTTGTTGACCCATTACAAAAGTACCTTGCTGATAAAAGGTGCTTTCAACCTCTTGATGAATATCGTCCATTAAGGCTGAAATATTATCGAGGCCGTTAATATTAAACGCATTTGCAACTTCTTCTAATGTTACACCTGCAATTTTAACCCCTTCAAGGGCAATATTGGCCACTTCAGGTAATTGCACGCGTAAATTGTCTGTGTAGTCGGTCATTGCTTGGCGCTGTGCACTATTTAATGCTACTTGCTCGCCATTGATAGACAGCTCACCTTCAGCGGTAAATAGCATGTGCTGATTATTGGCTTTAAAAATTTCTAATTCATTAGGTTTGATGCGCACATCGTTCTTAAATTCAACGTTACATTCATCGTTACTAAATGAAATTGAAGAGTCGCTAGTATTGTGAGCCATTGCTACTGGAGCGCACATTATCGCGCTAACTAATAATAATTTTTTCATGTTTATTCTCTGCTTTTTGCTGATGATAATTAACTTATAACAAGTTTGATGCCAATTATTTTTAATGTTTTAAAACAATGGCTTGAGATTTTTTGAATGCTTTAAAGCCGAAAGTGTACTCATTGAAAATACTAAAATATGGTCAAAATAACCAACAATTAAATGCTAATAAATAAAATTTATCGATACGATAAAAAACTCTCACTTTCCACAATTCAAATTTAACGCTATTTATTCACAATACTGACACAGAGACTATTTAGGATAGCTATGTGGCTTTATTTTGACGTAAATTTGTACAGATAATTTATGTTGAACATTTTAATTTCACCAATTATCGCGATATAGAAATCCGTAATTGGTCTCAAACACTTTATGGAGTGGGTTGTGGGTAAGACATTTAGTTACGATGCGCTAGATGATGATTTTGTTGAAGACGAATACGAAATGGTCGGGCGTAATCAACACGACAAGAAAAAGCAAAAGGTGAAAAGAAAGTTAGAGGATTACCTTGAGCAAAAACGCTTGCGTAAAAATCTAGGTGAAGATGACTTAAACGATTATATTGATTAAGCTCTCGCTAGTACAAATAAGCGTTACAGTTTGTAATAAAGAGGCTTTGTGCCTCTTTATAGTTTTTTGGGGTTAAGCCTTAGCTGCAAGCAGAGCTTTTTCAATTACTTTTTCTAGTTTTTCAGGTTTAGTAATAGGTGCAAAGCGCTTAATAGGTGTACCATCTGCCGCTACTAAAAACTTAGTGAAGTTCCACTTAATTTTTCGGGTTAAAAACCCCGGTAGTACAGACTTTAAATAGCGGAAAACAGAATCTGTATGCTGGCCATTTACATTCACTTTTTCTGCGATTAAAAAACTAACCCCGTAATTTATTAAACAACCTTGCGCTATTTGCTCAGCGTCGCCGGGCTCTTGTTGACCAAATTGGTTACATGGAAAGCCTATAATGATCAAACCTTGGCTTGCATACTTTTCATGTAATGCTTGCAATGACTGATATTGATAAGTTAATCCACATTCACTTGCGGTATTTACGATTAATACAACTTTACCTTCAAACTCTTTAAAGTCGATTGGCTGGCCTTGTAGGCTGGTAGTCTTTAGTTGATGGAATGGGTGCATATAAATACGCTTATTATTTGTTTATTTTGCATAGTCTAACCCTTGTGTGATGATCTACAAAGTCTAAGTCACTTTTACAGCGCTTACTGCTAATTTAAAATTAAAAATAGCCCCATACCGGCCAAGGTAGTTAAGTAAATATTATGCGTTTTGTAAGCAACAACAATAGCGACTATGGCAGCACTGAGATAAGGGTTTTGCCAGTTTAGATTAATACCTTCGTCATTTATAAATACAATTGGCACCCAAATCGCCGTTAGTACCGCAGGTGCACTAAAGCTCAAAAACTGTTGCATTTTAGGCCCTACTTTAAATGGCAAGGCGCGGTGTAAGAATAAATAGCGAGTAAAAAAAGTAATACATGCCATTAGTAAAATAGTGGTCATCATTTTTTGGCACCCTTATTTTGCACTAATCTGGTAACAGCGTAACCTGCGCTCATTGCTAGAAGCGCAGAGCATACTAACCATAATTCAAAGCCTGTGCTTTTTAATAAAGTGGCACTGCTCCCTGCAACAATGACTGTAACTAGAGTAGCTAAGTTTTTAATCCCTGGAATTACTAAGGCAATAAAAGTTGCTGCAATAGCAAAATCGAGTCCTAAATTAGTGAGATCTGGAAGCATAGTACCGGCTACAATGCCAATTAGAGTCCAAATATTCCAAGCAATGTAAAAGCTAAAACCTGCGCTCAATGCATAAATTAAACGGGTTTTAGTACGATAGGCGCGAGGGTGGTGCGAAAAGGCAAACAGTTCATCAGTTAACACAAAGCTGACAGGAAGGCGCCAACGCATGGGTTGCTCAATCACTTTGTGACGAACCGCCAAGCCATATAAAAAATGGCGAGAGCTAATAATAAACGTGGTAAAAAGAATGGTTAGTAGAGGGGTATTACCAGCAATGAGCTCAATTGCAACCAGCTGCGCCGAGCCTGCAAATACCAGTAGCGACATGGCTTGAGTTTCAAAAGGGGTAAAGCCATTTTGTATTGCTAACGAGCCACATAAAATGCCCCAAGGAATAACCGCTAAACACAGTGGTAGCATATCTAAAAAGCCTTTTAATACTGGTTTTTTAATTGATTGCATGTGTTTTACTCTGCGCACTGGTAGAAAGACTCATCGGGATACCTTAATATTGAGAAGCTAAAATAGTTAGCGTTTTAGATGATACTTTTTTTTAGGGAAGGTGCAATGTTTAAGGTAAAAGTGTGGGATGGTTTTGTAAGAAGCTTTCATTGGTTATTAGTATTGAGTATTGCTGCGCTTTATTTTAGTGCAGAAGAAGGCATGATCGAACTTCATTTTGTAGTTGGCTTTTTTACTTTAGCGCTTATTTCAACACGGATTATATGGGGTCTTATAGGCAGTAAAACGGCAAGAATATCGGCATTACTGCATTCTCCTAAATCGGCGCTTGCTTCTTTTAGCGGCAAAAAAATAAATGATGTGGGCCATTCTGCACCAGGTAGTTATATGGTGTTATTATTTTTTATCCTGATTATTACGCAACTGGTTAGTGGTTTAACGAGCAGTGATGGCATTTTAACTGATGGCCCGTTAGCGCAGTATGTATCGAGTGATACGATTGATTTTGCCAATTGGTTGCACCATATTAATTTTGATATTTTATTTTATGCGATTATTTTGCATGTTGTGGCTATTATTGCTTACAAAGTCAAAGGCAAGCCTTTGGTCAAAGCAATGATCACCGGTAATAAAGCACTAGCAACAAAAAGCTCAGAGCCAGAGACAAAGGCACCATGGGTTGCATGGGTTATATTTTTGCTACTACTGGTTTTATTAATGAGTACCTGGGGAAGTGAGCATTTAAGTTATTTGCTTAGTTAAAAAAAGTGGCGCTAATACAGCGCCATTTTTGTTCTTAATACACCGTATATATTAGTCTTTGAATTGCTTATGACAATCTTTACAGCCTTTAGCCCATGCACCAAACGCTTTACCAATAACAGCTTTGTCACCGGTTTGAGCTGCTACAGCAAGTTCATCAGCATATTGTTGAAATGCTGTCGCTTTTTTCATAAAAGTATCGTTTTCAGACCATACTGCAGGAAGTGCTGATGTATCACCCTTATCAGTACCTGCGTAAAAAGCTTCCCAAGGCATTTTAGACAATGCCGCTGCGTTATTTGCACGCTGCTTAAATTGCTCTGCATCAAAAGGAATTTTACCCTTGAGCATGGCACCCATATCGCCTATTTGAACTGAAATCATAGAAAATGCAGCTTGGCGATATTCAATCGCATCGCTTGGCTCTTTGAATGCAGAATTTGCAGATACGCTAAATGCGCATGTAGATAGTAACGCCCCGATAAATACTAGCTTCAATTTCACTTTACTCTACTCCTTTAAGGGTTCTTTAATTATCTTTGTATCTTAGCTCAGGCTTTAGTTCAAGATAAAGAGCTGGTTTTAGTCATTTATATCAATATCAGCAAATATCATTCCTCGTCGCATGCTACGTGTCGCTAAGAATACCTCGCCAAGTAATGACATAAATGCACATATTAGCAATGCCATGGCACCAACAAAACAACTACCGATAGTAACACCTAAATTAATCGATTGTATGTGCGATAAAAACAACAGCATAACTACGGCACATACTAATAATGCGCTTAAGACACTTAAACTAAATGCAATATGAATGCAGCGGGAGCGCTTAAGAAGAGCTCTTAATTCTGTAGTTAGAGACAAGTTAAACTCTTCATCAGTACTAACTTTTAATTTTCGCTCTAACTGCCTGGCTCTGTCAGTAATACGCGCTAAGCGATTAGATAATACCCCGAGTGTTGCCGCAATACCTGTAATTAAAAAAACAGGGGCAACGGCTGTTTGAATGACTTTAGCCATAGTTAAAATATTAATTACATCGTTGTTCATATATCTCTCAATTTAAATTATTCATTTACAATGCTTTACAAAGTAAATGTTGTTCTTTTTCTTTTAAATCAGTGTCTTGCGATGGGCTTTAAGGCGGTTGTTATTTTAATGTAGCAATACTGTTGCGCGCACGAAGGGTGGCGTTTTATATTCGCCTATATAGTAAAAAAATTAAATATAGTAAATACAATAATACATAACCTATCCTAGGGGAAACAATGTCTAAAAATATAATTAAAAGAACAGCAATAGCTACAGCTGTATCAGGTGCATTTGTGGCAACATTTGCCAACGCAGTAGCTTTGCCTAACGCGACAATTAATTACACCCAAGCAGAAAAAGTAAAAGAGATAGTTGCTGATAAAAAAGCGCCATCTGCACATATGATTGTTTTAAAAGCAAAAACCTCAGTTGATGCTGTTGCTGCTGGGACTTATCATGTGTCTTCAAATCGAGAAATAACGGCGCAAATTGAGCAGCTTCAAGATATGATGACTGTTGAGTTAAATAGTCTAGATTTTAATGCAAAAATAATTGGTAAAACTAAGATTTTAGCGCCAACGTTAATTGTTCAAGCAACGCCTGAGGCGTTAGCTGAAATTGAAAAAGATGATCGCGTTGCTAAAGTTTTACCAATGTTCGATCGCGAATTGCATGTTGCAGCAAGCTCTGAATATATCAACGCTAAACCACTTATTACTGACGGTATAGCAAGTGGTAAAGGCCAACGTGTTGCAGTGCTTGATACGGGAATCGACTACACGCATGCGGCATTTGGTGGTGCAGGCACAGTTGAGGCTTATGAAGCAGCTCAAGCTGATCCAACATCAGTTGCATGGCCACAAGGTATTGTTCAAGGTGGTTATGATTTTATACGTGATGATGCTGACCCTATTGAAAATGATGCCGCTAATTCACCTTCTACAGGTGATCCCACCAATCATGGTACATCTTCTGCAAACTCAGTAAATGGTATTGCACCTGATGTTGAACTTTACGCTTACTCAGTATGTGGTGGTGGTTGTCCTGGCGATGCACAAGCTGCTGCTCTAGAAGCTGCAATGGATCCTAACGGTGATGGCGATATTTCAGATCGTGTTGATGTAATGAATATGTCTCTTGGTGGTGAGTTTGGTGACACTTACACCGGTGGTGGTACACAATACTTAGTTCAACGTGCAGTTGAGTTAGGTGTGAATATGGTTATTTCTGCTGGTAATGATGGCGATAATCCTTTCCGTGTTGGTGGTCCAAGTACTACACCTAACGCACTATCTGTTGGCGCTATGACTCACCCAACAACTGAAGTAGGTGTTGCATCAGGTACTGTTGCTGGCGTTGAAGGTAATATCCAGGCATCAGGTTTTGGTCCTCAAGAAGATTTTGCTATTTCAGGTGCCGATATTGAGTTAGTTTATCCTGAAACAAACGCAGATGGTTGTGCTGAATTTGCTGCAGATGTTGACTTTACAGGTAAAGCAGTATTAATTGACCGAGGTTCATGTAACTTTACGGATAAAGTTTTACATGCTCAGGCTAAAGGTGCTGAGTTTGTAATGATTGCAAATAATGAAGATGATGGTACCCCTGCATCTATGGGGGGCTTTGATGCCGCGGTTACAATTAAAAATATAGGTATTAACTTTGCTGCAGGCTCTGCTTTAAAGACGCAATTAGCTGCAGGCGGTCCTGCTACATTTGATATTAGTGTTGAAATAAAAACAACTGCAGGTGCTGTTGCAACATTCTCATCTCGTGGTCCTTCTATGGATGGTTTATTAAAACCAGAAATTACAGCGCCAGGAACAAGTATAATGGTTGCAGCTGCAGGAACTCAGGATAAGCTAGCTCCTGTAAATGGTACATCTTTCTCAGGCCCAATTACAGCCGGTGCTGTTGCAATGATTCGTGAAGCACACCCTGAGCGTAATGCGTTTGAGATTAAAGCAACAATTATGAATGCAGCAAACTTAAACGTAACTAATGAACCTCTAGCGATCAATCCTGATTCAGAGCTTGCGCCAATTAGTATGATAGGTGCAGGTTTAGTCGATGTAACTAAAGCGGCTAATTTGCCAGTTGCAGCTTGGGTAAATAATAGCGAGTTTGATACTAAACAAGCCGCACTATCTTATGGCTTAGTAAGCCTAGCGGAAACAGGTTCAATTACTAAAACGGTAACAGTTAAAAACTTCTCTGCAGATGCAAAAACGTATAACCTGCGTACTGAAGCTCGTTACCAAAGTGATATTGATACGGACGCAGTTAGCTGGGATTTCCCTGCATCTATAACAGTTCCGGCCGGTCAAGTGACTACTTTTGACATTACGATGACGGTTGATCCAAGTAAATTACCTGCATGGGAACTAGAAAACCCATTCAGTGCAGATGATATTGCAGCAAGAAGCGCGGCATTAACATCAGTAGAGTTTGATGGTGCGTTAGTATTTGACGATGCATCTACAGATGGCGATCACGATTTACATGTTGTTTATCATGCAATGCCAAAAGCCGTGACTCAGTTGAGCTTCTCACCTGAAACTATTAAAAATGAAATGGCGTTAGTTGTTGAAAATACAGGTCAAGTTGAAGTTTTCCCGCAAGCTGAAAGCATTGTGGCAATGGGTGAAGAAAAATCAGTTGAAGACGCTGAATTTAATATCCTAGCTACTACATTCTCAGCAATTAATGATGATTCTTGTGGTTCAGGTATCTTTATTACTTCATCGATCCAGTTACGAGATCCGTTAACTCATACTTTCCAAGCGGGCTATAGGATTGAAATTGATACAGATAATGATGGCTTTGCAGATCAGTTTTTACAAAACCTAAATGATCGCGGTCGTAGAACTGCATTCCCTGGCCGTAGCCGTACATTAATTGGTACAACTGATGGTGCTGGCAATGATGCATGGCAATGGGGTACACCGTTAATACATGAGGCAGGTGGAAATACTATTACCTTTACCGGCTGTTCAGAGTTCATGAATATCGATGCGTCGCTTCTTGGTGAACCAATGAACTTCAAAGTATCTGTAGGTCACCCTAGTTATCAGTCAGGCATTTTCACTGAAACTGATAGCGTAACTGGAACCGCGGTATTTGGTATTCAACCTCAGGTTACAATTTCGCCTTATGGGGCAACTGAAACGGATGAAAAAAATAGCGTAACAGGTTCTGCAGTATTTGATGTTCAGCTTGGTACTGAAATGGCAACTGATGAAGTGGTTACTTCAATCAAGCCAGGAGAAAAAGCGGTAGTATCAGCAAATGGTCCTTTTGTACTATCATCAGGTACTAACATTATTAAAGTGATGGCAGCTGAAGACCTAGAATTACCGGACGTTGAAGCACCAATGTTGATTGGTGGTGAGTTTAGTGTTTCTGAAGATGCAGCTGATGGAACCGTGGTAGGTGCGTTTACTATTGAAGAATCAGATTTAGACTTGGCAGTTTCAGAGTACTACGTTCAATCTAATACAAACCTTGGTTTTGCAGTTGATGCAGAAGGCCAAATTGTGGTTGCAGATACAACTTTATTAGCGGGTGATACATCTGCAGAAATGGAAGTTGTTGCGATTGATGTTCGTGGTAATGTATCTGCACCTGCAATGGTAACAATATCCGTTACTAAAGTAGCACCTCCTGTTGTTACTCCTGAGCCTGCTAAGAAAAGCTCTTCAGGTTCATTAGCTTGGCTAACATTGCTAGTAGCGCCATTTGCATTTATGCGTCGTCGTAAGCAAAAGTAATGTACTAACTTAAATGTTTATAAAAGGGAGCTTCGGCTCCCTTTTTACATAGCTTCACAAACTAAATCTCCGTGCTATTAAATATTAGGTATATTTAATAAAAATAAAAACTACAGAGATTCCAATCAATGAAACACACCCCATTTGTTCTTACTTTTATATCCTTAGCTATTTTAGGGGGATGTAATAAAGCCCCTGATGTTGAGCAATCAGCAAAGGTTGAAAATGTAGCTGCTCAAACCGAAGTCATGCCGCCGATTGCGAAGAAAGTGCCATATGAAATGACAATCCATGGCGACACTCGCATCGATGATTATTATTGGATGCGTGATGATGAGCGTAAAGCTCCTGAGGTAATTAGTTACCTAGAGGCTGAAAATGCTTACACAGATGAAATGCTTGCGCATACTAAAACACTGCAAAGTAGTTTATTTGAAGAGCTTAAAGGGCGAATTCAAAAAGATGATGACTCTGTTCCAGTAAAAGACGGAGAGTACTATTACTCGTCGCAAACTCGCGGCGATAACGAGTATGCTACTTATTTACGCAGTAGTGATTTTGCAGGCACCGATCAGGAAGTTATTTTAGACGTCAATGAACTAGCTAAAGGCCATGACTATTTTGCAGTTAGTGGTCTGAGTGTCAGCCCAAATGATAACTTAATGGCGTATGGTGAAGATACGGTGAGCCGCCGTGTTTACAATATAAAAATTAAAGATTTAAGCACTGGTAAATTATTAGAAGACACGCTTGAAGGCACCAGTGGTTATGTTGTGTGGGCGAACGATAATAAAACTGTTTATTACATTAAAAAAGATGCGCAAACCTTACTCGGTTACCAAGTTTATCGTCATACGCTTGGTACACCACAAAGCGATGATGAGCTTGTATACGAAGAAAAAGATACGAGCTATTACACTGGTATGAGCAAGAGCAAAGACGGCTCAGAAATTTATATTTGGCATAGCAGTACTGATGCATCGGGTTTGTCAGTACTTAGTGCAAACGATATAAATGCTAAGCCAAAGCGCTTAATTGAGCGTGAAGCCAACCTTGAGTACAGCATTTCCAAATTAGGTAATACTTATTACATTGTGACTAATTTAAATGCGGTTAACTTTCAGCTAATGAAGGCCGATATTGATAAAGCCGGTGATAAATCGAATTGGCAAAGTGTGATCCCTGCGCGCGAGGATATTAAACTTGAAGGCGTAGAGTTATTTAATGACTACTTAGTATACCAACAACGCGAAATGGGCCAATCAACACTGATTGCACGTAATTTAACATCGGGCAAAGAGTTACCACTAAGCTTTAACGACAGTGCATATACAATTAATGCGTACGGTAACAACGAATTAGAAAGCGATACGCTGCGCGTTTACTACACCAGTATGACCACTCCGGGTTCATCTTATGATGTTAATTTGGCGACTGGCGAAAAAACATTATTGAAGCAACAAACGGTATTAGGTGACTTTAACGCGGATAACTATGCGTCTGAGCGTATTTTTGTCACAGCACGCGATGGCGTAAAAGTACCGGTGAGTTTGGTGTATCGAAAAGAGCTATTTAAAAAAGATGGCACTAACCCATTATTGCAATACGGCTATGGTTCGTATGGTGCAACAATGGATCCTAGTTTTTCTTCTGCACGATTAACGTTGCTTGACCGTGGTTTTGTATTTGCAATTGCCCACGTACGTGGTTCGCAAATGTTAGGGCGCCCGTGGTACGAAGCGGGTAAATTACTCACTAAAAAGAATACGTTTAACGACTTTGTAGATGTTACTAAGTCATTGGTAGCCCAAGGTTATGGCGATAAAGAGCAAATTTTTGCCCAAGGTGGCAGTGCTGGTGGTTTATTAATGGGCGCAGTGGCAAACCAAGCGCCTGAGCTATATAAAGGTATGGTGGCTGCGGTTCCATTTGTTGATGTGGTTACTACTATGCTTGATGAGACTATTCCGCTTACAACTAACGAGTATGGTGAGTGGGGTAACCCTAACGAGAAAGAATATTACGATTATATGTTGTCGTACTCACCGTACGATCAAGTTAGTAAACAAGACTACCCTAATATGTTAGTAACAACAGGTTTGCACGACTCACAGGTTCAATATTTTGAGCCAGCAAAGTGGGTTGCAAAGCTGCGTGACTACAAAACAGATGATAATAAACTACTATTTAAAATAGACATGGAAGCTGGCCATGGAGGTGCGTCTGGTCGTTTTAAACGCTTGGAGGACACGGCACTTAACTATGCATTTATGCTTGATTTAGCTGGTAAAAATAAGTAATAAAATAAAAGCGTAGCTTTTTAAGTGACCCCCAGTAGTTGTATATTGTAATTACTGGGGGTTTTTTATATTTGAATTGCCGCCAATTAAAGCTGCTTGGTATTAGCGCAAAATAGTAATAGTATATTGAGTTAAATTACGGTGTTTTACGAAAAGGGAAAATGTAATGGAACAAAATCAAGAGATTAAAGTCGTCAATAAAGATGACCGCACCTGGGCAATGCTATGTCATTTAAGTGCATTAGCGGGGTTTATTGTGCCATTCGGCTCGGTGCTAGGTCCCCTTATTATCTGGCTAATTAAAAAAGATGAAATGCCTCTAGTTGATATACACGGTAAAAAAGCGCTTAACTTTCAAATTACTATGGCTATAGCTTACTTTGTGTGTTTTTTACTAATTTTTGCAGCTGTTGGTTTACTACTGTTACCTATGGTCGCTATTTTTTCATTTGTGATGGTGGTTATCGCAAGCGTGAAAGCCAACGATGGTAAAGAGTTTAATTACCCCCTTAGCTTAAATTTAATAAAATAAGCGTTTTGATTTAAGTTAAAAAGTCGTTCAAACCCAGCTTAATTGCTGGGTTTAGTTTTTAGTCATAAGGGAAAAATGCTCTATATAACATTATTTTTTACAGCATTTATATCGGCTACGTTATTACCCAGCTCGTCTGAAGTATTGATGGGTGGGATGATAATGCAAGGTAATACTAACTTATGGCTAATTTGGTTTGCAGCAACCTTAGGCAATGTATTAGGCAGTTGTGTTAATTATTGGCTTGGAACACAAGCATTACGCTTTAAAGATAAAAAATGGTTTCCAGTTTCTGAAAAAGGGCTCAAAAAAGCGCAAAAGCAGTTTAATAAATATGGGATATATAGCTTACTGTTTGCGTGGTTACCTATTGTTGGCGATCCACTAACTGTTATTGGCGGCGTGTTTAAAGTGCGCTTTAGTATGTTTTTAGTGCTAGTAACACTCGGCAAAGGGCTACGTTATTTAGCTGTAATAGCCCTTGCCGTTGGATTATTTGTGCCAGTCCAGAGTTAGCGACACAGAGTCTGCAAAGCGCAGCGCATGAGGTTTATCCACTCGGGCTTTGGCGTAATTTACACTTGGGTGCGAGTGGCAAACAGCAAGAATTTCAGCAACTAATTTTTCTAACAATAAAAAGTGACCCTGTTCAACTAAGGTAATTACTTCTTTAGTAATTACCTTGTAGTTAAGTGCTTGTTCTACTTCATCAGTTTCACAAGCTTGATCAGCCGGATAATGAATTTCTAAATTAATGACTACATCTTGTTTTTTTTCACGTTCATCTGGATTAAAGCCAATAAACGTGCGTAGCCGTAAGTTAGTTACATTAATTATTGCGTTTGCCATAGATTATCCTTTGATCAGCTGTAAAAACTCATTACGTGTTTTCGGATCGGCTCTAAAGTTACCAAGCATAACCGAGGTACGCATACTTGAATTTTGTTTTTCTACGCCACGCATCATCATACACATGTGTTTTGCTTCAACAATTACACCTACACCTTTTGCACCGGTTACTTCCTCGACCGCTTTAGCAATCTGATGGGTAAGTTGCTCTTGAATTTGAAAACGCCGAGAGAACATATCCACAATACGTGCAAACTTAGACAAACCTAATACTTTGCCATCAGGAATATAAGCGATATGACAGCGGCCAATAAATGGTAATAAATGATGCTCACACATAGAGTAAAGCTCTATGTCTTGTATTAATACCATATCGTCAGCATCTGAGGTAAATACTGCATTATTAGTGATTTCGTTAAGCGTTTGGCGGTAACCTTGAGTTAGGTACTCCATCGCTTTTGCAGCGCGTTTTGGAGTATCGAGCAACCCTTCACGTTCTGCATCTTCACCGACTGCGGTTATAATTTTTTGATAGCTTTCTTTTAATTCGTTATGCATAAGTTTCTCGTTTATTTAGATGGCTTACTTAAGATGGCGACCACCATCAACAGGTAAAGCACGGCCTGTGATGTAATGGCTGTTCAGTAGTAGGTCGATACTATTGATAATTTCTTGGCATCCAGGTTCGATACCCATTAATGATTTTTTTAAAGTTTTAGCGCGATACTGCTCATCATCATGTTGATTAAAAATAATTAATGATGGTGCGACTGAATTCACTTTAATATTCGGTGCATATTTAGCACTAAATGATTTGGTTAAATTATCCAAGGCGGCTTTGCTGGCCGCATAGGCTAAGTGTTTTGGGCTGCCAGTTTCCACTACGTAATCAGTTAGATGAATAATGTCAGCGGGCTTAGCGTGAGACGCCTGATAATTTAATAGTAAATCTGCACAGCGTAAGTTTACCAAGTACGGTGTTTTTGCATGAATGCGCATCATATTGTCAAACAGCTGCTCAAACTGAGGGTTGTTAGCTTCACAGTCCCAGCTTGATGCATTATGAATTATCGCGCTTAGTGAGTCAGTCTGTGCTTTAAGTAATGTAATAAAAGTATTAATACCCTCATCAGAACTAAAGTCAGCATAAAGACAGATCGCCCCTTGTTGTTCTAGCAAATCTACCGCTTTATGGCGGGTACGATAAGTAATAATGACCGCTTGCCCTTGGGCTATAAAATGCTGTGCAAGCGCAAGTCCAATACGTTGTCCTGCGCCAGTAATCAAAATAGGGGGGGTCATAAAATATAAAACTCTCTGTTGGCAAGCGTTAAGGTTAACCGTTAAAATTTAAGCCACTTATTTTCACGCCATTTTTACGTAAAATATAAGCGGCTCGATCAGTTAAATCACACTTATAATATTGATTTAAAAAGCATCGTATATTGTTGGAATAGGCTGGCGCTTATGTTGCGTGCGTTGGTAAATTGCAATCAGTGTTTGCTCCACATGCTCAGAGACTGGTTTACCTTCTAAAAAGTCATCAATTTCTTCATAGCTTAAGCCTAGTGCTTCCTCGTCAGTTAAACCTGGTCTATCACTTTCTAAATCGGCAGTAGGTGCTTTTTCAACTAACAAAGCAGGTGCACCTAATGCTGTTGCCAATGCTCTAACCTGACGTTTAGATAGACCAAACAAAGGTGCTAAATCGCAGGCGCCATCGCCAAACTTAGTATAAAAACCAGTAATGTTTTCGGCGCTATGGTCGGTACCTACAACGAGCCCTTGGCAAAACCCAGCAATTTCATATTGTGCAATCATGCGTTGGCGTGCTTTCACATTGCCTTTAATAAAGTCTATTTTTTCTTGTGTTGGCAATGGCTGATTATTGCCAGCTAAAGTTGCCATCGTTTGCTCGTGCAGTGCGTCGGTTGCAGGCTGAATATTGACTGTCATACGGGTGCTGGGTTTAATAAAATCAACCGCCATTTGTGCTTCGCTTTCATCTGCTTGCACTCCATACGGTAAGCGCACAGCAATAAATTGATACTGTGTATCTTGGTGTTCTTGATTAAGCTCATTAATAGCAAGTTGGCATAATCGGCCACAGGTTGATGAGTCTACACCGCCACTAATACCTAGTACCAGTGAAGTTGAGTATGCGGCTTTTAAACGTGCTTTAATAAAATTTACTCGGCGTTTAATTTCAGCGTTAACATCAATACTAGGCTGAACTTTCATTTCAGCCATAATTTCGGCGCGCATGGCCCGCTCCTTAAAGTTAAAAAGTTTTAATGCTCAAAAAAGAATAGCTATTATGTGATTTCAAATTACACAATTAAAGCCCTATATACTCTTTTATTTGTTTAAGTTGAGCTTTTAGTTCGTTAATTTCAGCAAGTAGATCATTGAGCTCTTGATTTTTTAACTCGTCAGTAATGGTCTGTGTTGCTATTGGCTCATCGTTTTCTGCAGAAGGTGCTGTAAATAAGTGAATATAACGGCTATCACGCTTACCAGATTCGCGAGGTAGTTTTTTTACATGGCTGTTTTCAATCAATTGTTCAAGCGATATTTCAACGTCGTCAATACTGGTAAAGTCAGCTAATCGAGCGCAACGGGTTTTTAATTCACCGGGTGTTTGAGCTCCCCGCAATAATAATAAACATATAATGGCGCGTTGTTGTGCGTTAAATTGTAAGTGGCTAAATTGTGTATTACAAAAGCGATGGTCGTATTTAGATACACGCCCACTGAGACCTTCATCTTCTGTTACCAAGCGTAAGTCGATTAATTCTGCAATGGTAGCCTGAACTTGCTGTTGGCTTAATTCGAGCACAGGAGCGCGATTTGATTTTTGATTACAGGCATTCGTTAAGGCATTTAATGATAGTGGGTAATGTTCAGGCGTTGTTGTTTGCTTTTCCAATAAACAGCCAATAACTCTTTGTTGTTCAACTGATAACTGCATAATATCCCTTACTTCATCGATTCTATTTTAAGCTTACACTGTTATTTAGCGCTAAGCCATTGTTGCAATTTAGCATGCATAGCAGGGCCATCGAGAGGTTTACTTAAATAGTCGTTCATACCGGCATTTAAACATTTGTCTTTATCTCCGCGCATTGCATTAGCCGTTAGTGCAATAATGGGGATGGTTTGATTCTCTAGACCCGCGAGGCCCTCTCTAATAGCCATGGTAGCTTGGTATCCATCCATAATAGGCATTTGGCAATCCATTAGAATAAGTTGATAAGTGTTTGCGTTTGCTTGGTTTAATTTCGTTAGTGCATCCTCGCCATCCTCTGCAATATCAAAAGTGAGCTCGGCTTGTTTTAATAATGCACAGGCAACTACTTGATTTACTTTGTTATCCTCTACTAACAACACATGGCCTTTCGCTTTTTTAGGTGTATTAATCGCTGGAGGGAGCGCTAACTCTTTGGGCTGTGCTGCCAATGTTACTTTTACCAGCGTGTCATACAAACCAATAGCGGTGAGTGGTTTAAAAATTAAGGCTGCTTCATTGTTTCCATAAAATAAATTGCTTTTTGAATAGCTCATTGGAGCCATAATCAGAATATGACTGTTCACTAAAAAATGTTTCAACTTTTCAGCCAAGGGGTGTGCTACAGGCTCCAAAAAGCTTGTATCAATAATTGCCACATCCGGCGGTGTTTGTTGATTATTAGTTATATAAGTTTCAACTTCTTTATAATCACACACTGCACTGACATCTGCGCCCCATAGCGTTAATTGCTTTTCGATGATGGTGGCATTCATCTCGCTATTATCAACAATGAGTATTCGCTTTGCTTGTATATGTTGGCAATCTAAATCAAATGCTTGGTCTATCACTGAGGTAATGTTGACTGAAAAAGTAAAGGTGCTGCCTTCATTAGGTAGGCTATATACACTTACTTCGCCTCCCATGAGTTCGCACAGCTGCTTAACTATTGCCAAGCCTAAACCGGTGCCGCCATATTGGCGGGTTGTTGATGCATCAGCTTGAGTAAAAGAATCAAATAACTGTTTTTGCTTCTCTAAACTAATACCAATGCCGGTATCAATAATCGCACATTCTAAAGTCGTATCATCGAGAGTTTTTTCTATAGTAGCGGTTACCAGTACTTGTCCGTTTTGAGTAAATTTAACGGCATTGGCAATCAAATTATTTAAAATTTGTCGCAATCTATTTGGATCACACACAATCTCACTGGTGCTTACATGCGTAGTATCTAAAATCAATTGGGTGTTATTGCTTTCGGCCTTGAGCGCAAACGACTCCACAATTTCGCCGAGTAATTGTGGTAGATTAAATTGAATGCTTTCTATGTCTAACTTACCAGCTTCTATTTTAGAAAAGTCTAAAATATCATTAATAATCCCTAATAAAGATTCTGCTGACGACTGGGCAAGTTTAATATGATGACGTTGTTGCTGATCAAGAGAGGTCGCCTGAATGATATTAAGCATACCTAACACCCCATTCATCGGGGTGCGAATTTCATGACTCATGCTGGCTAAAAACTCACTTTTAGCGATCACCGCTTGTTCAGCGGCTTCTTTTGCCATTACTAGTTCTGCTTCCGTTTCTATGCGCTGTTCACTAGAGTAAAGGCTTCCTATTAGTGCGCCGATTGCAATTAAAAAACCTTCTTCGTTTTGCGTCCATGCTCTAACCCTTGCTTGTTCTGCGCATACAACACCAATTGATCCGCTGCCTGCGGGGATCATTACACAGAGCATTGCTTTTATAGATGAAGGTTCTAGGTAGCTTTTTGCTAAGGGTGCGAGGCAAGCTTGTTGTTGAGCATTCTGGGCGCTAAAAACGGCTTTCTTTTCTAGGGTGGTAAAAAAATCAGGAATGTCTTGCTGGCGCCAAGGGGTATTATTATCACTGTTATTTTGGCTATAACTTGCAATAGGACTCAGTTGAGTTTTGTGCTTATCAAACAAGCGAATGCTTACTGTATTCACTTTAAGTGCACGACACACCGCACGAGTAATTAGCTCTTTAGATTCGCTAAATTTACCATTTAATATGTGGTCGCTAATTGTTAGCGACGCTAAAGTTTCGTTAAAGCGGGCTATTTTTTGATCTTCTATTGCTACCTTTTTACGGGAATCAATATTTTGTAATGAGCCGAATATTCTTATGCAGCGTCCATTTTTATGCTCTGCTTCACCATGTATGAGTGCCCAAATTACTTCGCCTTTGGCATTAATAACTTCAAGTTCAGCCTCGTAACTTTCACTGTATTTAACCGCTTTAGTGATCAGTTCAGCTGCCTTATCTCTGCTTTTTCCCTCTTTAAAGTAATATAAATCGGATGACCATTTAGGTTGCTCATCTAAAGGGTATTCAAATATCTTTTTGGTCATGTCTGACCAAAATACCTGTTTTTTTTCTAAATCAAATGACCATGCACCTACTTGAGCTAGGTTACTCATTACCTCGAGCATTTTTTCGTTTTCGTGTTCTCTATTGAGCATTTTTAAAAACAATAAAAACGCAAAAATAAGCAAACTTAAAATAACACTAATAACAATACGTAATGGCCAGACAGACGACGATGCTGGCTGCCAACCTGTTTTTGGCACTACATAGAGCTGCCAAGCACCGCCTTGGAAATTTAGATTAAACTCAAGCGGATTTTGGCTTGTAATTTCTGGGTCACCAAAGAAAAACTCACCTTGCTTACCTAACCCGTTACGTCCTTGAATGGCAACGGTGTATTTTTTTTGTAATTCGAAAATCCCTGCGTTGTTATAGACTTTTTCTAGATCGAGCACCACAGAAAGCAGCCCCCAAAAAGATTGGTCTTCAGGTAAATAAACCGGCACTCGTGCAATCAAAGCTTCATTGCCTTGAACTAACGTGAGCGGTCCAGCCATTACAATGGTATTAGTATCGCGTGCTTTAATAGCATCATCGCGTTGCGCTTTATTTTCTAAAAAATTGAGTCCAATGGCTTTTTCATTCCCTTTAAGCGGGTAGGTCATTGTGATGACCATATTAGGTGCAGCACCAATATTGCGTAGTTCGTTAGAGGTGTTAAACAGTGGGGCGGCAATTTGCCCAAAACGTGTTTGGCTTAAATTTGGCTCAGCAGCAACGGCTACAGCCAAGCCACGTATTAACTGAATATTTGATACCAAAGTAGCTTCAAGCTGGGCTCTGTAGGCACTGACTTGAGAAAGGACTTGTAAACGGTAAGCATCTTTTGCCCGATTATAATTAAGCCGCTCAAGCACTAAGCTAGTTATTACAAGTAAACTGATTGCAAATAAAAAGGTAAGCTTAAAATTATAAATGGATGTGCGTTTACTTTTGCGTTGTTGCCACATAGGGTGTAATTAAATTGTTAATATAGAAAGCTTAACTATAGCTAACTAACACTAGAAACAAAAATGGCGCAGTTAAATATGCGCCATTTTCTTTTTAACTATATACACGTTTAGATATTATGAGTCACTAACTTCGCGTGCCCAATGCTTCTGTTTCGCAACATGTAACTTGCGGTAGCCATCCAGTAATGCGGCGTGCTTTTTAAAGCCTTCAAGCGATAAACCTGGGAAAGTTAAGCCGTTAAAGCGTGTCCGACCTTCTGCAATCTCAATTGCAAGGGTGACATTATTAGCGCCAAACATAAGCCCTAAGGCGTCTTGGTAACTTGCATATTCACGTTCGTCATCGTATTTAATTTCTAAAATAGCTTTTAAACAACGGAAATGACGCATCGCGTCTTCATTAACTTGGCCGGTATGTAAAATCCAGTCAACCCAATCAATCGCTTCTTCGCTACCTGCGGCTAAGCATAAGTGTGCTTTCAGTTCACCAATACGTAGAGTATGCCAAGGCGTATCGGCATCGGTTGCTAAGCCAATGAATTCAGCAGCGCGAATAATATCGCTGTGACCAGCTTCTTCGAGGTTATCGTAAATTTCCATCAGTTGCTCAGTATCATACTGATCAAGTGATAAGAAAGTTTCGCGGAATTTAGCCCCTTCGTTGTTATTACGCCAAATAAGCTCATCTACCGGATAAATATCAGACATACCAGGCACTAAAATACGACATGCATACACATTTAAGTGGGTGTAATCCATGATGTAGATATCATGGCCCATGCTGTGAATTAAATCAGTACAGAAGTTATATTCTTGCTCAGTTGAACCACTAAAGTCCCAATGTACAAATTCAAAGTCTGCTTCAGAACGGAAAAAGTCATGAGAAATTAAACCGCTTGAATCAATAAAGTGCAGTTCAATGTTTTCAGGTGTGGCTACTTCGTCGTTGTCAAAAGTGGCAGGCTGAAATACGTCTAGTTGATCTAGACGACGACCTTGCAGTAATTCGGTAACGGTTCGCTCTAGCGCCACTTCAAATGAAGGATGAGCACCAAAAGAGGCAAACACAGAGCCATCCACTGGGTTGATTAGCGTAACACTCATTACAGGGTATTTACCGCCAAGTGAGGCATCTGCAATACGTAAATGGAAGCCATGGCTACGCAATTCTTCACAGGCTTCATGAATTTTAGGGTATTGTTTTACCACATCTTCAGGCACGATCGGTAAGCTAATACCTTCAGCAATAATGCGATTTTTAATGGCGCGTTCAAATACCTCAGATAACCCCTGTACACGGGCTTCAAATTTAGTATTACCAGCACTCATACCGTTGGATACAAAAATATTACCAATCACGTTCACCGGAATATAAATATCTTTACCGTCGCGCTGGCGGGTATAAGGCACAGTACAAATACCACGCTCAAAATTACCAGAATTAAAGTCATAAAGGTGTGAGGCAGTTAATTCACGCTCAGGGTCGAAGTAATCCCATAAGCTTTCATCCATAATCCCTTGTGGTACTTCATCTTCTGCTACTTTAAACCACTTTTCGTTCGGGTAATGAGTAAAGTCACCATTGGCAAATTCTTCACCTAAGTAAAAATCAGCAAAAAAGTAGTTACAGCTTAAACGCTCAAAATATTCACCTAGCGCAGAAGCGATAGAGGCTTTATCAGTAGCACCTTTACCGTTAGTAAACATCACACCACAGTCGCTATCTTTTATATGAACTGAATAACAGTTTGCTACAGGGTTAAGCCATAGCGCTTCTTCAATATTAATATTTAGCGCTTTTAGCTTGTTTTGCATGGTAGAGATAGACGATTCTAAATCGCGGTCTTTACCTTTAATAAATGTTTTTTCAGTCATTTTGATCTCAACTAGGTCTGCACAATACATGAACTGTGTATTATCGTGGATTTTGATGTTTATTTCACCCTTTACCCGCTTTTCGTAGCGTTTTTAATAGAACGATTATGAATATATGCTAATAATAGTTTATTGAAATAGTTGAAGGGTATATTTATGTTTAAAGTAATCAAACGGTTGCTATTAATTGTTGTGGTTTTAGCGCTTGGGGGGACTGCTATTGTATACGGCGTGTTGACCTTAAGTTTACCTACCCTTGATGGTAAAGGCCGAAGCGATGCGGTAACGCAGCCAGTTAAAGTTGCTCGAGATACGCTTGGCCAAGCTGTTATTACTGCAGCAACTCGCCACGATGCTGCCTATGGCTTAGGTTATGCTCACGGGCAAGATCGCTTTTTTCAAATGGATTTACTTAGACGTAATGCCGCAGGTGAGCTCAGTGAGCTATTTGGTAAAGCCGCGCTCGCTCTTGATAAAAAAATGCGCTTTCATCAATTACGTAAACGCAGCCAAGCGATTTTAAAAACTCTCCCCCAAGCCGATAAGCAACTACTAAAAAGCTATGCACAAGGGGTAAACGAAGGACTTGCGCAAGTAGGGTACCCAAGTTTTGAATACCTACTTACAGGGGCTGAGCAACAACCATGGCAAAGCGAAGATAGTCTGTTAGTTATTTTTAGCATGTATTTAGATTTACAAACTGCGACCTTTGAGCGCGACCAAGCTTTAATTCAAATACAACAGCAATATGGCGCAAAAATGGTTGAATTTTTAACCCAACCAAGCCAATACCAAGCAGCATTAGATGGCAGTGTTTTAGCACCTTATACCCAAACTATACCCCAGTTACCAACGCAGCCATTAGCGGCGATTAAAAGCATTACTGCTAATTTAGAAGTAGGCAGTAATAACTGGGCAGTGACCGCAGATTTAACTAATACTCAAGCTGCGATGCTTTCAGATGATATGCACTTATCAATGGCGGTGCCGGTTATTTGGTATCGAGCGCAGCTTAATTACACTCATAACAATCAAGCTTATCAAGTAACCGGTGTTTCGTTACCAGGAGCGCCAGCCATTGTGGTTGGCAGTAATAATAAAATTGCATGGGGATTTACTAATGGCTATATAGATACAGCCGACTGGGTTGCACTAACGGATAGCAGTAAAACATGGCAAGTAAATGAAGTGATTACCTTGGATAATGGCAACGATGAAATCTATCCCTTAACGCTAAGTGAGTATGGCCCTGTTAAATACATTAACAATCAGCCTTATGCCTTAAGTTGGGCTGCGCATCAGCCGTATGCCGTTGATATGCAATTGTTACAGCTTGAGCAGGCTGAAACAGTGGATGATGCCCTTAATATTGCAAGTAACGTGGGTATTCCGGTACAAAACTTAATGGTGGTAGATAGTCAAGGCAGTGCAGCTTGGAAACACATGGGCGGTATTCCTGCACGAACAGTACCCAGTGAGTTAGCCATTAATGAAAGTGAATATGTAGCAACTTGGCAGCAAAATGAAGTTATTCGCCCGTTTGTTAAAAACCCTGAGAGTGGGCGTCTATGGACAGGGAATTCGCGAGTGGTCTCTGCTGAGGATAATGCACGTTTTGGTAATGGCGGCTATGCCCTAGGTGCTCGTGCGATGCAAATTCGCGATCGGTTATTTGAAAAACAGCAGTTTAACGAAGGCGACTTTTACCAATTACAGTTAGACAATCAAGCGCGTTTTTTAACTCCTTGGCATAGCTTATTACTTGAGCAGTTAAAACAGCAGCCAGAACACAATGCAGATTATATCAATGCACTGGATAACTGGCAGCAATGCGCCTGCTCAACCTCCGTTGGTTATACTTTAGTTAAAACGTATCGTGATGAACTAATAAATATTTTATTTAGTAGTATTGAAGCTAGCCTCAATCAGCAGGATGGTACATTAAGTTATGTAAAACGCGATTTAGAGCCCGCTGTTTGGCAATTAATAAAAGCGCAGCCAGCAAGTTGGGTTAACCCGCAATTTACGAATTGGGAGCAGCAATTACAGGCAGCTTTTGAGCAAACTCTCGCGCAGTTAACAGCAAAGTTTGGTAATAACATTCAAAACTGGCAATGGGGTAAAGTAAACGAATTAGCGATTGAACACCCATTTGCTAAACAAATACCTCTATTGAGTAAGCTACTAAATATGCCTACCGCTCCAGGGTTTGGTGATAGCTATATGCCTGCCGTACAAAAAACCAGTTTTGGCGCATCGCAGCGATTTATTGCCCAACCTGGACATTTAGAAAGTGCCATTTTAACAGTGCCAGGAGGGCAATCAGGGCACCCGCTTTCTGAGTTTTATCGAGCCGGTTTTGATGAATATGTAGAAGGAAAGCACACCCCATTGTTACCGCAAACATTCATGCATCAAATTGAAATAGTGCCTATCAACGACTAGCTTTGGATGCAGAGTGAGCTAAATAAGTTGCTATCACGTTTTATAACCATGATTATTAATTATAGGGTTACAACAATGAAAAAATTACTACCGGCATTAATAACGACTTTACTACTGAGCAACTACGCGGCGGCGGATGACAACCCAGTTACAGCTAAGCAACTGAGCGAGCATGTGTACGTTCTATACGGACAAGGTGGCAACATTGCAGCCAGCGTAGGGGATGATGGCATATATATCATTGATGATCAGTTTGCCAAACTCTCAGATGATATTAAAAAAACCATTAGCGACTTAAAGCCAGGCAGTGCAGAGTTTGTAATTAACACTCATCATCATGGCGATCACACCGGTGGTAACGAAAACTTTGCTAAAGCCGGAGCCCATGTTATTGCCCACAATAATGTACATAAACGCCTAAAAGAAAAACATGGCGAAGGGTCGGATTACCTACCACGAATTAGTTTTGGTGATGATTTAACACTGCACTTTAATAATGAGCAAGCGTATGTTGTGCATTATCAACATGCCCACACCGATGGCGATGCGGTGATTTTTTTCAATAATGATAATATTGTGCACATGGGCGATATTTACTTTAACTTTGGCAGCCTACCGTTTGTTGATGTAGACAGTGGGGGGAGCGTTGATGGTGTTTTAGCGGCGGTTGATGATGTGATTAATCAGATTGATGATAAAACCCAAGTTATTCCTGGTCATGGCCCGCTAAGTGACCGTTCAGGACTGATCACGTATCGTAAGCTGGTGCAAAAAGCGAAAGATGTTATGCTAAAAGCAATGCAAAATGACGCCAGTTTAGAGCAGGTACTTAAAGCAGATCCATTGTCAGAACTTGGCCTTGAATATGCTAATTGGTTACCTAAAGAGCGGGTAACCACACTTTTTTATCGCAGTTTAAAGTAGCGCAAAGCGCGAATAAAAACGCATAAACCTAATAAAGCTGAGCATGTGTTCAGCTTTTTTGATTCTTACATGCCCCAAGGAGTTGCGTATGTCGGCAGAAAAAACCCATCTTGAAATTTGTAACTTAACCCGAGAACAATACCCACAAATTAAAACCTTGATGGACGAAGCTTACCCCGACCTAGGCGGAGCATGGCCAAGCCATACTATTTTTAGACTCATCGATCAGTTCCCTGAAGGGCAAATCGGTATTGTGGATGACGGCGTGCTGGTGGGTTTAGCGCTGAGTGTACAGGTAGATTATGCGCGTTTTTCAAACCCGCATACCTATGAAGATATTGCCGATGGCCACGACCGTGTATTTAGCGACACCACAGGGGATGCTTTATACGGTTTGGATGTTGCTATTAGTGAGCAATACCGTGGCATGCGTTTAGGACGCCGTTTATATGATGCGCGAAAAGAATTGTGCCGTCAGTATAATTTACGCGCTATTTTAGCGGGTGGCCGTATTCCGCGTTATTACAATCACAGCAGCGAAATGACCCCGATGGAATACATTGCTAAGGTCGATCAAAAAGAGCTGTATGACCCCATACTCAGTTTTCAATTAGCCAATGACTTTCAGGTTAAACGATTATTAAAAAAATACTTACCTGAAGATCAGGAGTCGGTCGGTTATGCCACATTACTTGAGTGGAATAACATTATGTATGAGCCAACCGACACCGTTATTGAGTCAACTAAATCAATCGTGCGCGTAGGAGCTGTGCAATGGCAAATGCGCTGTGTTGAATCGGTTGAAGAAATGCTTAAGCAAGTTGAATACTTTGTTGATACGGTATCTGATTACAAAAGCGATTTTATTTTATTCCCTGAGTTTTTTAATGCGCCATTGATGGGATTAACTGAACAAAGTAACCAAACCGAGGCAATTCGGTATTTAGCCGAATACACTGAGACCTTTAAAAACGCCATGTCGCGTATGGCGATAGAATACAACGCCAACATTATTACCGGCTCAATGCCGCTTGCCGAAGACGATAAAATATATAACGTTAGTTATTTATGCCATCGCAGCGGTAAAATAGACGAGCAACGTAAAATTCATATTACCCCGCATGAACAAAATGATTGGGTGATCCAAGGCGGTGATAAAATTGCTGTATTTGATACAGATGCAGGCCGTGTAGGTATTCAAATTTGTTACGATGTCGAATTTCCTGAGTTGTCACGTATTTTGGCCACCCAAGGTTTGGATATTTTATTTGTGCCATTTTGGACTGACACTAAAAACAGTTACTTGCGTGTACGCCATTGTGCCCAAGCACGTGCCATTGAAAACGAATGTTATGTGGTTATTGCAGGCTCTGTGGGTAACTTACCTGAAGTAGAAAGCTTAGATGTGCAGTTTTCGCAGTCGGCGGTACTAACCCCATCGGACTTTTCATTTCCGCACGATGCCACACTAAATGAAGCCACCACCAATACAGAAATGTTATTATTTAGCGACTTAGATATGGATAAGTTAAAAATTCTTCACAGTGAAGGGACAGTGCGTAACTTAAAAGACCGCCGTCACGATTTGTATGAAGTGATATTGAAAAAGAGAGATATTTAATGGCGTGGATGTATTTAATTATTGCTGGGTTACTTGAGATTGGCTGGCCTATAGGGTTAAAAATTTCTCAAACCCCTGAAACTCGTTGGCAGGGCATCGCGATTGCCATTGCGTTTATGGTCGCGAGCGGCTTTATGTTGTGGTTGGCGCAAAAGCAAATATCTATGGGCACGTCGTACGCAGTATGGACGGGTATTGGTGCTGCTGGTACGTTTTTAGTGGGTATATTATTTTACGGTGATGCCGCCACGTTTGGTCGTATTGCTGGTGTGTTAATGATTATTTGTGGTGTCATCACCTTAAAAATTAGTCATTAATTGTTAGATTAAACAAGCGCAGGTTGATACCTGCGCTTTTTTAGCTGCTCGGCAGCATTACCAATATCGCAGCCACTGCAATCAATAATAGCCCAGCGCTATCTTGGCGTTTTAGCGGTTGTTTTAACCATAAAACAGCAATCAATATCGTAAAAAATACTTCTATCTGGCCGAGCGTTTTTACATAGGCAACATGTTGCAAGCTCATTGCGCTAAACCAACCTATTGATCCCAAGCAACTAAATATACTCACCGTACAAGTCATGCCCTTATGCTGAAACATAGTTTTAAATGTATCGCGTTCCTTTAAGGCAATATAAATACACAGCATCAGTGTTTGTAAACTAATAACAAGCAATAAAACCCATGCAGGCGCATACGGAAAAGCTATACCTGAGCTTAAACTGGCTTCTCTGATCCATGACGATGACAACGCAAACGAAGTGCCGCAGGCAAGTCCTGTTAATGCTGTTTTTAAGCTAAAGTGTTTCACATTGGCGATACCACTTAATAGCAATACCGCAATTGCACCAATAAACACGCCAAACCAACCAAGTAATGACAGCGTTGAGCCAAAAAACAGCAACCCGAGTATGGCCGCCATAAGCGCTTCACTTTTAGCTAGGCCGGCGCCTACAGCAAAATTATTCATTTTAAATAATTTAACCATGAGTCCCGTGGCAATAATTTGCACTATGCTGGCACCAATAATGTAGCTAATAAATAAAGGGTTGAATGAAGGGAAGGGAGCATCTTGGTAATAATAAAGCGCATATAAATACAGCCCAGCAATAGGGCTTGCCACAATAAAGCGGGCTAATGTGACGCCAGCAATGCTCACATGAGCGCTTAATTTGCTTTGCAGAGCGTTACGCCATGACTGCATAAATGCAGCAAAAATAGTCAGTAAAATCCAAATCATCTTAAATAACATACAAAAAAGTGGAGAGCTAATTTAGCAGTACTCTGGCATTAAAGCGACCATCAAAAAGGCATAATGAATATTCATCACCTGCGACAATTTGCCACAGTGACGCACTGCTTAAATCGGCTATAGTGTGAGGGATGTTACTGCTAGCCGCCAGAGCTCAGGTTATTTATATTTGGCGGCTTTTTTCTATTTGCTGTGTTATTTTGAGTTATAAATAATAACTTGAGAATGATAATGACGACTTTATTGGTTTGCGCCTTAATTGCAGTGATCATGCCTTATGTTGCAAGGATCCCAGCTATTATAGAAATGAATAAGCTCGGTGGTTACGATAATAAACATCCGCGGCAACAACAAACACAACTTACAGGACTCGGAGCACGGGCGCTGGCTGCTCATCAAAACTGTTTTGAATCGTTAGCGGTTTTTGCCGTTGCTTTGGCTGCTGTATTAGGCACAAACAATGTTAATGCCGTAACCGAAACTTTAGCGATGACGCATATTGTAGCGCGTATTTTATTTTGTACTTTTTATTATTTAAACCTCGATATTATTCGCTCGATCACTTGGCTGGTGGGAATAGGCACCGCTATTGGCATGATCGCCGTCAGTTTATAACGAGAATAAGCAAAAACCACAAAGCAAGCAGCCTAAAAGGGTGCTTGCTTTATAGTCTTAAACACTTATTCCCATTAATGCAATATGTTAACTCGCTCTATTAAATCACTTTTTGTAACTGTACTGTTGAGTGCAAAATCAAGTTGTATTAGTACGTTCTGTTGTCCCATTGATGAAGGCGTATATTGCCATTGCATCAGTGCTCTTTTTGCTTCTTTGTTAAAGACTGCTTCTGGTTCAGCTTTTACAACAGTAATGTTAGCTGTTTTGCCTGCTGGGGTTATGTCGTATTTTAATACCACTGAACCGCTAATGCCTTGTTCCGCCGCTTGTTTTGGGTAAAGCGGTTCGATTCGCATTACGGGAGCGATAGATGTTTCTTTTTTAGCTGATGCTTCAGGTTGCTTTGCTACAGCTAAGCCACTGAGCAAGCTTGCTGCTATAAGTAACACGCTTCCTTTTGCTAGGCGCGAATGTGCGCCGTTATGTTTGATATTAGTAAGTCGTTGTAACATGGTTTTTTTATCTCCGTAGTGTGAATAAGCCATCAGACCCGCTGGCGCATTGGCAGCGCAGTTTACTAAGGCTTTGCTGTATAAAATTTGTTGCTGTGTGGTTTTATTACTTAGTACCCGTTCATCACAAGTTAGCTCCTGCAAACGTCTACAGCTTGCGTATGCCATCCAAGCTAAAGGGTTAAACCACATTAAAATTGTAGCCAGTAATAGCAGCGCATTTGTTAGGTTATCTTTGCGTTTTATATGCACATTTTCGTGCTCTAAAATAAGCGCCAATGTGGCTTTATCAAACAGAGTATTGTAGTTGTGTGGTAAAACTAGCTTGCTATTTAGTACCCCAATTACCATAGGTGTTGCCACTTGATGACTAGTAAAGGTTTTTACCCCTGAGCTTATTTCTGCTTGTAAATTTGTTACTTCACAAAGCTGTAGGTTGCTTACAAATCGGCGGTGAATAATCCAAGTGGCGAATAAAAGCAGTGCCGTAATAACTACATAAAATAGCGCCCAGTTAATACTAATAGTGCTTATTAATGGTTGATTTGGAGTAATGATATAATGACTAATTGGACTGTTTTGTAATGGCCTAATTGCATTGGGTAAATTAGCGACAAGCAGCGAGGCTGGTATTAACCACACTAATTTATAAATAAGCTGCGAACCAATTGCTTTTAAGCCAAAGCGCTCAAGTAAAACAAATCCTGCAAACAACAGACTCAATAATAGCTGTTGCTCTATTAGCCAATTAAAGCTTGTTTGAATAACCATGAGAATCCCTTACTTTTGGTTTTTTTCCCAGTCATCTATGACTTTTTTAAGCTCGTTTATATCTTGTTGAGAGAGTTTTTCTGATTTTGCAAAACCACTTACCAACGGAGCTATACGGCCACTAAAAAAGCGCTCAATAAAGTTTTGGCTTTCTTTTAGGGTGTAATCAGCACGCTCTATACAGGGGGTGTAAATATATTGGCGGCCTTCTTTTTCGAAGCTAAGCGCTCCTTTTTTAACTAATCGACCTAGTAAGGTTTTAATGGTTTTTTCGTGCCATTGTTTATCATCACTCAAGCGCTCAATAATTTGGCTGGCATTAGCGGGGTAGCTAATCCATAGCGCATCGAGTACTTCAAATTCTGCTTTTGATAATTCGATCATTTTATTGCCTACAAGTGTAATCTTTAATTTAAGACTACACTTGTAATCTATTTTTGCAAGTTTATTTTATATTTTTTTATCGCATTAAAGTGAGGGGGGGTAGCGTGAGCTTGTTAGCCTAAAATGTCGCTTTTATTAATTTTTATAAACTGGTTTTCAGGTAAATTTAAATGGTCTAACAGTAATTCACTTATTTGTACGCGGTATAAATCAATCACTTTGTAACCATAGTAATGCGCCATTTTACGAATTTGTCGATTAAGTCCTTGTTTTAAAATAATACTAAACTGATTGTCAGTGATTTTAGTCACCTCACACGGCAAAGTCATTTGCTTGTCGACAGGGACGCCTGCAGCCATTTCTTCGCAAAAATCCGCATCTAAAGGTTTATTGACGGTTACTAAATAGCGCTTAGGCTGATGATAGTCAGGGTGGATCAACTGGTTACAAAAATCCCCATCATTGGTTAAAATAAGTAATCCGCGTGAGTCTTTATCAAGGCGACCAATAGGGTATACCCGTGTTAGTTGTGGCAAGTGATGAATAAGGCTGCTTGGGTCGTGCTGATTGAGTTTACAATCAATTCCTACTGGTTTGTGATAAGCAAAGTAGACTAAATCGGCAGGGCCTTTAATGGCTTGGCCATTAACAATGACACTGTCGTTTTCGTCCACATGATCAATATGATTTGCGGGGCGATTATTAACCATAACCACACCTTCGTCAATCAAACGCGAGGCCTGCTTGCGTGAGCAAACACCGGCATGCGCTATGTACTTTGCGAGTCGAATTTTTGTATCCATGATAGCGCGTAATTAAAAAAATCTGATCGCGATTATAGCAAAGCTGCGTATTGATTACTTGGACAGTTAATTTAACAGTAGGTAGGTTAATATGGGTATTCAATTTTCAGAACTAAAAAAGCATCAGCCATTACAAAAAGTGGTGGTTCATTCACTGGAAATGGCCTTGTATCAAGTGTCTGTTGTCATTAATAATGTTGAATACTATGTACAAGAAAGCGATGGTGAATTTGTAAAGGCAGTCAGCCCATTACATATTCAAAAACGCTTTGAAGACATTGCCTACGCGCAAATGATGCTCAGGCATACCAGCGCTTATGATGAAATGTGTGGTCAACCGGAAAAAATTTCTAGCAATATGCTTGAAGTTCCCTTTGGACAAAATAACCTGTTTTAACATCAGGTATTTGCTAAAATAGGTCTATTTGGAATAGCCAATGTATCTATTGCAGGCAGAAAATACTGAGCAATTAAACCAAGCACTGCGTGTTAATATACTTGAGTTTAATGCTCAACACTTCGACGCAGAGCGCCAAGCTCTCGGCTTTAAATATCTCGATAAACAGCATGAATTAGTTGCCGGTATAAGTGGTCATGTATTTGGCAATTGGCTGCTAATAAGTTGGTTGTGGTGTGCTGAATCGGCACGAGGTAATGGCTTGGCTGATTCGTTATTAACATCACTTGAAAATGCAGCAATTGAAATGGGTGCCGTTCAGGCTCAGCTTGACACCTTAGACTTTCAAGCCAAGCCTTTCTATGAAAAGCGTGGTTATCAGGTTAAATATCAATTAAATAATTATCCGCTCAGCGGTACGCGCTACTTTATGGAAAAGCCGCTGGTAGCGGCTAAATAATGCTGATTTGAATATTACTCTTTTGTGGTTAAAGGCGTGCCATCAAAGCTAATGCCTAAAAACGGTGTTGCCTCGGGCGCTAACATAAACGTACGAATATTCATGTGATCATCGGCACTTGGGTTGTCTAGTACATCTTCGCGGTAAAATTTACCAAAACAATCTAAGGTATTTTGTTTACTAAGACCGTTGAGCTTAGCAAATGCAAAAATTTTGCACGAACGGTTATTTTCACTCGCAGAGCTTAATAACCCATGGTTACTGAAGCTGCATGCTGTAAAAGTATAGTGCTCATCAATAACGGCCATAGTATCAGCAAAGCTAATACTTTTTGGCTCATCTGCGAGCGTTGTTAAATAATCTGTGAGCGTCATACGCTGTCCTTGTTATTATAATATGTCGTTAATTAACTAACTCTAACTTATATTATTAGTAAAACAAGCATAGGTTATATTAAATGGGTTAACGCATGAATGTTGGTTATTTCAATATCAGCCAACCCTTTGTAGGCATAAGTTTGTGCTTGATTATTCAGCCATACAGACTGACAGCCAGCGTTGTTAGCACCTTGCACATCGCTATCAAGGCTATCACCTATGTGCAAAATATCGCTGTTTTTGATACGTAAATGTGTTGCGGCTTGATCAAATAATGTTGTGTGTGGTTTAGCTTTACCATGCAAGCCTGCTTGTAACACCAGTTCAAACTTATCTTTTAAATTAAATCGATCAACCTCGACATTACCGTTAGTAATGGCAATCAATTTGTAGTGTTGACTTAGTTTATCAAGCAATATTAGTACGTCTTCGCTCACCGTAATATTGCTTCGCTCATCAGCAAATGCTTGATACGCCTTATGTACATGATGCTCTATTTCATCACCTTTAAAACCTAATTCAGACAACACTAAGCGCAAGGTATGCTTACGCCATTGTGTGACGTCATCAATAAGTTCTGGCTGCTGTAGTGCCGCGAGTTCACGGCATTGCTGCCAAAACTGTGGTCCTTGTTTTTTGTAGCCTGGTAGCGCATTTAAATAATCAATTTGCGCCTGAACGGCTGCGGTTATGATAGGGCGGTTATCGTACAAGGTGTCGTCTAAGTCAAAACTCAGCACAGAAAAAGGAGAAATTGCGCGATTAAATCGGATCATAGTTGCTGCTCTAATCGGTTCTTTTTTTAGCACGTGGGTGGGTGTTATCGTACACCTTAGCTAAGTGCTGAAAATCTAAATGAGTATAGACTTGGGTTGCAGATAAACTACTGTGGCCTAATAATTCTTGCACTGCTCGTAAATCCCCAGACGACTCTAAAATATGCGACGCAAATGAGTGGCGTAATTTATGCGGATGAACTTGCGAGCTAATACCTTGCTTTATCCCCCATTCTTGCATACGCAAACGAACTTGGCGTACAGAAATACGGCTTTTTTTGCTACTCAAAAATACTGCATGTTCATCTGAGCCCATAAATAGTGGGCGAACTGCTAGCCAATTGTTTAACGCCTCAAGTGCTTTAGAGCCAACCGGTATTAGGCGTTCTTTTGCGCCTTTGCCTCGCACTAATATTTCACCGCTACGAGTGTTTATATCTTGCATGTTAGCGCCAACTAACTCACTAATGCGTAAGCCTGATGAATACATCAGTTCCATCATCGCTTTATCACGAATGGCAAGTGGATCATCATCGGGTATTTCGAGTAAACGAGCCATTTGGTCAACATCAAGGTTTTTAGGTAAAGGCCGCGCAAATTTAGGACCTTTTATGCCCTGTGCCGGATTGTGGTAATGCGCTTGCTCAGTAATATTTTTTGCTTTTAAAAATTTATACAAACTACGTATACAGCTTAATTTTAAGCTGATTGTTCTGCCACTTAATTGTTTTGCCCGCAGTGCCATACTGTAACGACGAATATGCTCACTTTGTACCGCAAACCAATTGTCGCACAGTTTATTAAAATACAAGGCGGCAAAACCTAATTGGCTGACATACTGATTAACGGTGTGCGCTGAATATTGACGTTCAAATTTTAAGTAATCACTAAATAATGTAATGGGTGTACGCCAGCTATCGCTTAAGTCGCTTATATTTGGCGCGTTATCGCTCATGCCAGTTCCAGTAACCGTATTTGCAATGAGCGCACAAAATCTAATACAAATAAGTTATCTTGTGAGGGCTCAAAGTGGTTTTCATCGTGGCTGCCAAAAGCCAAAATTGCGTAGGGGTTACTCGGCTCACCAATTAAATAAAGTGCGGTCGATTGGGTATCATTATTGAAGAGTAAGTCGCGTTCTTGCTGATTTACACGGCCTAAATAATGATTACTATCTGACAATCTATGCTTTACTAACTCTTCAAAGGCATTATCGTATCTAACGAGTTTGCATTCATTAATAGTCGGGCTCATACAAATAATATTGCGTAAGTTACTGGCCAGTGTATTAAAGTCGTAATTACTCCACAGCTGTCGGTGACATTGGCTAAATAAACGATAAACCAGTTCATTCTGGGTCGCATTTTTGCTCATGCTGTCTATTTGATTTTTTAGCTGTGTATTGTGCTCGCGTAATTGGCGCTGCTGAATATGCACTAATGAAGTAGCACCCTGTACTTGTTGTTGTAACTCAAGTTGCGCTAACAGCTTAGGTTGCTCAATTAAAAAATCAGGATGCTGTTGTAAGTAATCTATTACTTGCTGTTTAGTTAATTCACTCATAGTGCAACTTGCCCATCAAATACATGTTCAGCGGGACCTGTCATACGCACTGGATGGCCCTCGCCACTCCAGCGCACTTGTAAGCTACCGCCGGGTAAATCAACTTGTACTGTACTGGTGAGCTTATTTTGGATAAAACCAATCACCATGGCAGCACACGCGCCGGTACCGCAAGCAAGTGTTTCGCTTACACCACGCTCCCATACTCTGAGTTTAATGTGCTCTTGAGAGATAACCTGCATAAAGCCAATGTTCGCGCGTTGTGGAAAACGCTCATGGTTTTCAAGCAACGGGCCTAGGGTATCCACTTGGGCTGTTTCTATATCGTCTACTTCCATTACGCAATGAGGGTTACCCATAGATACGGCACCACTAAAAACGGTATGCTCTTCTGCGCGAATAATATAAGTCAGCTCACGTTTGGTTGCTTTGAGTGGAACTTTATTTGGCTCAAAATTAGGGTGACCCATATTAACGGTTACTTGACCGTCTTTTTCAATATACAGGGTGAGATTACCAGACTTAGTCGACACGCTGATTTTATGTTTATTGGTTAAGCCTTTCATGCGTACAAAGCGGGCAAAGCAGCGCGCACCGTTACCACATTGTTCTACTTCGTGGCCGTCAGCGTTAAAAATACGATAGTGAAAATCGAGATCGGGTGAGTAAGGGGCTTCAACCATCAGTAGTTGATCAAACCCAATGCCGAAATAGCGATCGGCCAGCTTTTTGATTTGATCACGAGATAAAAAAACGTTTTGTGTAATGTTATCAATCACAACAAAGTCGTTACCTAAGCCGTGCATTTTGGAAAAATTAACTAACATAGCGCTCTAATTCGGTTTTGCTCTGTGCTAATCATGCCACAGAGCAGCTAGTTGGCAAAAACGTTTATGGTAAAACTTTCTCACCTTGGTATAAGCTTTCGATAGTTTCGCGTTCGCGAATAAGGTGATGTTGCTCACCATCGACCATTATTTCGGCAACTCGTGGACGTGAGTTATAATTTGAGCTCATGGTAAAACCATAGGCTCCAGCGCTTCGCTGTACTAACAAATCACCTTGTTTGAGTGCCAGTGGTCGGTCTTTACCTAAAAAGTCACCGGTTTCACACACCGGGCCAACCACGTCATAGTTGTGGGTAGGTGTTTCGTCATCACGCACTGATACAGGAATAATTTTTTGCCATGCTTGATACAGTGATGGGCGTAACATGTCGTTCATACCCGCATCTACAATCGCAAAATACTTGTCTTGGTTTTGTTTAATAAACTCAACTTGTGTTACTAAAATCCCCGCGTTTGCGGCAATGGCTCGCCCGGGCTCAAAAATCAGTTCTAGGTGACGGTAATTTGCAAGGCGCTGCGTTACTTGTGCTGCATATTCACTTGGGTGCGGAGGTTGTTCGTCGTCGTAGGTTACTCCAAGGCCTCCACCTATATCTAAATGGCTTAGCTCAATACCTGCATTTTTTAATTCATCAATTAATGCCAGTAGTTTATCAAGCGCCTCTAAAAACGGTTTGGTTTGTGTAAGCTGTGAGCCAATGTGGCAATCTACGCCAACAATCGTTAAGCCAGGTAATGATACCGCATGTTGATACACACTTAATGCAGACTCGATTCCAATACCAAACTTATTTTCTTTAAGTCCAGTAGAAATATACGGATGTGTTTTGGCATCAATATCGGGATTAACACGAATAGAAATTGGCGCGTCTAAATTAAGCTCGCAGGCCACTTCTGAAATGCGCTCAAGCTCTGAAATTGACTCAACGTTAAAGCATTTAATACCTAATTCTAACGCATAAGCAATTTCGTCAGCCGTTTTAGCAACCCCAGAAAATACCACTTTGTTAGCAGCGCCTCCGGCTTTTATCACCCGTGCTAATTCGCCTTTTGAGACAATATCAAAACCCGCACCAAGTCGTGCCAATATGTTTAACACCGCAATATTTGAATTTGCTTTAACGGCATAACACACTAGGCTTTTGTGATCTTGAGTCGCATTAGCAAACGCTAAATAATGGCGTTCAAACGTGGCTCTGGAATACACATAACACGGCGTACCATAGTGCTGTGCAATGGTTGCTACGCTGACATCTTCAGCAAATAGTTGGTTGTTTTTATAATTAAAAAAATCCATTTACTGCTCCTGTTGTTGCTCGGCGGGTGTTTGTTTGTTAGGAATGTCAGTTGGCTGGTTTTGTTCAGCAGGCTGCTCGGGTAAGTACAGCGGGCCGCTTTGGCCACAGCCAGCTAATGCACACAACAATACGGTGCTGATTAATAGTTGTTTTAATTGTAAGGTATATGTCGCTTTCATTAGATTAATACGGTTGCTGGCTTTATAATCGCAGAGTAACAGAATATCTAAAAAATGCAGCTATTCGCGGATGATTTTATTCCTGTTACACTAGCTCTATAAACATGCACCCATTATTTAGGCGCCTCGCCTGCAAAGGAAATTAACGATGACTGATCACGAATATCACCAGTTAGCAGAAGCTCTTATGTTCACTATTGAAGAACAAGTTGATGATTGTGAAGCAGATTTAGATTATGAATCGGCTCAAGGTATTTTAGAAATTATTTTTCCAGATCGCAGTAAGATTGTGATTAATAAGCAAGCACCTTTGCACCAAGTATGGGTAGCAACAAAATTTAATGGTCACCATTTTGAAATGCGTGATGGGCAATGGATTGATAACCGCTCGGGTGCAGAATTTTGGAGCTTCATTAACGAAGCGTCTACACGCCAAGCGGGTCAAGAAATTAAATGGCAATCAACACTATGAGTTTAGGGTTTGTAGAATACCCAGCGCAAAGCGCCCATAAAGCCACGGTGATTTGGCTGCATGGCTTAGGTGATTCAGGTGATGGTTTTGCACCTGTTGCCCCGCAGCTCGACTTACCTACTGAGTTAGGAGTGCGTTTTATTTTTCCGCACGCGCCTATGCAGGCTGTTACTATTAACGGTGGTATGCAAATGCGCTCATGGTACGACATTAAATCTATGGATTTAGATAAACGTGCCGATGAGCAAGGGGTTAGAGAATCAGCTGCAAAAGTTGAGCAACTCATTACACAAGAAATTGCTAACGGCATACCTGCCAGTAAAATTATTTTAGCGGGCTTTTCGCAAGGTGGCGTTGTATCGCTTCATTTAGCACCGCGTTTAGAACAAAAGCTGGCTGGTGTAATGGCGCTGTCAACCTACATGTGTGTGCCACATAAATTGGCAGATGAAGCAAAACAAACACAGTTAAATATATTTATGGCTCATGGTAGCCAAGATGACGTTGTACCGCATAGCGCGGGTAGAAGTGCGTTCGAAGTATTATCAACGCATAACATGGATGTAAGTTGGCAAGAATACCCAATGGGGCATCAGGTTTGTACACAAGAGTTACAAGCTGTGCGCCAATGGTTAATTTCTCGCTTAAGTTAGTTTAGGAGCCGCTGAGGGTCAAAATGAGTCAGAAAATAGTAATAACAGCAAATGTAAAACGTGAACCACAGGTAAGCGAACCCAACGTGAGCTATGAGTGGCATTGGCGTCGGATTGTGAGTATTTCTATGTTGGTGATTATGATCTCTGCAGCGGTTATTTACGGCCTGTCTAGCGCCGTGAATGCTGATCAAGGGACGTCGCATCCTAATGAGCAGCTTGATTTTACTGAGCAACAAACAGCAATTGTGTCGCTAAGCGATGATAATGCAGCACCAGTAGAGAGTGAAAAAGCCATAGATGCAGATGAGGAGCAGGTAAGCAGTGTTGCGATTGCAGACCCTAAAACCTTTTCCTCAGTTGAGCAAAAACCAGCTTCTATTACTGAACAGGTACCATCGGAGCCTGAAGTTCAACAAAGTATTATTAAGCAAGAAGTAGAGCCAACGATCACTGCTGAGCCTGAAGAAGCAACCATTGCAGCAATAGATACTCAAGCCCCTGAAGTTGAGACTGTTAGCGCAAAGCCAGTTGAGCAAAAGAAATTTGCTGCATCTGCACACATTGCTAGTGTAGCTGTGGGAGCCAAAATAGATACAGCCACAATTAGCCGTGCAGTTCTGACTCGCAGTGTCAGTAACCGTGAGCCAACCAATGTATTTGCCGCCGATGTGCGTTTGAATCAATTTGAAGAGTCGCTGTCATTTTTTAGTGAGCTTAAAAACTTACAGGGACAGCAGGTAAAACATGTGTGGTTATTCGAAGATGAAATAATGGCTGAAGTGGCACTTAAGGTCACTTCTCCGCGTTACAGAACGTACTCAACTAAAAATATTATGGATACTCAATTAGGGCATTGGCGCGTTGATGTAGTTGATGAAAACGGGCTGCTCATCGCTCAAAAAGAATTTAGAGTTTTAGCAAATTAAATAGCCTTAGATTGAACAAGTTTTAATTCTAAAAGCTAGTAATTATTAATGGATATTTTATGACTGAAAAAACAAAGTTAGTTCGCATTGCCACTCGTAAAAGTGCATTGGCACTCTGGCAGGCTGAATTTGTAAAAGCGCAGCTAGAGCATTTTCATGATGACGTGCATGTAGAGCTCGTGCCAATGTCGACTCAAGGTGACATTATTTTAGATACACCGCTAGCTAAAATTGGCGGCAAAGGTTTATTTGTAAAAGAGTTAGAGCAAGCCATGCTAGATGGCCGTGCAGATATTGCAGTGCATTCAATGAAAGATGTGCCGGTAGAGTTTCCGGATGATTTAGAGTTACACACCATTTGTGAGCGTGAAGACCCGCGTGATGCATTTGTATCAAACAATTTTGCCAATATTGATGCGCTTCCACAAGGTGCTATTGTGGGGACTTCAAGTTTACGTCGCCAGTGTCAAATTAGAGCGATGCGTCCGGATTTAGAAATTCGAGACTTACGCGGCAATGTCAATACACGTTTAGCTAAGCTTGATAGCGGCCAATATGATGCCATTATACTCGCTGCTGCAGGCCTAATTCGTTTAGAAATGGGCGAGCGTATTCGTGACTTTATTGAACCAGAAGTCTCGTTACCTGCTAATGGCCAAGGCGCTGTAGGCATTGAGTGTCGTATAGACGATACCGTGACGAAAGCATTGTTAGCGCCGCTTGAGCATAACGAAACACGTATTCGTGTTAACGCTGAGCGTGCAATGAACCGCCATTTAGAAGGGGGCTGCCAAGTGCCAATTGGTGCTTATGCATTGGTTGAGGGTGACCAAGTACACTTACGTGGTTTGGTCGGTGCGATTGATGGCAGTGAAATTTTACGCGATGAAATTAGCGGTCACGTTGATGATGCTGAAAAGTTAGGTGTAGAGCTGGCTAAAAAATTATTAGCACAAGGCGCAGATAAAATTCTAGCTGAAGTATATCGAGACGCATAATGAAACATATCTTGATAACTCGGCCCGAAGGAAAAGGCGCAGCCCTTGCAGAGCAACTTGAGCAAGCGGGTTATCAAGCGTCTTTATATCCAGTTTTAAAAATAACCTACTTAACGCCAACAAACGTTGAATTAAGCCCGCTGGTGAACGCTGACAAAATTATTTTTGTTTCACAGGATGCGGTGCATGCATTAAATGCACTTAAGCCTGCTATTAATACCAAAGCACAGTTTTATGGGGTTGGGCAACAAACAGCTGATACTATTTATGAAGTATTTGGTGTGCGTGCCGCACTACCAAAACAACATGACTCTGAGGGATTACTCGCGCTTAAGTCTTTGGCTGATGTTGATGGCAGTAATATTGTGTTGGTCAAAGGTATTGGCGGGCGACCTGAAATAGCAAAAACCTTGAAGCAACGTGGTGCTTATTTAAATAATTGTGTGGTGTATCAACGTGAGCCAGTAGAGCCTAGCTCAGCTAACTGGATAGACCACTGGCAAAGCCATAATGTACACGGTATAGTCATTACAAGTAATGCTGCAGTTGACGCCATATTTAATACTATCTCGGCGGCGCAACTAACATGGTTACAACAGTGCGAATTTTACGTTGCCAGTGAGCGCATAGGTACTTATTTACAGCAACAAAAAATAAATTCGACCCATATACATACTGCGGCAGGAGCTAGCGACCACGCTATGTTTACCTGCATTAATCAGCAAGGTAGCAAAATGAGTGAACAGTCAGCGACGTCAAAAGTAGAAAAATCAGCGCAGCCAACAGCAAAAAACCCCTCTAATACGACTAAAAGTGACTCTGTAAATGCGAATAACCAAACGCAGAGCGCTCCTCAAAAAGTAAGTAAAGTAGGTAGCGTTGCGTTAGTGATTTCCTTGCTTGTTGCCAGCGGTGTGGGTTATGAGTTTTATCAAAAGCTTAATGCCAGTAAAGTGCAAAGTTTAGCAGTTAATACGCTGACAGAACAAAATAAAATGCTACAACAAGAGCTGCAAGCGCTTAAATCTGAGCAGCTTAGCTTGCAGCAAGCGCTGCTTAATAGTGAAGAACAAATCGCTATGGCGCTCAATGAAAATTCTGTAAAAAATCAACAAGCATTAAAAGCCGCGCTGCAAAAGGTGCAACAAAGTGGTAATACATTAAATCCACAAGAGGTCACCAGCTTGCAACGCATGGCTGAATTTAAACTGTGGGCAGAACAAGATTACTCAGGCACCAGTGCCGTGCTTAAACGTTTAGATTCATTGTTAAGTGATCATTCTGGTACGCTTGAGTTGCGTCAAGCAATTACACAAGACATACAAACACTCGACAATATTAAACCCGTTGCGACAGAAGCGATTTATTTACAATTAAACAGCGTAATAAAGCGTATTGATGACTTGGTATTTAATGCGGTTAATTTGCCTGAAGAGGCGAGTATAAGTGATGAGAATGCACTCTCTGAAGATGTTAGTGATTGGCAACAAAACATTCTTAATAGTTGGAATAAAATAGTCGATAGCTTTATTACTATTCGCCATCATGAAGGCGTATTAATTGAGCCACTATTAACTGACCGAGAGCGTCATTTAATTACCCAGCGCATCAAGCTTAATATTACTCAGGCGCAAGACGCATTAATGGGTAAACAAGCTAGTATTTATTTTAACGCTTTGAATGATACAAAACGTTTGGTTAATGAATACTTTAAACAAGATGACGATGCAACAAAAGTGGTAATACAGACATTAGCCAATCTTGAAAAAGAATCGCTTAACTTTAACCCTGAAGTGACACTGCAAAGCACTCAACAAGTGAAGGAGTGGGCACAATGATAGGGCTGATTATTTTTATTGTCGCTATTGTATTGGTGCTAGCGATTACCCCCTTTGTGTTAGATGAAAAAGGCTACGTGCTGATTTCATTTAACAATACCACCATAGAGGGCACAATTGTTTCGTTTTGTATTATGGCAGCACTGAGCGCAGCGGCTTTATATTTAACTTATAAGCTAGTGCGTTATTGTTTATCTATATACAGAAACACTAAGCATGGCTTTTTTGCGCGAAGCCAAGAGCGTAAACATGCGGCTATAGAGCAAGCATTGTGGAGCCTCATTAATGATGATTACGAGCAAGTAGAAAGTGCGCTTTCAAGCAATAGTGTGCCTGCTAAATTTTCCGATATACGTTTAGCATTATTAGCAAAAGCTGCGCTGGCAAATAATCAGCCAGATAAAGCGCTTGAGCGTTTATTTGAAATCAGCCCAGAGCAACAACTTAAAGTGGCTAAGTTATGGTTAGCTAGTGGCGACAGTAGTGTAATTGAGCCGCAAATACGGGTGGCTGCAGAATCTAAAAAAGCCACGGTACTTGATTTGAAGTTGTACACCGAAGTTTTAGTGCAACAACAGCATTTTAAATTGCTTGAAGACTTTTTACCGCGTTTATTACGCAAAAATGCCTTGAATGATACCCAGTGGCAGCAAGTGTTTTTAGCTTATTTTGCTGCGCAAGCAAGTGATGAGTTAACCGCTAAATATCAACATTTAGGTAAAAAGTTGCAGGCGCATGCGCACACGGCTTATTTAACCCAAATGGCCAAAACAGGGCAGCTAGCAAGTATCGAAAATGAGCTAATTAAATTGCTCAAGCACAACAAGCAGCATGATCAACTGGCTTATATTTTAAGTGAAGCTGCACCAAGTAATGCTTATAAGCTGCAATCAAGCATTCAAGAGCGGTTGAAAAAAGACGAGCACAATAACGCGTTATTATTAGCGCTGGCGTGTTTAGCCAATGCCCAAGGTGATTACGACTTAGCAGCACGTGTTTTTGATAAAGCACTCAATAGCGAAAATAAAGCACAGTATCGACAACAAGCGATATTAAGTTATGAGCACAGTGCACAATTAGATAAGGCACTTGTACTCTACCAATAATCAATTATAGTTATAAATCAATAATAAAAGCGCAGGAGCGACGGTTGTGAAAAATGTATTTACATTATCTTTTAGCCTCGCATGCGCTTATTTCTTTAGTGGTTATCTAAGTAACTTTTTATTCGCCGTTAACGGTTATGCGGTTGCCTCTTGGCCTCCGGCTGGTATTGCGCTGGCAAGCTTTTTACTATGGGGGCGTCGCGCTTATGCTGGCATTTTTGCCGGTGCGGTTTTTGTTAATTTAATTCACTTAGATAACTCCGCTGATATCTTAAATTGGCAAATATTAATCCAATCCCTCGGGGTTAGTTGCGCTATATTTTTTCAGGCTTGGCTTGGTGCATTTCTTATTACCAAAGTCATTAAAGCTCCCCTTAATTTATCTTCTTTAAAACTTAGTATTCAAAGCTTGGTGATTGGTGGGCCGCTATGTTGTGTCATAGCTGCTGGAGCAGGAACTAGTCTACTTGTTTTAAATCATTTTATTAGCACATCTGATGTCATCAGTACCTTTATTACTTGGTGGATAGGTGACTCAATTGGGGTGCTGATTTTTACCCCTTTAGTACTGGCCATATTTAACTATTCGCAGTTGCGTCATCGGCTGCAAGTTATTTTACCTGCGTTACTTATTTACGCCATTATCAGTATTAGTTTTTATGGCGCGGCCAGTGTAAAAAAACAAAAAGACCTTCAAAAACAAGACGCCAAAGTACTGATGACGCAAAGTGCCATTAATCAGAAGTTAGATGAAGTGGCTGCTCATCTATCTTTGTTAGGTGCATTTTTAGCAAGTAGTGATCAAGTTAGCCTTGATGAGTTTAATCATTTCACCTCTAAGCAGTTGAGCTATAGTGAAGAGATTTTAGCGTTAAATTGGGTACCAATGATTACTGCCAAGTCTATTAATGATCCTGCTGAATGGGACAAAAGTATCGTTATAAAGCAAAGAATGGCGAATGGACAGTGGCAACAAGCACCCTTTAGCAATACTTATTACCCAATAAAATACATTTATCCTATAAAGAACACGCAAGATTTGTTGGGCTTCGATTTGAGCTCTGATATAGATATTCGCGATGCCCTTAATAAAGCAAAAATTCTTAATGAGTTGGTACTGAGTAAACCATTTAAGTTACCCCCTACAGATGATGAATTAAGCGTGCTTTTTATTTCTCCTGTATTTGGTGCTCCTGATATTGAAGGGGATTTCAAAGGATTTGTGATTGCACTCGTTAACTTAGCTAAGTTGTCGCAGGTACTTTCATTTGATAGTAGTGGTGAAGTCGCGATTAGCTTTACTGATATAAATAAAGTAGATAATAAACAGACTCTTTATAGCGTTGAGCATGACTCAATGACGTTGCTAAAAGATTATCAGTTGTTAATTGGCCATCGGTTATGGCAGGTAGAAATATACCAACCTAAGACGGAGTCAACCTGGCTTATTTATTGGTTAGCACAGATAGTGGGAATGTTATTTGTTTGGCTATTGATTATGTTTTTAATTTCAGTGGTCGCCACCAATGTTCGTATACGCGAACAAGTGGCAAAGCAAACGCTGACTTTGCGTCAGGAAAAGCAAAAAGCCGATAAAGCCAGTGAGATAAAAAGTCAGTTTTTAGCCAATATGAGCCACGAAATTCGCACCCCAATTAATGGTATTAAAGGCATGCATTACTTAGCACTGCAACAGCGGGACTGGCCACTAGCAAAATCTTACATAGAGCAAGCTGATGGTGCGGTCAGCGTATTATTGAGAGTGCTTAATGATGTGCTCGATTTTTCAAAAATGGAGGCGGGTAAACTTGAGTTAGTGCAGGAACCTGTGGAGCTAAAGTCTCTAGCAAAAGAAGTTATGAGTTTAATGCAGTTTGAGGTCAGTAATAAGCCTTTGTCACTGCAAGTTGAGGTTGATCATGATGCTCCTTTAGTTGTTAATACCGATCCTATTCGTTTAAAGCAGGTGCTGCTGAACTTATTAAATAATGCCGTTAAGTTTACTGCTAAGGGCAGTGTCACATTAAAGATTTGGCAGTCAGCAAAAATGACTTATTTTAGTGTCAATGATACGGGGATTGGAATTAGTGAGGAGGCACAAAAACAGCTATTTAACCCCTTCTCTCAGGCTGATAGTTCAACCTCACGCCAGTTTGGTGGCACAGGGCTTGGTTTAAGTATTTGTAAAAAATTAGTGGAGCTGATGGGAGGAGCAATTGATTTAAAAAGTAGTGAAGGTCACGGCTCTACTTTTACCTTTAGTTTACCGCTTCATTCTCCGTTACCTAAAGCACAATATTATTCAGGTAAGTTAGATAAAATAGATATAAGCAACCTATCACTGGCGAAGTATCGCTTACTACTCGTTGAAGATAACCCATTAAATCAACATGTGGCTACCGCTATTTTAGAAACCAAGCAGGGTGTTGTTGATATTGCTAATAACGGACTTGAAGCGATTAAAATGCTAAGCGATAAAAGATACGACTTAGTATTAATGGATATTCAAATGCCACAAATGGATGGCTTAAAGGCAACGAAAGTGATTCGTAATGAATTAGGGTTTTTAGATTTACCTATTATTGGCCTATCTGCTAATGCGCACGAAGAAGATGCTAAAAAAGCGATTAACGTGGGGATGGATAACTATATAACAAAACCGATTGATGCAGATGCACTGTTTAAAATGATTTGGTTTTATTTATCACGTTAACTCTTTTTATATAAAAAGCAGACATAAGACCTCCAAGCGCTATTTTAAGTATTCTACACTTGAAATATTACTGTACCTGCGTATCATTCGCGCAATTTTAATTCAACCGAGTAGCTATTATGATCAATAGAAAAATACCTTTGCTAGATATTCACCGTCATTTAGATGGTAATGTACGCGCGCAAACCATACTAGAACTTGGTCGTCAGTTTAATATCGCTTTACCAGCGGACAATGTTGAAGCACTTATTCCTCATGTTCAGGTTATTGATCCTGAGCCAAACTTAATGGCATTTTTACAAAAGCTTGATTGGGGAGTGACGGTACTAGGCGATTACGATGCCTGTAGACGTATTGCGATAGAAAACATTGAAGATGCGCAAGCGCAGGGTCTTGATTATGTAGAGCTGCGTTTTAGTCCTTATTATATGGCTCAAAGCCAAGGGTTACACCCTCAAGGCGTTGTTGAAGCAGTGGTTGATGGTATCCGAAGTGCAACAAAAGATACTGATATAAAAGCAAACTTAATTGGTATTTTGTCTCGTACATACGGAGTTAAAACCTGTCAGCACGAGTTGGACGCGTTACTTGCCTTTAAAAATGATTTGGTTGCAGTGGATTTGGCCGGTGATGAAATTGGTTATCCTGGCGAGTTGTTTGTTGATCATTTTAAGCAAGTACGTGATGCATATTTGGCTGTTACTGTGCATGCTGGTGAAGCGTTAGGTGCTCCAAGTATTTGGCAAGCATTAAACGAGCTTGGCGCAAGCAGAATAGGCCATGGTGTTAAAGCGATTGAAGATCCAAAACTAATGGATTATTTACGCGATAACCGTATTGGTATTGAATCGTGCTTAACCAGTAATATTCAAACCAGTACAGTGAATGATTTAACCAAACACCCACTTAAGCAGTTTTTAGATCATGGTATTTTAGCTTGTCTTAACACGGATGACCCAGCTGTTGAAGGCATTGAAATTGAGTACGAGTACGCAGTGGCAGCACCAAAAGCAGGTTTGTCACAAGCCGATATGGAAAAAGCGCAAGCGAATGCGCTTGAAATTGCCTATTTAAGTGACGCTGATAAAAGCGCACTTAAAGCTAAAGTCGCACAGCGTTAAGTTGCTTATATTATCCAGAGTTCAGGTTATATAATTAAAAATGCCACTGTTTACAGTGGCATTTTTTTATATGTGCGCATTACAACTAACGTAATTATTATAAAGTGCTTTTAATATATCGGCACGGCTGATCATACCTACCACTACACCGCCATCGATCACGGGGTAATTTTTAGGCTTACCAGGCTTCATTTGTTCTGCTAATTCCATAATATTGGTATCGCCGTTCACGGTTACCACATCTGTTTGCATCAACTGCGATACTTTAACCATACCATCACAAAAATAACTACTTTGCATTAAGGGTTTAAGTAATTCTTGCTCTGAGATAAAGCCAACGAGCACCTTATTATCATCAAATACCGGCGCGCCTAGTAGTTTAAATTTTTCTAGCTCTGCTATGGCTGTGGTCATTTCTGTATTAGGGGTGATATGAGGCAACTTATGTTGCATAAAATCTTTTACTTTTGTATTTAACATTTAGGTTTCTCCCGCTTAATGTTCTGTACAAAGTATGGTTTATAGATTGGATTTTAGGAAATTGTTTATGTTGATGAGCTTAATAGGTAATAACAATCACAGTGCTAGCAATTAAAACAATTAAGGCACCCTAAGGTGCCTTAAAATAATGCGCTAATGTTACTTTATAAACGCGAATGCATCTGCGTACATGTTTTCACGAGTGGCGCCATGATTTATAAAATCATCACGTACTATGCCAATCATGTCAAAACGACCTGCCATGTAAATATCGTAAGGTTCTAACGAGATGATATCGTTCATCACCGCTTTATGAACATAACCAGTGTGGCCAGTCCAGCTGTCGGTAGGATGCTCTACGACAGGAATAAATTTAAAGTTTTCACGGTTATCTGCCCATGCTTGCATTTCGGTATGTGCATATAGCGCCGACTCTTCTTTTACTCCCCAGTAAAATAGCACCGGGCGCTCACAGTTGATTTCAGCTAAATGCTCGGCCATTGACTTTGCGTAAGAAAAACCAGTACCGCCGGCGAGTAAAATAATTGGACGCTCGCACTGCAAACGCAGCTGAGAAATACCTAAACCTGCTTCAATAGTTACGGTTTGGTTCTCGTTGTGGGCACTACGAAGGTGTTCTAATGATTGCATCGCGTAAGAGTCTGCGTTTGATGCGCCAATGTGTAATTCTAATGCATCAGTTTGTGAGGGGCGACTCGCGATTGAAAACGCACGTTTATCTTTTTCACCTAAAACCAACTGTAAATATTGACCAGCTTCAAATGCTACAGGCTGTTGCGGCTTTAAAATAACTTTATGAACAAATTCTGTTAGTGGGCTGATAGAAACAACTTCAGCGAGTAATGTTTGCATGTTTTACCTTAAATTAGCGGATACGCACTTTATTTGAGCAATAATAGCATATCCGCAGGGTGAGTTTATAGCCTAGAGGCCCTAGACCAAAGTCGTTAAAGAATATCTAAGCTATCCCAAAGCTCATCAACTCGATCCTTAGTGGCTTGATCCATTACAATAGGTTCGCCCCATTCACGGGTTGTTTCGCCAGGCCATTTATTTGTTGCATCCATACCCATTTTTGAACCTAGGCCAGATACGGGCGATGCAAAATCTAAATAATCAATTGGCGTGTTTTCAATTAACGTCGTGTCGCGCGCAGGGTCCATACGAGTAGTGATAGCCCAAATTACATCGTTCCAATCTCTAGCGTTAATATCATCATCACAGACAATAACAAACTTAGTGTACATAAATTGTCGTAGGAATGACCAAACCCCCATCATTACGCGCTTGGCGTGACCTGGATATTGTTTTTTCATTGTCACCACGGCCATACGGTACGAACAACCTTCTGGCGGTAAATAAAAATCGACAATTTCTGGAAATTGCTTTTGTAAGATTGGTACGAATACTTCGTTTAATGCCACCCCTAAAATCGCAGGCTCATCCGGCGGACGGCCAGTAAAAGTACTATGGTAAATAGGGTCTTTACGATGTGTAATATGAGTGACCGTCATAACTGGGAAGTCGTCGACTTCGTTGTAGTATCCTGTGTGGTCGCCATATGGACCTTCCGGCGCCATCTCTCCAGGCATAATATGCCCTTCAAGTACGATTTCTGCACTGGCTGGTACTTGTAAATCATTCGAGATTGACTTAACTACTTCAGTTTTACTACCACGTAGTAAACCTGCAAAGGCATATTCGCTTAACGTATCTGGAACGGGGGTAACAGCACCTAAAATAGTCGCAGGATCTGCACCTAATGCCACCGAAACAGGGTAGGGCTGGCCAGGGTGTTCTTTACACCACTCTTGAAAATCAAGCGCGCCACCGCGATGAGATAACCAACGCATAATGATTTTATTTTTACCCAATAGCTGTTGACGATAAATCCCTAAATTTTGGCGCTTTTTGTGAGGTCCTTTGGTAACGGTTAAACCCCAAGTAATCAAAGGTGCAGCATCGCCAGGCCAGCAGTGCTGAATAGGAAACTTAGTTAAGTCAACGTCGTCACCTTGTAAAATAACTTGTTGGCAGGGGGCTTTTTTAATTTCTTTAGCCGGCATATTAAGTACTTGCTTGAATACCGGAATTTGTCCGAGCGCTTCTTTAATGCCTTTTGGCGGCTCAGGCTCTTTTAGAAATGCGAGTAATTTTCCTACTTCACGTAATTCACTCACATCTTCTTGGCCCATACCCATAGCTACACGCTTTGGGGTACCAAACAAGTTAGCTAAAACGGGAATGTCGTACCCTTTAGGGTTTTCAAATAATAAAGCAGGGCCTTCGGCACGCAGTGTGCGGTCAGCAATTTCGGTCATTTCAAGATACGGGTCGATTTCTTGGCTGATGCGTTTTAACTCGCCTCGTTTCTCAAGTAAATCGATAAAATCGCGCAGATCTTTGTATTTCATTGTGGGCCGTTACTTAGCAAAAAGTTAAAAGTATTATACCCAGTTCATACAAGCCAAGTCATTAGCTGCGCTTAAAACTTAAAGCGCTCTACTGCACCTTTTAGTGAGTGTGCAAGTTGGTTAACGTCTTCACTTTCGCTTGCTAGGGTCGTTGCATTGTTGGCATTTAAGGTAGCCTGCTCGGTTACCTTAGCCATTATTTGTTGAATATCGGTGCTGTTTGCCAGTTGTTCATGTGAGGCACTCGCAATCTCTTTACTCATAGCATTAACCGATACCAGCGTGCTCTTAATACGCTCAACGGCACTATTTAGTTCAGTACTGTTTTCAACGCAATGCTTAGCCTGTTGTTGGCCATCATTTATTTCAGTTTGAGTGGTTTGAGTATGCTGCTGTAGAGTGTTAATCATGGTGGTAATTTCGCTTGTAGAACTTTGTGTGCGGGCTGCAAGCGAGCGTACTTCATCGGCTACTACGGCAAAACCTCGACCATGTTCACCAGCACGTGCCGCTTCAATTGCGGCATTAAGTGCCAGTAAGTTAGTTTGCTCTGCAATACTGCTAATGGTATCGACAATGGCACCAATTAGTTGCGTATATTGAGCTAGTTCTTCTGTACTGCTTACTGCTCTATCTAAGCGGCTTAAAAGTGCTTCAATGCTTTGGCTATTATTATTTGCAATGTCGTTAACGTCATTGGCAAATTGCGAGGCATTAGTAATTTCATTAGAGGTGCTTTGCGCTTGTTCGTGTACGGCTTGAGAACTTTGCAACATTTGCTGTGCTAATGAGGTTGCTTGTGCACTACGTTCCAGCTGTTGCTTAGCAACAATGGTCATTTGCTGGCCTTTTTCGCTGGTTTGAATAGCTGAATTATCTAGTTCGTAAGCATCGTTACTAATGGCTTTTATTAAGTGAGTTAAATCATCACAAAGCTTATTAGTGTTATGCATCAGAGTACCAAATTCATCTTTACTGCGGGGGTTGCTACGCTTAGAAAAGTCACCTGAGGCTATGTGAGCAAGTTCTTTGTTTACCTTTTTAAGCGGTTTTAGCATGGCGTTAGTAGTAAAAACTGAAATAATAATCAGCAAAGCAATTAAAACAAACGCAATAATAATCACTAAACTAGAGCCGGTATTAATCGCTGACTTAGCGCTCTCTTGTAGGGAGTTAAAGCGTATGTCAGCCAGTTTATTAAGCTCAATCAGTTGACTTTCAATACTAATAAATGCCTGTTGAAAGCTTTCAAACCGCTGATCAACTTTATCTTTATTATTGAGCACAGCATTTTGCAATGCATACAGCCCATCAGGATTATTTAATAAGCTGCTTAAATCGTTAAACGCTGTAATTAGCTCATTAGCGTTGAGTTTATTAGCAATTGGGGCGGCTTGTTGCTCTAAGTAGCTAAGATTAGATTTAATATTATCGAGTAAAAAAGAGGTATCTTGCTGATGATCGTTTATATTTTCTGAAGTTGTTATTTGCCCAATCCCTTTGACATTATTATTTAAAGTAAATAATAAATCATCAACACGAGTCGCAGTGCCAAATACTGCATTCAAAAGTGATTGCTGGTTGCTCTCAACGTTTATGAGCTCTATATCAAGCAAGCGGTTACTGAGTTCACGAAGCTGTTCATTAAACGTAATTGTTAGTGCTGCGGCTGAGCTTTGCGCCTTAAATCGTTGCTCTTTTGCTGCAAGCATTTGGTTGCTTATTGTATTTAGCTGGGCGAAGTCTTTGTTAATAGCTGTAAGAAGTGTTTGCATACCTTGCTGCTGGGCAACTTGTGCTTTTAGTGTTTCTAATTTACTAAAAAACTGCGTTTGTTCAGCGTGTGCCTGCTTTTTATTTTCCAGCAGTAAATTAAGTTTAGTTTGGCTATAAGCAATGGCATTAAATTTAGTGATAGAAAGGAGTGATAAACGAAGGTCTTTACTGGCTTGTTGTACAGGCACTGCCAACGCTTCTATACGTGTGTTAGTGATACTAATCTGATTTAGTGACCAGTAAAAAAATATGCAGCTAGTAAGCATTAACAAGCCAATGGCTGAAAAGGCTAAAATTATTTTATGTTTTATAGCGAGAGATTGCATAACTTTATCAACAATATTAAGACTTTTGTTAGTGTAGCAAGTTTTTTAATTTGATGTTAGTTATTGGTTAATTGCTGCTGCATTGGTATTTTTTGCCGTTAATTATTAGCATTGCTTGCTCTCCTTTACTCCAAAATAACACCTCTTGATTAATGTATTTACTGCCTGAAGCACTCACCTCATGATTCAATATGTAATCATGATCATAAAAGCTCAGCTTTGCTTGCTTGTTGCTAATAATATCAAGTTTTGCAGGTGCGTTATCGCAAACATAGTTATTTGTAACTGGCTGCTTATTGCATGCAGTCAAAGCTATTAGAGCAATAATAACGATAGCGTGTTTCATTGGCTGTGCCTTATTGAGTCCCTTGTTTAATTAAGAGCTTAACAAAGCTAAATTAACCGTTGGTGAAAATATAGCTTTACGTTATGTTTAAGATCTTATTTTTAGTTAGGAAATTTCATGGCTGGCACCAACCTTTTAACATTACTGGATGATATAACGACTTTGCTGGATGATATTGCGACCATGAGTAAAGTTGCGACAAAGAAAACAGCCGGAGTACTTGGTGATGATTTGGCACTTAATGCTCAGCAAGTTACTGGGGTTACTGCTGATAGGGAGCTGCCCGTTGTATGGGCAGTGGCAAAGGGGTCGTTTTTAAATAAAGCCATATTAGTCCCTGCTGCGTTATTAATTAGTGTGTGGTTGCCTTGGCTAATTACTCCACTTTTAATGATAGGTGGCTTATTTTTATGTTTTGAAGGCGCAGAAAAAATATTTTTACCTCATCATGCAGAAGCAACAGAAGGTGCTGAAAATTTAAACCTGGCAGAGTATGAAAAACAAAAAGTTAAAGGCGCCATTCGTACTGATTTTATTCTTTCCGCTGAAATTATTGTTATTACATTAGGCACGGTCGCAGGGGCGACATTAATCAATCAGGCGCTGGTATTGAGTGTGATTGCCATCATTATGACGATTGGTGTTTATGGACTGGTAGCAGGGATTGTAAAGCTTGATGATGCAGGTTTATATTTACTTAATCAATCCAAACTCTCCGCAAGTAAGTTTAAAGAATTACTCGGTAAAGCCTTATTAGCTGCAGCCCCACGGTTAATGCAGTTTTTAGCCTTTGCGGGCACGGTGGCGATGTTTTTAGTGGGTGGTGGAATTTTAGTACACGCAATTGAGCTTTTGCATCATACCCAAGTGGATGTAACTCATTATGCGCAGTCGGTTGCTGGTAGCACAGGAGAAATACTAGCCCCTTTAGTATTTGACGGACTGTTAGGAATAGGTGCTGGTTTGGTTATTGTGATTGCGCATGTCGCTTATACTAAGTTATTTAAAGCAAATAAGTAGCGCGGTGGTAACGCTACTTTATTTTATTCGCACTGAGTTGTTTTGCATAGTTGCTCAAGCTCGTATATAGCTTTGCTATTACCTTGAGCAATGGCTTTTTTATACCAATAAATCGCCTGCTGAATGTTCTTTTTTGTACCTTGTCCATCACGATACATCTGAGCAAGATTTAGTTGACCCCATTGTGAGCCTGAGTTTGCTGCTAGGTTAAAGCTTTCAAGCGCTTCGTTATATTGCTTATCTTTATAGTAAATAATCCCTTGCTGATTATTCTCATCGAGCTTTAAGCCTTTATAAAGAGGTTTAGGTTTAGGTGGAAACATCACAAACCCGCCATAAAGTGAATATGCTTGTGGGCGTAGCACGTCAAATATAATGTCATCTTCGTATAAACGTTTTATTTCATTACGAGGCAGAGTAATAGTTTGAGAAGAAAAGTAATCTCTTTGTACTAATAAACTTGCACGCATCGCTGTGGTAATGGCACTAGTGCGCTTATAGCTGTAATTACTCACCTGAAACGTTATAAATTGCTCATCAAAGCTGAGTACTTGCGCAACTTTTAAATTAGTGAGTGTCCATGGTTCGTGAGTGAACTTATCGGCTTTAACTAAATAGGTATCATAAGCTTTTGGGGAGGTTAAATAGCTTTGTTTTAGTGCTTCAGTGTTGAGGTGCTTTTGATAAAAAAATAACGCCCCCCATAGTAATAAAATTAATCCAATACAGTATTTTGGTAGGCTAAGCTTTTCAAACAGAGGTAACGTTTTAATATTGATAGCCTCACTATGTCCGCATTTATAGCACTCGCGTTTATAGCTTAACTTGATCGGAAATATAGGAAAAATGGTAAAGCGTAAAAAGCGGCTTTGATTAACTAAGTGATAGCTGTTGTTGTTGCAGTCGGGGCAGCACTGAACGTGTGTAAAATGAGGGAATGACTGACTAGTATTGAAAAGCAACATAATAAGGCTCCTTGTTAATTTACAACTTTAGAGCAAGTGATAAATTAGTAAAGCAGCAAACTGTAAGTAATTATGTCATATAGGATTAGTTTATATAGCCCATACTTTTTAATATGGGCTTTGTAGAGAATCAGCTTAGAAGCTAAATTGTGCAGCTAAACGTACGCTAGTGCCTTCACCTACGGTAACGTTATTTAAACCGCCACCGGCTAGGTAGTTTTTATCGAATAAGTTCTCAATATTTAAACGTAAGTTAATATCGTTGTTATTTAAGTTAAGCTTGTAGGTTGCGCCAATATCAACACGAGTATAACCCTCTTTTGTTACGGTGTTAGCGTTATCAGCAAAACGCTCTCCTTCGTAGAACGCACCTGCATTAAAAGCAACAGCGTCATTGAGTTCATAACGTGTCCATAAAGAGGCAGACCATTTTGGAGCATCAGTAGGGCGTTTGCCCTCTAATTTTTCATCACGCTCATAGTTAGCATCTAAATACATGGTTGATGCCATAACAAATAAACGGTCAGTTGCAGCGCCCTGAGCTGCAAGCTCAAAACCTTTATGGCGTTGCTCACCTGCCTGTGTGGTGATGCTGGTTATATCACCGATAGGGTTAATAAGATCTTCGCTCACTAAGGTACCTGTTTTGCTAATATCAAATAAGGCACCGCTAAGCATTAATCGGTCATCAAACAGTTGCCATTTCACCCCAATTTCCTTTTGCTCAGAGGTAATAGCATCGAGCTTCATACCGTTATTAACATCTTTATCATTTACTAATGTTTCGTTTTGCGGCTCAAATCCTTCTGAGTAACTTGCATAAACAGTTGCAGAGGCATTTGGATGGTAAAGTACACCAACTTTAGGTACGAACGATTCGTTATTGCTGTTTTCTTTACTTTGTTTATCGTAACGACCACCCAGTGATAGTTGCCATTCTGGTGAGAATGAAATTAAATCTTGGATATAAACCCCGTAGTAGTCGTAAGCAGATGAGCTAATAGTGTCATCTGATTTGTAACTTATATTTGGGCGATTAGGCTCATTTTGATCGGCAGAAAAATTAATCGTATCAGCAGATGTGCGTAATTGGCCGTAGTAATAATCCAGTGAGTTAACGCCTACAAGTAATTGATGATGTAAACCCACCGTTTCAAATTCGCCAATGAAGTCAATAAAAGCAGTTTTAAACTGCCAATCATCGAAGCGATCGTAAGGACGTGACTGGTAACTATCACCTTCGATAAAGTCACTTGGCTTACGTGGTGCTGACTCAAAGCGCTGGCGTTCAAACGTTTGCTCATTGTAGCCTAAATTTACTTGCCAGTTATCGGTTAAAAATACTTTGAAATCAATACCCATGTTTTCAACAGTAATGTCGGTAAAGGCCCATGACATATCACGAATTGTTTTGTCATCGCCAATAATGTTGGCATCATTATCTATCCAAGCGCCAGTATCTAAGCCTGCTTCGTCATCAGTGCGATCATAATGAACACGTACTAGGGCATTATCGCTAATATCGTAATCAACCACTAAGGCACCTAAGAAGCGATCGCGTTCGCGGTTATCACCATTTTGGTATTCTCGCCAGTATTCAACATCTTGTTTTACTAATACACCACGGGCACGTAAATCTTCAGCCTCGGTGAGTGCGCCGCCAGCATCAAGCATAAAGCGAGTTGAACCATGTTGGTCAACATCGGCACTGGCACTAAATAGCGTTTGTGCAGTTGGCTTTTTAGTTACCATGTTAACTAGGCCACCGGGGCCTGATTGCCCATACAAAATACTTGAAGGGCCTTTAATAACTTCTACTTGCTCTAAAATTTCAATGGGTTGTTGGTAATGAGACCAATGCTGGTGGCCATCACGCAGGTAGCCGGTTGATGAGCTTAATTGAAAACCACGTAAGTTAAATACTTCTCTGTTTCGTTGTTTAGATCCTGCAGTTAAACTAGCATCATTGGTCAATACTTCACCAAGAGTTGTTGCTAGTTGCTCATTAACGATTGTGTCAGTGATTACGGTAACTGACTGTGCGGTATCGAGTAATGAGGTTGAGGTTCTCATTGCCCCACTGGCATTATCTACTTTGTAGTCGTTGAAGTAGCTACCTTTAACTTCAATGCGTTCTATATTTGCGGTGTTGGCAAATGCATTTGCAGAGGTGCTGGCTAAAAGTGCAATAAAAAGAGGGTTAAGTTTCATTAGTGGCTTCCGGCTTAGAATTATTAGAGTAGTAAAACGCCGCAGATCTTAATGAAAACAACTATCATTTGCAATATCTTTATTGCAACTTTTAATCGTACGTTGCTAATGGTTGCTAATTGTTAATTCTGCTATTATTAGCCGCATATTAATTGAGACTTTTCTCAAGTTATTTTTTGCTATGGAATTTACTGTGACTGCAACTGCTTTTTCATCGTTGGCCTTACCTTCAGGGTTAGTTGATAATTTATCAACGCTTGGCTACACCCAAATGACGCCTGTACAGGCGCAAAGCCTACCGCCTGTTTTAAGTGGCAAAGATATTATTGCCCAAGCCAAAACAGGCTCAGGTAAAACAGCGGCATTTAGTTTAGGCGTTTTAGCCAAGCTAAATGTAAAACGCTTTCGTATTCAGTCGCTAGTATTATGCCCAACTCGTGAGCTTGCAGAGCAAGTGGCGGTTGAGATGCGTAAACTAGCGCGTGGTATTCATAACATTAAGATTTTAACTTTGTGTGGTGGGGTTTCAATTGGGCCGCAAATTGGTTCACTCGAACATGGTGCACATATTATTGTGGGTACACCGGGGCGAGTTGACGATCATATTCGCAAAGGTACATTGCGTTTAGATGATGTTGAAACCCTGGTACTTGATGAAGCCGACCAAATGCTTGATATGGGTTTTCAAGACACTCTCGATGCCATAATTGATCGCATTCCAACCAATCGTCAAACGTTGTTATTTAGTGCTACTTTTCCAAAATCAATCGAAGCTATTGCTAAGCGTGTACTTAGTAATCCAGAAATGATTAAAGTAGAAGAGCAGCAAGAAAAAAGCACGATTAAGCAATACTTCTACAAAATGGATAATAATAAACAGCGTTATCCAACGCTTAAGCTGTTACTTCTTAAATTTACCCCGCAAAGCTGTGTGGTGTTTTGTAATACCAAGGTTGAAACGCAGCAAGTATGTGATGATTTAGCCGATGAAGGTTTTAGTGCGGTGGCACTGCATGGTGATTTAGAGCAGCGTGACCGTGAGCGTACACTGATTCATTTTGCGAATAAGAGTGCGTCTATTTTAGTGGCTACCGATGTAGCTGCACGAGGCTTAGATATTGATGACATGGACATGGTGATTAACTATCACTTAGCTCACGATCCACAAACTCATGTACATCGTGTTGGCCGTACAGGACGAGCAGGTAAAAAAGGGATTGCGTGTTCTATTTATGGTGAGGCAGAGCAATTTAAAGTGGCTCAAATTGGCGACCATTACGAGCGTGACTTTACTCCTGAGCCAATGCCATCTTATAACCTACTAGATAAGCCGCCATACAAACCTGAAATGGTGACGCTGATGATAGATGCAGGCAAAAAGCAAAAAGTGCGCGCGGGTGATATTTTAGGCGCATTAACCGGAAAAGACGGTGTTGCTGGGCGCCAAGTTGGTAAAATCAACGTACTTGATAACGTGGCATTTGTTGCGGTAGAGCGTAACTCATCTAAACCAGCGTTACGCAAATTAACCGAAGGTAATATTAAAGGACGTAAAATTCGTGCTCGTCGGCTAACGCGTTAACTCTCGATCTAATCTGAGCAACTCGCCTTGAGTTGCTCATATTCTATTTTTAGTTGTTTAAACACCTCATTGTCACCCCCTTGTTTATCTGGATGATGCTGCACTGCAAGTTGTCGCCAACGCTTTTGTAATTCTTTTAGTGTGACTGGCGATGTTAATTGCCAACGCACCAGCAGTTGTTGTTGCTGCTCATTACTCAGTGGAATTTCGCGATAAGTAGGCCTACTAAATTGCTGCCAAAAGCTATCTAATAACGCCTTGACTTCATCCGTAGATGTTTCAAAATTTTGCCAGTTTAAATAATAGTCGCGTAGTGGATCGTTAGGATGTAGTTGGTTATAACTGGAACTGTTTACTAGTTCAATATGTAAGCTTTTAACGACTAATTGTTGTTTTGGCATTAATTGCTGTTGTAGCTGATAAAGCGCATTCATAATTAAAAAATTGCGCTTAAATAGGTCGCGCTCAGGCTCGGCAGCTAAAGTATCAAGAAACCCACGTTGTTTTAACTCAGATGCTAAAGTATGAACCATCCACACTTTTTTATTGATTAATAGTTCAAAAATCTCATCTATCAGAGGGTTAAGCATTGTTTACAATCTATTAATTAGTGTATCTTGGATAAATTATCATATACCCAAATAACATTAAACCCCAAGGAGTGGGCGTGAGTGCCTGTTTTGAATTGGTCTAAATTAGATGTTTATACTTGGTTTGGGTGTCGTTTTGTTATGGCTAGCAAGGATTTAAGGATATTTTTATGCTGACTCAGTTAAAGCGCATCTGCTTTATTGGCCTTTTGGCTGTTTTAAGTAGTGCATCAAATGACGCTTTATCAAATGAGCAGCCAAGTTTGTTTGAGCAGTTTAATCTTGAACAAGCATGGCCTGAAAAGCATCGCCTTGCAACCGATATCTTATCGAACCCTGATGTTCCAAATTTACAACGCATTACTATTTATAGCGATTTAGCTGAGCTGGCGTTTGCGCAAAGTGATTTAGCCAATGCACTAAAATATTTTAAATTGCTAGAGACCAATAGTACGTTAAAAGATCAGCCTAAACTTTTCTTTCGTGCGATTAAAATGCAAGGAGTTGTGCTTTATTATCAAGGGTTAGTGCAACAAGCGGTCGTTGATTATAGCCGCGCGTTAAACATCGCAATTGCGCTTAAAAGTCCGATAAAACAGGCTAATTTACTTAGTAATATCGGGCTTGCTTATTTTGATATGTATAACATGGAGCTAGCTCTTGATTATTATCAGCAAGCCAAAGTAATTTATGAAAAAGAGGGGAGCGCACAAGATAAGGCCGATATATTACATAATATTGCCGGTATTTATATTCGTCTCTCTCGATATGAGTCAGCTCTTGAGATGTACCGTGAGGTTTTAAAAGTTTTTCAAGAACTTGGCGATGAAGACGGTGTTGCCCAAGCATACGGTAATATGGGGGTGGCGTACACAGAATCGAGACAGTACCAATTAGCACTGCATTATAATCAGTTGGCCTTACGTTACTATCAAAGCGTTAATAATGCGTTTCAACTTTCTACCAAGCATACAAACTTAGCCACCATCAACCTTAAACTAAATAAATTTGATGTTGCCTTTTATCACGCTAATGCGGGCCAACAATTTGCAATAGAGGCAGATAATAAGTCTTTATTAGCGGCAGCTTTACATGTGTTGTCAATTGTTCAATTTGTACAAGGTGATACGCAAAGTGCCAAACAAACCTCAGAGCACTCAATTACCCTTGCCAAAGAGTACAATAATGGCATGCGTATTAAAGATGGCTTAGGAATTGAAGCACTAATAAATGCGAGCTTAGGGGATTATGAAAAAGCGCTAAATTTACACCAACAGTACGTTGATTATCAGCGTAGTGTGAATACCGAAGAAGCTTCAAAAGCGGTCAGTCAATTTCAAATCCAGTTTGAATCGAATCAGCTAAACCAAGAAATTAAACAATTAAAACAACAACAATACTTACAAGAATTGCAAATAGCTAAGCGTTCACAGTTAACGTTTTTGTTGGTGATTGTTGCCATATTAATTTTAATTACGGTAATTGCTGTTTATAAGCGCCGAACAGAAAAGCAAGCTAAGTTAAAGTTAAGCGAACAAGTTGAACAGCGTACTAAAGAGCTACAAAGTGTGGCGCAAGAGCTACGTGAAGCAAACGAGGTGAAAAGCCAGTTTTTAGCGAATATAAGCCATGAAATAAGAACACCGTTAACTGCTATTTTGGCACAAACTGATGATCTTATTAATGGTCTATACAAGCCGGAACAATTACAAGATGAGCTTAGAGTAATACAACGTCAAAGTGAGCATTTAAAAAGCTTGATTAATGATGTGTTGGACTTAAGTAAGATAGAGGCAAACCGGTTAGAACTTAATATTAGTTGTTTTGATGTGGTGAAGCTTATCAACGATATTCACGCTATGTTTTCTCCTCAAACTAAAGCGAAAGGTTTATCGTTAGTTTTAGACTGCCAGTTAGAAAAATCCTATTTTACGCGATTAGATTTAACGCGAGTAAAACAAATTCTTATTAATTTATGTGCTAATGCTATTAAGTTTACTCATAAAGGGCAAGTAACTATTGGTGTTAATAAAACCGAGCAAGGGTTACTCTTTTCGATTAAAGACACTGGGATTGGCATGAGCTCATCTCAACTTAAACTTATTTTTGAGTGTTTTAGCCAAGCAGATAACAGTATTAGCCGACGTTTTGGTGGCACAGGACTAGGTTTGAGCTTGTCGCAGCAATTAGCGGCGATGATGGGTGGCTACATAAGTGTTCAGAGTGAGTTTAAAAAAGGCAGTGAGTTTTCATTTTATTTGCCTTGTATACAAGTTGAAGAGCAAGTTTGCCATGACGATCAGCAAGCTAAGTCAGATGAGCGACACAGATTATTATCGGGTAAGGTGGTGCTTGCTGAAGATCACAGTGATAACCGCAAACTGATCAGTCGTTATTTACATTCTCTTGGGCTAGAAGTGATTGCCGTTGAAAACGGTGAGCAAGCAGTAGAACAAAGTTTAAAGCTATACCCAGATTTAGTACTATTAGATATTCAAATGCCTGTTATGGATGGTATTTCTGCGTTTGAACTACTCAAGCAATGTGGTTATGAGCAGCCTATTTTAGCATTAACGGCCAATGCCATGAGCCACGAGATTGACCACTATTTATCACTTGGCTTTAGTGACTATTTAGCAAAGCCAATCGATAAAGAGTCTTTTTATACTGTGCTAGCAAAATACTTAAATGCTGCAAATACAGAGGTATCAACTGAGCAGGTTCATGTTGATATGAGTGATTTAGTAACGAGCTTTCAACAAAGTCTAGCCGAAGAAAGTGAGCTTATTGAGCTACACTTTAAAGATGCTGATTATCAGGCACTACAAAAAGATAGCCATCGAGTGTTAGGGGCGGCACAAATGTTCGAGTTTAAAGACATAGCCTTAGCGGCAAAAGCGCTAGACGATGAATTACTTCAGCCACAAATAAATACACAAAGGCTAACAACGTTAGTCAATAACTTACAGGCACTGTTTAAAAAATACGAATAAATTAATTTAACCTGAACTCCGGATAATAAATCCATCTCAAGCAGCTATTTTCAGCGCTAACTGCGTTGAATTTATTTGCAATAGGCGAGCTATTGACGCGTAATTTCGCCTTGTTTTCACTAAAAATCTCTAGCTAGAGAAAAATAAGCACAAATATTTTTTTGATTCAATATGTTAGTAAATCTCTTAACCAGAGTTCAGGTTAATCTACTCTAAAAACAAAAAAGACACCATTTGGTGTCTTTTTTATTTAAAAACGTTGATTTAACTAGGTTTAGCTTACTTACGTTTCATCGAATCAAAAAACTCATCGTTGGTTTTACTCATCGATAGCTTATCAATTAAAAATTCCATGGCGTCAATTTCTGACATGTCATGTACTATTTTACGTAAAATCCACAGCTTTTGTAGTTCATCTGGCTTAGTGAGTAATTCTTCACGGCGTGTACCAGAGCGATTAAAGTCGATAGCTGGGAATACACGTTTTTCCGCAATTTTACGGTTAAGGTGTAGTTCCATGTTACCTGTACCTTTGAACTCTTCGTAGATAACTTCATCCATTTTAGAGCCGGTATCAATAAGCGCCGTCGCAATAATTGTTAAGCTACCGCCTTCTTCAACGTTACGTGCAGCCCCAAAGAAACGCTTAGGCTTATGTAGCGCATTAGCATCTACACCACCGGTTAGTACTTTACCTGATGATGGAATAACCGTGTTATATGCACGTGCTAAACGGGTGATTGAATCAAGTAAAATAACAACGTCTTTTTTATGCTCAACTAAGCGCTTTGCTTTTTCGATAACCATTTCCGCAACTTGTACGTGGCGAGAAGCTGGCTCATCGAATGTTGATGCAATAACTTCGCCTTTTACTAGGCGTTGCATCTCAGTAACTTCTTCCGGGCGTTCATCAATAAGTAAAACCATTAATGTAACGTCAGGGTGATTATGTGTGATTGATTGCGCAATATTTTGTAGCAACATTGTTTTACCCGCTTTTGGCGGTGCTACTAATAAACCACGTTGGCCGCGGCCAATTGGTGATGCTAAATCAAGAACTCGTGCGGTAATATCTTCTTTACTGCCGTTACCGCGTTCCATACGAAAACGTTCGTTTGCATGAAGTGGGGTTAGGTTTTCAAAAAGGATTTTAGTGCGAGAGTTTTCAGGTTTATCAAAGTTAACTTCATTTACTTTAAGCAAAGCAAAGTAACGCTCACCGTCTTTTGGTGGACGAATAAGACCTGAAATAGAGTCGCCAGTACGCATACTAAAGCGGCGAATTTGACTCGGAGATACATAAATATCATCTGGGCCTGCTAAGTAAGAAGCTTCTGATGATCTTAAAAAGCCAAAACCATCTTGCAAAATTTCTAAAACACCACCACCGAAGATATTCTCTCCGCCTTTGGCGTGTGATTTAAGAATTGCAAAAATGATATCTTGCTTTCTCAAACGGGCTACGTTTTCGAGCCCCATGGACTCAGCTTGGTTTACAAGCTCTTTTATAGACTTGTCTTTTAATTCGCGTAAATGCATATTGGTGGGTTCTTTATTACAGTTGTCATACTCAAAATCGCTTTATTAGATCGTTGAGTGAGGTTCGTTGAATATAACTAAGGATTAGTTGGCTTTATAAACTAGCAGGTCATTACAGCAGCGTCCAGTACTTCTGCAAAATAAATTATAAAAAAAGGGCTGAGAGCCCTTTTTTTAATTAACACTTATTAGATGTTATTTTCTAAAAACTCAACTAATTGTGTTTTTGATAGTGCGCCTACTTTAGTTGCAGCTACTTGACCATCTTTGAAAAGTAGTAGTGTAGGGATACCACGAATACCAAACTTTGGTGGTGTGCCTGCATTTTGGTCAATGTTTAATTTAGTGATAGTTACACGGCCATCAAACTCATCAGCAACTTCGCTTAGAATTGGGGCGATCATCTTACACGGTCCGCACCATTCTGCCCAAAAGTCTACTAGTACAGGTTTGTCTGATTGTAATACGTCAGCTTCAAAGCTATCGTCGGTAATTTGGATTATTTTCTCGCTCATTGCGCTCTCCGGTTTAGTTAGGCGAAATATTTAGTGCGTATTTAAACACTCTTGTTTCTTATTGCAAGTTTAAACGTTATGCTTAAACGCTATGACTAAGACACATTTGACCGATAAAAAGTTTTCAGACTTTGCTATTGCACCGGAAGTGGTTGCCGGGTTAACCGAAAGTGGGTTTGAATATTGCACACCCATTCAAGCTAAATGCCTACCTTTTATTTGTGAAGGGCGCGATATTGCGGGCCAAGCACAAACAGGTACTGGCAAAACGTTGGCATTTTTAACTGCCACGTGCCACCGGTTATTACAATCTAGCAAAGCACCTAGTAAACATCCAAGAGCCCTGATCATGGCCCCAACTCGGGAGCTTGCGATTCAGATACACAAAGATGCAAAAATTTTAGCGCCGCACTGTAATCTTAACTTAGGTTTAGTATATGGTGGCGAAGATTACGAAAAACAACGTGCACAACTAGAAAAAGGCGTTGATATTTTAATTGGCACCACAGGTCGCCTAATCGATTTATATAAGCAAGGCTGTTACACCCTTAATGAAATTGAGGTAGTCGTGCTAGATGAAGCCGATCGTATGTTCGATTTAGGTTTTATTAAAGATATTCGTTATATGTTCCGTCGTATGCCAGATACGTCAGAGCGTTTAAACTTATTATTTTCTGCTACGCTATCGTACCGTGTACAAGAGCTTGCATTTGAACACATGACCAACCCTGAGCATGTGCAAATAGAGCCCGATGTAAAAACAGGTAAACGTATTCAAGAAGAGCTATTTCATCCTTCACAAGAAGATAAAATTAAGCTGTTGTTAACCTTGATTGAAGAAGAATGGCCTGAGAAAGCCATTGTTTTTGCTAATACCAAGCATAGCTGTGAAACCGTATATGCATGGTTAAAAGCAGACGGACATCGAGTGGGCATGCTCACCGGTGATGTAAACCAAAAGAAACGCCAGTCAATACTCGCGCAATTTAGTAAAGGCGAGCTAGACTTTTTAGTGGCTACCGATGTTGCTGCACGTGGTTTGCATATTCCAGAAGTAAGTCATGTATTTAATTTTGACTTACCTGACGATTGCGAAGATTACGTTCACCGCATTGGTCGTACAGCTCGAGCAGGCGCTTCAGGTCATGCAATTAGCTTTGCGTGTGAGCAATATGCTTATAACCTTCATGAAATTGAAGAATACATTGAGCACAGCATTCCATTATCACATTACGATAAAAGTGCATTGTTAGATGATTTAACGAAGCCGACTATTCATAGAAAACGTAATTTTTCTACTGGTCCACGTAATCGTAGTAATAACAACGGACGTCGCCCAAATAATGGTTACCAAAAAGGACGGTCTTAACCGACCGTTAGTTTGATTGTATTTGTAACTAGAGGTTTTTGAACGGTGGGGCAACTTAAACCGCAAAAAAATGTATATGCAGTCATTGATTTAGGCTCAAATAGCTTTCATATGCTTATTGCCAAATCAATGGCGGGCGGCCTGCAAACAATAGGACGCGTCAAACGTAAAGTAAGACTCGCGGCTGGGCTTGATGATGATAATTTATTGAGCTTAGAGGCTATGCAACGAGGCTGGGAATGTTTGGCCTTGTTTGCAGAGCGGTTGCAAGATATTCCAGCGCAAAACATCACCATTGTTGCCACTGCAACACTTCGTTTAGCAACCAACGCCGACGACTTTAAACTACGTGCAGAAGAAATATTAGGGCATAAAGTTAATGTTATTAGCGGCGAGCTAGAAGCACGAACGATTTATAAAGGGGTTGCACATACCTCTTCATGTACTGGCAAGCAGCTGGTTATTGATATTGGTGGAGCGAGTACCGAGGTTGTTATTGGCCAAGGTTTTGAAGCGCGTCACTATAAGAGCCTCAATATTGGTTGCGTGACTTTTCTCGAACGCTACTTTAAAGATTGCCAATTAAATGAAGCAAACTTTAATGCTGCTATAAAAGCAGCGCGAAATGTTGTTGATGAAATAGCACCTGAATACAAAACAGCTGGTTGGCAACTTGCCTCTGGTGCGTCAGGTACAGTGCAAGCTATTCAAGAAATTATGGTGGCACAAGATTTAAATGAAATGCTCACACTTGAAAAGCTCTACACCATCAAACAACAATCCATAGCTTACAAAACAATAGCTGAACTCGATTTACCAGGGTTAAGTGAAGAGCGACGGTTAGTGTTTGTATCTGGGCTGGCTATTTTAATTGCACTGTTTGAGTCACTAGAAATAGAACAAATGGGGTTAGCGGGTGGTGCTCTGCGTGAAGGTGTTTTATATAGCATGCTACCGGAGCTACATAATACCGACATTCGCCAACGTACCATTGATGGTTTTATGAACCGTTATCATGTTGATCAAAAGCAAGCATCTCGAGTATCAAGTTTAGCAGTACTGTTAGCTAATGAAGTCAGTCAGTATTGGCCGATTGAAGCACAAAACGGATTACCGCTTTTGAATGCCGTCGCGCAGCTGCATGAAATAGGTTTATTAATAGAGTATAAGCAGTACCACAAACATACCGCTTATATCTTAGAAAATACCGATATGCCTGGTTTTTCACAATCAGAACACAAAGTGATCGTTGCTATAGCTAATAGTCATCGCTGGGACCTTCAAAAGGGATGCTTAGATCATCTAGGTGTACATAGTATTGTTGCCGCATATATGGTTCGACTATTACGTATTGCCGTTATTTTATCTATGCGCCGACAAGATGATGTGTTGCCAAACTTTAAGATAACAGCTGAGAATGAAGAGTTAGTGATTCAATTTGAAAATAACTGGTTAAAAAACCACCCATTGATGGCAAGTGAGCTAAATCAAGAGATTAAGTATCAAAAAAAATGCGGTTGGAAACTTAAAGTGAGCTAGTTAATCCGGCTTTCGCGGAGTTTTTAGTGGTTAAAATGAGCTTTTAGTTGTATTTTTGTTCGAACAGTCATTTATTTCAAGTTTTCTTCAAAAAAGGGTTGATCTGTTTTCGGATCTCCCTATAATGCGACCCCACTGAGACGGCAGAGCGCAACGCATAGCGAGGCACGAGCTACTCAGTGAGTCGAGTAAAA
>NZ_JALNTM010000028.1:0-66463 GCF_023161845.1 Pseudoalteromonas sp. 2CM39R
CCCCTCCCCGACTCGAACGGGGGACCTGCGGATTAACAGTCCGTCGCTCTAACCAACTGAGCTAAGGGGGAAGCGTCATGCCTTTCAACGGGGCGAAATATTAATGACAGCATTGCAAAGTGTCAACATAAAAACTTCATAAATTCAAAAAAGAAGCTTATTCGATGTTTTTATGTTCGATCTGAGCAAAATGTAGCTGAAAAGCTCAACATTTTTTGCTTAGCAGCGGGGGATCTATGTCGAATGCATCACTTTTTTGCATGCTTTTTGAGCTGAGTCATTTTTTAAAAATATAAAAAAGGTTTCTTTGCTAAGTCATTCTTTACCAAATCGAGGAAATCACTATTAATGCAATGTTTTCAAATTTTAAAGTTGAACCTATAGAGCATTAAAAATGCTCAGAAGGCATTGCGAGATATTCAAATATGGCAGGAGTTTAATGGTCAAGTCATCTAAGCTTTAGCCATTAAATTTGGTTTAACGCAAAGGCGTGTTGCTGAGGTAATTCAGCAACAGCGAGGGGTCGAAGTACAGAGAAGACAGAGAAGTTTATTTTGATTCATTCACTTTAGATTCATATTGCAGCATTTTCTCTTTGGTGTTAGTCTTAAATAATCAGTGGCGCATCGCCACTCTGCTTTGTACTAATGTCTTTGATAGTAAATGCTATCTTTCGATAGCCGTTCTAGGAATTCAAATTGACTTCACTAGAACTACAAGGGGCTGCCCTCCACCATTGCCTGACCCGGCGAGCGGCTGCAGTCAAAATGATAAGCCTGGCAGGTTGACATTTAGGTAGATACTATCAAAAATTTAGTAATAAAAAGCGGCTGAATGTTAATTCCTATTGTATGGATAGCCAGGCTTATATCAAAAAGGACTTTTGTGAAAACTCATTTTCAGTATCACATTAAAAAAAGAACAAACAGATCTATCCCCTCAATAGGGGTACTTAAAAGGACATTAAGTATTACCGATGAAGAGTTTGACTCTTTTTATACCTTAATTGCTAATGATGATGCTTATAAAAAGGTATCAGGGCACTTCAAAAGTTCAGGCGATGAACGGCTAGTTTATAATCCTCACCCACTAGTCAGAAAAATTCAAAGAATGATTAACTCTCGCATTTTTAATCCAAAGAAACCTAAGGAAGGGGTAGTTATTTGGCCAAAATATTTATATGGTTCAGTACCTAATACACTAAAATGGGTAGATGGTAAGCTAGAAGTTTTTCACAGAGATTACATCTCATGCGCTAAAAACCACTGCCTTACCAAAAGCATTTTAAAAGTTGATATTAGCGACTTTTATGAAAATATACATTGGCAGGACGTTTACGAAATATTTAATAAAGTATTTAAATATGCCGATGATGTCTCGAAGGCATTAGCTGACTTTTGTACTTATGATAACAAAGTGCCACAAGGAGGATTAACTTCTAGCTTCATAGCATCGGCAGTTTTACATGATGTCGAGCCCAAGCTAGTTCAGAGGTTACATAAAAAAAAGCTTATTTATACACGTTTGGTTGATGATATAACAGTTTCAAGCTATACGAAGAACTATGACTTTACTCTAGCTGTCGGATTAATCAAGGAAATGCTTTTAAGTAAGGATCTTCCAATTAATGAAGAGAAGCTAGTTATCTCTAATCACTCAAACTCTTCAACGTTAGTACATGGCCTGAGAGTGAACTTTAAGCAACCAAGGTTACCAGAGGACGAAGTCTCTAAGATCAGGGCTTCTGTTCGCAGCCTAGAAAACTTAGCTAAAGATTCAAAGTATAGGACTAGTCGAGATTATAGAAAAAGCCATGCTATGTGTATGGGCCGTGTAAATAGAATGCAAAGTATAGGTCATAATCAAGCAAAGCAGTTACTTAACAGAGTCTTAAAAATACTGCCACTGCCTTCATATCAAGACATAATTACAGCACATAAGCTAGTCTATAGGCTCGAAAAGAACTTTGAAAATGACAAAGGGAAATACTCTTATAAACGAATATATAACCTTGCTCATTATGAACTTAACCTTCTGCAAAGAAGTTTCTCCAGTCATGCAAAGGGTTTGAGGTTAAGGCTTAAAGAAGTGAGGCCAAATGAAGTTTAATTTAAAATGCGATCCACTTAAGGTATCAAAATATTTAATAATTTTTCATGTAGTGATCACATCGCTTGCTTTTATTTTTATAACGTCAGTAATCTATATAGAGCAATCTTATTTCAACAGACCTTTTTGCTTCACTCAAAAATGCATTAAAACATTCGGGCTTAGCTTTAAGGATGCATTTGACTTCTTAGAGATATCTCTAAAGCTGTTATTCACTTCAGTAACAATATTTAGTATTTATTTTGCTTTAAGAAATTACATAAGCGCAACAACCGCTGCAAAAACCACGATTCACCTTACTAATTTAAACACTTTTAAGGATTATTTAATTTCAGAATCTAAGGGTGAAAATGCTTTAAACGTAAAGAAAATAGATATCTTGAAGTGGTACAATATCATCTATCCAGATTCTCGTTTCGGGGAACTGTATGTTTCCGAAACCTATAAACAGAAATTGAGTGAGATAAATAGGCTAATAGACAATTCAAATTCTTGTTTTTCAGGAACTTCAGAGGAGGTAAGTTTCTTTGATTATAAACAACATCAAACTCAAATGATTAATTTACTCAAGACTATAGGAATTAGCCTACCTCGTTCGCCAAGAAATAGCTTTAAAGATAACGAAAGATCAGTTTTTAGTTTAATTAATAAAATAAACAAAGAGTTCTGTGGGCATAATAATGCAACTTTGATTAAAGCTCAAAACTATAGATAATTCCCGAAACCCCGCACGGCCATAACTAATCGAATCCCAACCACAATACCGAAAAACAACATGGTTTTTCGGTATGTCTCAAACAATCAACCTATCCCCATTTAAACAACTGCCAGAAGTAAAGGCAGCGTTAGCGCCTTATTCACTGCACTTTTCTGAATGCATTTTGACACTGCTATTTTTGGAAGGTGGTTTGCGAAGTGATGGCGGGCTAAATGATAAAGCATCAGACCGTGGAGGTTTAACTAAGTTTGGCATAAGCCAACGAGCTTACCCTAATTTAGATATAGCCAATTTAACACTGGCCCAGGCTGTGCGTATTTATCACCGTGACTATTGGCGCGCCATGTGGTGTGAACAATGCCCGCCAGGTGTTGCATATTAGCTACCAGGTGGAAGTTTAAAAGAGGATAAAATTCTTTTTCTGGGTTGATTTTAAAGCCTGTTCGTACTTCATATTGCAACCTCTCTTATGTGGAGTTAAAAATCGCTTAGAATGAGTTTTAAACAGCATTTAAACAGGTTAGAGTTTGCAACTCTGTATTTTAATATGATGAAAGGCTTAACAGTGCTAAAAAAAATTATAAAATTTATCATTATCTTGTTGGTTGGTGGACTCGGTTCAGGAGTTTGGGAGTTATTTTTAAAGGATACTATTTTCACTATCGGAGAGTTGTTTGTGAGGTTTTTTAACTCTTTTATCAGTGATTACAACAACAGCTTATATGAAAATGTGGGAAGTGGAGGGGAAGCCTTGAAAGTTTTTTCTTCAATTATACTTCTTGTTTTGCTGTGTCTGATTCCAATTTTTTATTATATAAGGTTTTGTCGAACCTGGTCTGAAATTGAAGAAAGTGGTGAATCTAAGTTTTCTGAACCTGAAGAAAACAATGAATCTAACTTTTTTGAACTGTTTATAGAAAAACATCCTATGATAGTTAATATTATCGTCTTTTTCGCGATGTTAACTTGTTCCTTAATGTACGTGAACCTCACTATTCAGTTAGCATCAGAGACTGCTGCGGTGAATGCAATAAAAAGAAGACTAGATATTATTAGACCTTATATAAATGAAAATGAGTATTTCAAACTTTATAGTGAATATAGACAAATTGATGGTATTTTTACATTACAAAGATTGATAAACAAAACAGAAGCTATTGCTGTTGAGAAGAAGGTTCAATTACCAAAAGTTAACTTATATGGGATAACTACACCGAAACTAGAAAATTAAAATTCCTGAATTTCCGCACGGCCAATAATCTCGCCTTAAACACCAAACTGAACACAGATTTTTTAAAACCTGTGTTCAGTAATGACGACTAAAAAGCCAAAACCACTTACAGTTTTAAATGCCCTGCACCCGAATAGCTTGGGGGTCGCTGCATGTCGCTTTGATAGTGAAATTAACGAGCAGGGGATTAGCCCGCGCGTTATGGTTATGCCAGATGGTCATTTTAAGTCACACTATGGCCGCCCATTTGATGTGCCAATTAATAATTGGTCTTGTGACTAAGTTACTTATGATGATCTTAAAAAAATAGAATCACTTGCACCAATGTCTTTTAATTTGATACAAGCTTCGAATTATTAAGAGAGTGAACGAAATGGCATGCAAGGTTAGTCTTAACTATGGTCGAAGTTTAATCATATAAAAGCGAATATGGAGTGAAACATAGGTTTAAAGTTATGTTTCAGCATATTTTAAGGTTTTTTTATAGGTTCTTCAAACAAGCTTCAATTCTTTATAATTGGAAAAATAATGATGAGTTATACATTAAATTATCTAACTTATTGAAACAGGTGGTGTAAGTTAAGGTTTTATCAAATTGTTGAGAGTTTCACCGTTAGGGAGCCGTACAACGCATTTAAGAGGCTTTACCTCTAAACCTAACAAGTAAGCTCATTGAATTGTTTCAAGGCGCTGAATAGCCTATTGAAAGGCTATATGAGACTGGCAAAGACCTATTACAATCTATTTCTGCATTACTGAAGTTTACAAAAGCTTTTACAGATTAAAAAAACAGCACCCGCTACTTTTTTCTTACCAACCCTTACCCATTCTAGTCTGCGCGGCTTTCGTGGATAATTTAAGTTTACACATCATAACCCTTGCAATTACCGCGATTAGTATCGCGGCTACAGTTGTAGAACATTTTTTGCGCCTTCTTTTCACTAAACTTATAAAACGGTTAAAACAAGATGCTTTGCTATTTATAGTATTGTGCGTTTCAGGCTAGCCTTAAAAGCCTTTATATTTGCGGCTTCTAGCGAGTTATCCACGGTTTCTGTGGATAACTCTGTTTATTAAACTTTAAGAACAGCTATAGTGCTAGGATTTTCGAGGGCTACAGCAATTTCAAGTATTTAATTAACTTTTTTTAATTCATTTTAAATCAATGTGTTAGCGTTTTTATCTGAAGCCTTGCTGAATTGATGAGTAAATTTATTCGTGACGATGAAATGGTGCTATTTATTGTGTAAAAAAACAGCGAATACTGCCTTTTAATTGTAACAAAGCTATTAAACTTGTTTTTATATTGTTTTTTATGAGGGTTAGTGGTTATTTTTATGTCAAAGCGGCAAAAGTAATAGTTTTGTGTATGAATTTTGATTCTGTTAATAAAGCATAGCTTGCAAGAGAAGGATGCTTTAAACTTACAGGTTCAGAAAAAGAGGCAAAGTATTCCCATGAGCGTGAAACCGCAGAGCAAAACTAAACCTGATCTTTTAAACTCACCCATTCTGCCAACCTTGAAAAAAATGACCATCCCAATGATCTTTGGCATGATCACCCTAATGATGTTTAATTTGGTTGATACCTTCTTCATTAGTTTGTTAGGTACAGAGCCTCTCGCCGCTGTCAGTTTTACCTTTCCTGTTACTTTTACTGTTATTAGCCTTGCAATTGGTTTAGGTATAGGTACCTCTGCGGTGATAGCTAAAGCACTTGGTAGTGATAAGTTAGATGAAGCACGTTTTGATGCCAGCATGTCGTTGTTGGTATCGGTGGTGATGGTGTTTAGCTTATCTGTAGTTGGTTATTTATTAATAGATCCGATCTTTAAGTTATTGGGTGCTGGCGAATTAGTCTTACCGCTTATTCATGAGTATATGAGTGTGTGGTTCTTAGGCAGCGTATTTCTAATTACCCCTATGGTTGGCAACTCTGTACTTAGAGCCAGTGGCGATACTAAAACGCCAAGTATTGTTATGGGGGGAGCAGGGCTGATTAATGCTACTTTAGACCCTATACTTATTTTTGGCTTTGGACCTGTTCCGGCATTAGGTATTCAAGGCGCAGCTATTGCTAGTGTTATTGCATGGTCAGTTGCTGTCGTTATCATTTTATACATTCTTGCGGTAAAAAATGGTCTATTGAGTTTGCATGCTGGTGTGCAAACGCCGCTTAGCTCGATACGTAAAATTCTTAAAATTGGTTTACCTGCGGCTGGCGCAAATATGCTGACACCTATTGCCATGGCGGTCATGACAGCATTAGTGGCTAAACATGGTCCTGAAGCGGTTGCGGCGTTTGGTGTAGGCAGTCGCATTGAATCTATCGCAAGCCTTGTGGTGCTTGCTTTGTCGATGACCTTGCCGCCATTTGTGAGTCAAAACTTTGGGGCAGGTAAGTTTGAGCGTGTTAAAGAAGCTTACACAAAAACCTTGAAATTCGTGATGATTTGGCAGTTCGCTATTTATATTTTACTGCTTTTAACCTCTGGCTTTATCGCTGATGTATTTGGTAAAGAGCAAGCAGTAATGGATGTAATTAAGTTATTCATTTATATCTTGCCATTGAGTTATGGCTTGCAAGGGGTGATTATTTTATCTAACTCTTCATTTAATGCCCTGCATAAACCAATGAATGCACTGATTTTAAGTGTGGTACGCCTGTTTGTTTTTTATGTACCTTTTGCTTATATAGGCAGCGAAATTGCAGGCTTAACCGGTTTATTTATTGGTGCGGCGATTGGTAACTTATTCACTGCAATGGTTGCCTATAAATGGTTTATCAAAGAAGTTGATGGGTTAAGTGAGTCATATATGAAGGAGTGTCATTCATGAGCGACCATTTCCAACTAGTTTCTAAATTTCAGCCAAGTGGTGACCAACCAACGGCAATAGCACAATTAAAAGATGGCCTAGAGGCTGGGCTGGCGCATCAAACATTATTAGGGGCTACGGGAACGGGTAAAACCTTCACCATGGCCAATATTATTAATGATTTGAATCGTCCAACTATCATCATGGCACACAACAAAACGCTCGCTGCACAGCTTTATGGCGAAATGAAAGAGTTTTTTCCCCATAATGCGGTTGAGTATTTTGTATCTTATTACGATTATTACCAGCCAGAAGCCTACGTTGTTGCCAGTGATACCTTTATTGAAAAAGACGCCTCCATCAATGAGCACATTGAACAAATGCGTTTAAGTGCCACCAAAGCGCTGCTTGAGCGACGCGATACTATTATTGTGGCTTCGGTGTCTGCTATTTATGGTTTGGGCGACCCTGACTCATACATGAAGATGATGCTCTTACTGAAAGTGGGTGAAACCGTCGATCAGCGTGATATGCTGCGCCGTCTTGCTGAGCTGCAATATACACGCAACGATATTGAATTTAGCCGCGGTACTTATCGCGTTCGTGGTGAAGTGGTCGATATATTTCCTGCTGAATCGGATACTTACGCAGTTCGTGTGGAAATGTTTGACGATGAAATTGAACGTTTAAGTATTTTTGACCCGCTTACAGGGGCTGTTGAAAAGCACATTGTGCGGGCAACTATTTACCCGAAAACCCACTATGTAACACCCCGTGAAAAAATTCTTGATGCCATTGATAAAATTAAAGGTGAGCTTAAAGACCGCCGAGCTCAGCTACTTAGTGCCAACAAACTTGTGGAAGAGCAGCGTATTGCTCAGCGCACCCAGTACGATATTGAAATGATGACCGAGCTTGGTTATTGCTCAGGCATCGAAAACTACTCGCGATACTTATCAGGTAGAACACCGGGCGATCCACCGCCGACATTATTAGATTACTTACCTGATGATGCATTGATGATTATTGATGAATCACACGTTACTGTGTCGCAAATTGGTGCTATGTATAAAGGCGATAGAAGCCGTAAAGAAAATCTTGTTGAGTATGGCTTTCGATTGCCATCGGCATTAGATAACCGCCCATTACGCTTTGAAGAATTTGAAGCCATTGCGCCGCAAACTATTTATGTGTCGGCAACACCTGGTGACTTTGAGCTTGAGCGCTCATCAGGGGAGGTTGCTGAGCAGGTCATTCGTCCAACCGGGCTTATAGACCCTGAAATTGAAGTGCGCCCTGTGGGCACCCAGATTGATGACTTACTTTCAGAAATCTATAAACGAGTTGAAGTGAACGAGCGAGTACTTGTCACTACTTTAACTAAGCGTATGGCAGAAGATTTAACCGACTATCTCAACGACCATGATGTAAAAGTTCGCTACTTGCACTCAGACATCGACACCGTTGAAAGAGTCGAAATTATCCGTGATTTACGTGCCGGTGTGTTTGATGTGTTAGTGGGCATTAACTTATTGCGAGAAGGTCTCGACATGCCAGAGGTTTCACTTGTTGCGATACTTGATGCTGATAAAGAAGGCTTCTTACGTTCGACTCGCTCACTTATTCAAACCATTGGTCGTGCTGCGCGTCACTTAAATGGTAAAGCGATTCTTTATGGCGACCGCATAACTAACTCGATGCGACAAGCCATTGATGAAACAGACCGTCGCCGTGAAAAACAACAAGCTTATAACCTTGAGCATGGTATAGAGCCGCAAGCACTGGTTAAAAGTATCACCGATATTATGGATGTCGGTGAAGAGGCAAGTCCGAAAGATAACCTTAAGTTGGTGCGTAAAGAGTCTAAACAAGTGCTCAGCGCGAAAGATATTGCTAGCCAAATCAAAACCCTTGAAGCGAAAATGCATGCTTATGCTAGCGATCTTGAGTTTGAAAAAGCGGCGTCTGTGCGTGATGAAATTCACGAATTACAACAACAGTTAATTAACTAAAGATGATGACAAACGATTTTTCTGCCATTTTAAATGCCTTAGCAGAGGCTCCACTTGCTGCTAATGAATTATGTCGTGTATTCCATGGCCGTGGTCACTCAGTCGCTGAGCTGAGCCACATAAACTTAGACTTTTATCCGCCAGCACTTTTTTTAGTTTCATATGAAGAAATAGATGAACAAGTGCTTGCGCAATTAACTGATACCCTGTGGCAATGGGCGCAACAGAATGCGCCAGAGCTTGTAAGTGCATTGGTTTACCAACAACGTAGCGGCATTAACACTCGTAATGCCCTGATGTTTGGTGAATTACCCCAAGAGCACCATGTCAGTGAAAATGGTATTAAGTTTAAAGTCGATTTATTGAGTCGCCAAAATACTGGGATTTTCCCTGATATGCGCCGTGGCCGCGAGTTTGTTCAAGCCAATAGTAAAAATGCAAAAGTGCTCAACCTATTTTCATACACGTGTGGCTTCTCTGTTGCAGCAATGCAAGGTGGTGCTGACCAAGTTATTAATATGGATATGAATAAAGGGGTGCTGCGAACAGGTAAACAAAACCATCAGTTAAATGGTTTTGCTCAAGGTGTTAGTTATTTTCCGCACGACATTTTAAAATCATTCGGTAAGCTTAAAAAATCAGCGCCGTATGAATTAATCATTGTTGATCCACCGAGCTTTCAAAAGGGCAGCTTTATATTGACCAAGGATTATCAAAAAATCTTGCGCCGATTACCTGAGCTGTTAAATGAAAACACCCAATTATTACTGTGTGCCAATAGCCCTGAGCTTTCAGAGCAGGCGTTTAAAGATCTCATTAGCGATCATACACAAGGAGCAATTAGTTTTGTTGAGCGATTAGCTCCTACCGATGGTTTTATTGAAGTAGACAGTGATCGCAGCTTAAAAGCGTTAGTTTATAAAACAGCAAACTAATGGCACTGAGTAAACGACTATCAGCCATCATTGATCTCGTAGATCTAGGTTATGACGAAATCTGGGATTGTTGCTGTGATCACGGTTTGTTAGGCATTGAGCTGCTACAGCAAGATAAAGCACCGCTTATACATTTTGTTGATATTGTGCCTGAGTTAATGCAGGCACTAAGTGATAAACTCGAACGTTTTGCTACAAGAGAGCAACGCGGCCGTTGGCAGGTACATTGCCAAGATGTAGCAATGATTTCACCAGACCCTAAAAAACGCCATCTTGTTATTATTGCTGGAGTGGGTGGTGAGTTGTTAGTGCAGTTCTTAGCGAAGGTTGTGAGCCAACAGCCAAATACGCATATCGACTTTATTGTTTGCCCAGTGCATCACAGTTATCAAGTTCGCAGCTATTTACAAACATTGCCATTGGGGCTCGTCTCTGAGCAGTTAGTGTGTGAAAACAAACGATTTTATGAAGTTATAGCCATGACTGCGTCATCCTCGCAACAGATCACTCGAGTAGGGCACTCAATGTGGCAGCTAACAAGTAAAGAGCACCAAACGTATTTAAAGCAGTTATGTGCTCATTACCAACGTATGTTAAATCAAGATGCCGATTATTATCAGCCAGTGCTTGAACAATACAGGGCATTATTGTCTTAATTAGAGTTAACTTAATTAAAGTTTATTAATCTCTTGTTTTACGTTGTAGCTAGAGTCAGTGACAATGGCTTCGAGGGTTTGTACACGCTCTCTTAGCTCTTGCAACTCTTTTGTCACTTCTGCTACATGTTCGTTTGCTTCTTTTGAATTTTTTAAAGTTCGTGATTTAAACTCAAGGTGTTTTTTATACATATCATAAATTACCCCAGAGCCGACTGATATCAGCACGATTAACACCACCATGGTAGTACCTGACATACACTTCTCCTTCCTTTTTTAGTACCTAATAGAGTATAGATTGTATTTAAAAATGCAATTTGCATTCTGTTACAAAGTGTTTCGTTTTAGAAACGGCTTGATGCGAATAAAGCCTGTAACGAGCATGGTACCTGCGATAACACAGAGTGCGCCAACCAAGGTATTGGGACCAATTTGCTCATCTAGAATTAAATTTCCCCACACTATGCCAAAAAGTGGGATCAAAAAAGTAACAGTCAACGCAGAGGTTGGGCCAATGTCATCAATCAAGCGGAAGAACAAGATATATGCCACTGCGGTACACAGCACTCCGAGTGCCACCACACCAAGCATAACCTCGTTACTTGGCATTTCTCTGGCCGGAATAACAAGAATAAGCGGCAGTACCATGATACTCGCCGCCCACATACTGCCATGGGCATTATCAAAAGCAGATAACTTAGGTGCATGTTTAGTGTAATGGGATGCGATGGCATAACTGAGCGAGGCACACAGTGCTGCAACAATTGCTGTGATGGCTTGACTGTCGATAGTGAGGCTATTTTGCCCCACTAAAATTGCTACGCCTGTTAAGCCTAATAGCAAGCCAAGCAGCATACTTTTAGTGGGTTTTGTTTTACTCCATATAATACCAACAAGGGCACCCCAAATTGGCGTTGTTGAATTTAATATGGATAAAGTTGAGGCATTGATGGTTTGTGCTGCATAGGCAAACAATAAAAAAGGAATAGCAGAATTAAGCGCGCCAATAATGAAAAAATGCTTTTTGTGGGTCGCGAACGAAAGTTTCTTTCGTAAGTACAACGCAAAAATAAACAGTGTAATTGCTGCAAAGCCAACTCTTAACTCAATTAATACCGCAGGGCCTAAGCTATTCGCTGCCATGCGCATAAATAAGAAGGAAGCGCCCCAAATAGCAGCGACATGGTTTTACATTCTTAAATTATAAAACCTGAGCATACCAAATTTATGCTCCAGTACTCGCCATTTTCGGACTATTAATCAGTTGATTGTGGGAGTTTCTTTTCGAAGTCAGACTTTACGATCTCTAAAGCCGCTAATACATCTTCGGCGGGAACGTCGTTTTGTTCTAAGAGCATAATGAGATCAACAGCAATTTTTATATAGTTAGGTGCGCTTTCTAACTCACTGCTCATGCTTTTAGTTCCTTTTTCTTAGCAACTTGGCTGATGGCCACATCGATAGCAGTTTGCACTTGTTGCTCCATTTTAATGCGCTCTGTTTGCGGCAAATAAAATTCCATATCAACATCATAGCGAATGTAGCGGGCTGGCAGTTGATTTAATACAGTGCAGCATAAATCTGCCATAACATCATCACTATAGGTTGATTCTAAGTTGCGCTTAGTGATGTCTTCGACAACTAATTTTTCATAGTAGTTGTGAATGTCGTCATGCAATTTCATACAGATTGAACCTAATTAAAAAGTCACTTTAAGTGTATACCAAGCTTTAAAATAAATCGACAGCAGCCCTAAAAAGCTGACCATGAACATCAACCAAACGGCTTACATTTCGTTGATAGCCACCGCCCATAGCTGAAAACACTGGGATTTTAGCTTCCTTTGCTTGGTTTAATACAAAATAGTCACGTTGATACACTCCCTCTAAACTCACTTGAAAGTGTCCTAACTCGTCATCTGTTGCGATGTCTGCGCCGGCGTTATACAAAATGATATCTGGCTGGTGGAGCCTAATGGTCAAGGCTAAAGCTTCTTTGACTGTTTCTAGGTATTCAGCATCTGTAGTGCCATGCTCAAGTGCAAAATCGTAGTTTGATTGCTGCTTAATGCGGGGGAAGTTTTGCTGACAATGAATAGAGCAGCTAATTATTTGAGGATGTACTTGCGTAACTTCAGCTGTGCCGTCGCCTTGGTGAACGTCACAGTCAAAGATTAATACGGTGTCGGCTTGCTCAGTATCAATCAAGTGTGCAGCAGCTATCGCTAAGTCATTAAAAATACAAAAGCCACTACCATATCCTGTAAAAGCATGATGATAACCACCACTTAGGTTAAAAGCAGCACCCTGTTGTAAGGCAAACTCAGCGCCTTGAATACTCGCCCCAACAGAGTAAAGTGTTCGTTCAACCAATTCAGTGGACCAAGGAAAGCCCATTTTTTTAATGGCTTTGCTATCAAGACTACCAGCTAAAAATGCGTCGACATACGCGGGGTTATGGCACAGAGTAAGCTGAGCTTTAGTGGCTTGTTGTGGGGTAATGAAATACTGTTCATCAATAAAGTTGCTGACAAGCTGTTTTAACAAGCGATATTTATCAATGGGAAAGCGGTGACGCTCAGGCAAAGCTAACGCTGAATAACTTGGATGGTAGTAAAACATTATCTCAGCTGCTGTTTCTCGACCTGTTGAATTTTGTCTTCAGTGGCAGAAATTGCCTTACGACAACGGCCAAGTCTTGCGTGTAATGCGAGTATTTCTTTGTTAATTTCGGCTGCTTGTTGTGTATTTGCAGCTTCAAGTTTTAGTTTTCGCTCTTCGATCATCAATACTAAGCGGCGTTCAAACTCATGGTTTTGCTTCAGTTCGTCATACAGTTCATGGGATGACTGCATGATTTTCTTAACTGCTTGTTTATAAACCTGTGGTTTAGCTTTTGGCTTAAAACTGTACTTATTTTCTTTAGCCCATACCGGGGTTGATTTGATCACATTAAATACCGCCTCTACCTGAAGGGTAATGCGCTCAAGCGCATATTGGTAGGCATGGCGATGCTCAGCAGGCGGCAAGCTGTTTAGCTCATCTTCGATTTCGCTTACGTAGTCAGCAAGCTTCATACTTTTTGTGCTAAACACGGCTTTATCAAACAAACTTGGTTGGGCTTGCATATAGCGATTTTTAGCAAATAAATTACCCTTATCAAATTGTGTGGCTAATTGTTTGAGCCTTTCAATTTGTGAACGTAGTTTATCAAAAGCAGTCGATTGCATTTATAAATAAGCCTCATAGATTAACTTTAATGCTAACACTATAACCACAGTGTTAAACACTGGGCGGATCATTTTACTACCAAACTTTATTGCTGAATGTGCTCCTAACCATGCTCCAAGCATCAAGAAAAAGCCCATTGTAATACCAAGTAAAAAGTTCACATGGCCAAGCGCCACGAATGTGATCAAAGAAATAAAGTTTGAAACAAAGTTCATTGAGCGGGCAAGGCCACAGTTAAGCAATAAGCTCATTTTATATAATAGGCTATTTGAGGCTGTCCAAAATGTGCCAGTACCTGGGCCTGCTAAACCATCAAAAAAACCAAGCCCAAGACCTTGCAGCCATTGTTTAATTTTAGTTTTGCTATCAAGCTTTGGTAACTCGTTATGCTCAGTTGTACTCAAACTGCCAAATAAGCTGTAACAAGCGACTAAAATAATCACCACAGGTAGTAATTTATTTAAAAATTCAATACTTAAGTAATCAACCACTAAAGTACCTACGAGTGCCCCAATAGCTGTCGCTAAAATGGATGCAGCCCAAAACCGTGGGTTGAACAACTTTTTACGAAAATAAGTCACGCTGGCCGTCAATGAGCCAAAACTCGCTGCAAGTTTATTGGTGCCTAAGGTGAGGTGGGGCGGTAAGCCTGCAGTTAATAGCGCCGGCACAGTTAACATCCCGCCACCGCCTGCAATTGCATCAATAAAGCCCGCTGCCAGTGCGACTGCGCATAATAGTGCCCAGGTTGCTGGGTCTAAAGCTAATTCAAACATTAATAATCAATTTGTCTTTTAAAAGGTGGCAAGGTATCGAGCATGGCTTTGCCATATCGCTTGGTCACTAAACGGCGATCAAGGATAGTAATGCGACCCTGATCATTTTCTTTGCGCAGCAGTCTACCACAGCTTTGTACTAATTTCTTTGCCGCATCAGGTACGGTTATCGAAAGAAACGGGTTGCCACCTTTACTTTGCACAAACTCAGCCTGCGCTTCTTCTATTGGTGAGGTAGGCACCGCAAATGGAATTTTTGTAATTACCAGATTTTCTAAGTATTTACCTGGTAAATCAAGACCCTCAGATAAACTTTGAGTACCAAATAAATAGCTAGCACGGCCTAAATCTACATTGGCTTTATGTTTTTTAAGCAGTGCTTCGCGGGACATTTCACCTTGCACTAAGACCTCAATTCCTTTGCTACGCAGCGCTTTAACAACATGATCCATCTGCCAATAAGAGGCAAACAACACTAAATTTGCTTTTTTATCATCAAGGAACTTAGGTAATTGCTCAGCCAAATGGTCGCTAAACGCTTTATCGGTCGGCTCAATATGACTTGTAGGAATATGCAACGTCGCTTGTTTTGGGTAATCAAACGGAGAAGGGACTTTTATGTATTTTACGCCTTCTTCTTTGGCAAGACCGCATTCATAGGCAAAGTGATCAAATGAACCCAATGCAGTTAAGGTGGCTGAACAAAGTACGGCACCCGCACATTGATTCCATAATTTATCTTTTAGGTAATAGCCAACTTCAATAGGGCAATCACTGAGTAAGTGGTCGTGGTGATTCTTATATTCTAAGCGTTTGATCCATCGCGCATGGGGAATACCTTCGCCTTTTGTGGCGTAACTAAACCACAGCTTGTTTAATAACTCTAGACGATTAATGTACTGACCACTTTCAGCCAAGATTGGATCGGCCACATAAGGTTTTATATCGCCATCACTTACGTCTTGCACTAGGGTGTCGTGCATCTTGTTGAGTGCTCTTAGGGCATCAAGGGTGGCATCGCTAATATCTTTTGCTTTGGTATGTAAAGATGCTGGGATTTCACCGTGCTCAAAACGATAGGTGTCATCACTGTTATAGTTAAAGTCTGCGTTATCAAGAATATCACGCACCACTTTTAAGTTTTTGCCGGCATCATTGATACTGTCACTGAGCTTAAAGTTTTGCCCAATTGCTTTTTGACCTACGAGCACATTGGCCATTTTACCTGCAAATTTTACCAGTTTGTCGAGCCAGTCTATGGTGCCTTTAATGGTTGCTGCAGCAGAAGAAAAATCGCGGGTGATATGCGCTAAATGGTGTGCTTCATCAATCACATAAATTGTATCGTCAGGCTCAGGTAGAATTTTACCGCCACCCAAATCAAGATCAGCCAATAATAGAGAATGGTTGATCACTAGCACATCCATTTGCATCAGACGCTGACGCGCCATATGAAAAGGGCATAGCTGGTGAGCACGCATTTGTCGTTGGCATGAATGCTTATCACAGGCAATTAAATTCCACACTTTATCAGGGATGGTATCAGCCCAGCTATCGCGGTCACCTTGCCATTGCTTTTTTGAATAAGCATCATAAAGTTGCTTTAAGCATTTGGTTTCCATATCAGAAAGCGGCGATGACAGGGTCGGCATAAACTCCATTTGCGTTTGACTGTCGCCATTTACAGCAGCACTGAGTTTTTGTGCACAGATATAACGCTGTCGACCTTTCACTAAATCAAACTTGATGTCTAGGCCAGAGTGCTCTTTAAAAAAAGGCAGCTCCTTACTAATTAACTGCTCTTGTAGGGCAACGGTTGCCGTCGAAATCACTAATTTCTTTTTCTTGGCCATTGCTAAAGGCAATGCCCCTAAACAATACGCTAACGATTTTCCGGTTCCGGTGCCTGCTTCAATAACACAAATTCGTTGGCTCTTGTGATACTCGCCAGCCAGGGTTTTTGCTATTTCGGCAACTAAATAGTTTTGACTGCTTCTAGGGCGGTAATCGGTGAGGTTATCAGCAACATGCTTATGAATTTGCCGAATTGTTTTTTTTAAAGAGTCAGAAAGCATGCCCAGAAAACCTAAAGTATGTATATAATTACAGTAATGAATTTTAGAGATTTAACTGGGCAACTACAAGCGACTTGTTTGATTATTATTTTATTAGCTTGAGTAGGGGCTCTAAGTGAACTTTATAATTTGTCCATTGCGTTAGAGCATCTTTGTAAATCGGTTGTCTTACTTGCTCTGAGCTTGGTGTCATTATCGGACGCTGATGAGTATAAAAGCTCATGCAGTTTTCATGCATTTCTAAACTACAATACTCAAGCAACTCAGAAACTGTATTGGAAAAATCATTAACAAGGTTTTGATAGTCAACGTTGAAGATTTCATCTGGATAAAGAGCATGCCAGTGCGACATTAAATCTGCGTAATCATTTATATATTGTGCAAGCAATTTGAAATCGTAGCTATAGGCGTGGCCCTCAGAAAAAGAATGCTTGTATAAACTCCATGCTGTTGCAGCTTTATCTCTTGTTACTTCGAGAATTTTAGCGTTTGGAAATAGAGTTTTTATTAATGCGATATGGTGAAAATTTGCGGGTTGTTTGTCGATAAAGACCTTACTTTTTCCGCGTAGTGGAGCAATAAAATTTAAATACCTTGCGGCATAATGAGCCTTATCTTGTTCTGAGAGTTTATCAAGGCCATAAGGTACATCAGAGAGTTTTTTACTCTCAAGCTCTCGCGCAATTGCGTTAATTTCTGTTAATTCATAACTTGCATCAACATCAGGGTGGCTTGCTAAAATTTGCTCAACTAAGGTAGAGCCACTGCGAGGTAGACTGACGATAAAAATCAGCTGTAACGACTCATCAAATGCATTATGAGCCATTGGCTTCTGAGTTAAATGTTGCGTGCAACGAGAAGTGAAATTACTAGGCTTGTAGGGCGTTAGTGACTTTTGAATACTGTTCGCTTTTTCTAACATCGCAAATGATAAGCTGAAGTTACCTTGTTGTTCATATGCCTTTGCGAGCGCAAAATAGAATTGAGCACTATTAAGGTTTGGCTTAGCAGCTTGCGTTAGCTGTTCTAGAAAGTCTACATCTTTACTGTCAAAAATGTATGTCTTTAAGTTTGCTAAATTCCAGTAAGCCTCACCAAGTTTTTTATCTATTTGCAGTGCTTGTTTGTAGTGAGCAATTGCAAGCCCAGTATTACCTTTTATTTTTTCAATGTTTCCAAGGCGAAGGTGGCATTGGGCTGCGTAATAGTTTGCATCAAGTAACTTAGTATAGATGGTTGTAGCTTCATCAAATTGCATTAATTTTACATGAGCGATCGCTAATAGGCTCTCAATGTATAATGTCGGTGAAGATATCGAAGAGCGGTAAAAAGAGATTAACTCATCAAATTGCTTGGTATTGAGTAGGGCTTTACAGTAGCTTTCTTTAACAGTTTGTTTTTGCGAGTTGTTCTCAAGGTTATGTTTTGATATTGCAAAGTAAGCTTTGCTATCACCCACTTTAAATGCGATCTCAGCCAGCGTTTCGAGTGCTCTATATTCATTTGGTACTAATTTTAATAATTGCTGAATGGTTTGCTGCGCTTGCAGAGGGTTTTGATTGGTTAATTGTTTAGCCGTGTCTAATTGTTTATTAAACCAATGAATCATTTCATATTGTTTGAGTGCACTTTGCTGTTGTTCATGCTCTTGCAGTAGTTTGTGAATTTCAGCAAGTAAAGCCCAGCCATCGTGATATTCTGGATTTTCATTGAGTACTTCTAACAACATAACTTTAGCTTTATGTGGTTCAGTAGCAACGAGTGTCTTTGCGTTATTAATCGCATCAATTGGGCTCATAATTGGCTCTTATAATTTTATGTAGTTAGGGTGTACTATACCCCTTCCGTAATAGATATTTGAAGTAAATGGTTACAGATACAGGTTTTATCCTTTCTAAAGAAGCGTTTGATAGCTCATCAGGAGTTAGTTTTGTGTTTTGGCTCTGGTGTGAAAACGGCCCTTTAAAAGTACAGGTTGAGCACCAAGAGGTGGTATTTTTCATTCCTGAAAACCAAGTAACTGCTGCAAAGCGACTATTACAAAATCAAAACATTCATGTTCGTTTTGCTGATGCCAAACTAAAAAATTTCCAAAATCAGTCGGTGATATGCTGTTATTTTAAATCGTTAAAAGATTACTACAGCGCCATTAAGGTTTTAAAAAGTTCACAACTAGTTACTTTTGAAGATGATGTTAGGCCAATTGACAGATTTTTGATGGAGCGTTTCATTAAAGGCTCAGTATGGGTAAAAGGTGAAATACAAATACGAAGCGGTTTTCGACTGTTAAAGAACGCTAAATTAAAACCAAACAATGAATTTAGGCCTTTTTTCAAACATGTTTCTATTGATATTGAGTGTAATGGCGAAGGCGTACTGTTTTCTATTGGCTTAGTCGGAAACGGCATTGATAAAGTCTTAATGATAGGGCGCCCAGAGCCAACGACTCATCTAGATTATCAAATCAATTGGTGTGAAGATGAAATAGATCTTCTTACTCAGTTTGAAAATGAAATTCAGCGAATTGATCCTGATGTACTGATTGGTTGGAATGTTATTGAATTTGACTTCAGTGTGCTTCACGCAAGAGCTGAGGCGTTAGGTATATCTCTAAAGCTTGGTCGCAACAAAGAAATAATGCGCGTGCGCTCGGGAAACATTACTCGCATAACAATGCCTGGTCGCGTAGTTATTGATGGTATTGATACTTTAAAAAATGCCACTTATCACTACGACAGTTTCAGTCTTGCCAATGTAGCGAGTATCGAACTTGGTGAAGAGAAGCTGATCAGCACAGATAACCGTCTTGAAGAAATTATTCGCCAGTTTAATGAAGACAAACTGTCTCTTGCTAATTACAACAGGCAAGACTGTATTTTAGTTTTGCGGATTTTTGAGAAATTAAAGTTACTCGATTTTGCAGTTGTAAGAAGCCAACTCACCGGACTTGAATTAGAACGAATGGGCGGCTCAGTAGCGGCCTTTACTAATCTTTATCTACCGCTATTGCATAGAAGTGGCTATATAGCCCCTAATTTAGGCGATCATGGGTTAAGTTTTGACAGCCCAGGTGGTTATGTCATGTCATCGCAGCCAGGTCTTTACAAGAATATCCTGGTGCTTGATTACAAAAGCCTCTATCCATCAATAATGCGTACATTTTGTATAGACCCTCTTGGTCTAGTTGAAGGGTTAAAAAAGCCAGATGACGCAATCGAAGGCTTTAACCAAGCACAGTTTTCACGTACTGAGCACCATCTGCCTGAGCTTATTCGTGAACTTGCAGCAACAAGGCAAATAGCCAAAGATAAAAACCAACCTATGCTCTCGCAGGCAATTAAAATCATCATGAATAGCTTATATGGTGTACTTGGCTCTAAAGGTTGTCGCTTTTATGACCCGAGATTGTCGAGTTCAATCACTCTGCGTGGCCATGAAATAATGCAAACAACCAAGCACTGGATAGAAGAGTGGGGCTATAACGTCATTTATGGTGATACAGATTCGACCTTTGTTAAGCTTGATGATGATCTAAATTCACTAAACTGTAATGAAATCGGTACGAAACTGGCGGAGAAAATTAACAAACGCTGGCAGCAGGTTTTGCAGAAAGACTATAAAATAGACAGCTTTTTAGAAATTGAGTACGAAACTCATTATAGCCCATTTTTTATGCCCACTATTAGAGGAAAAACAATGGGTTCTAAAAAGCGTTATGTAGGAAAAGTCGAAAAAAATGGTGCTTCAAAATTAGTTTTTAAAGGTATGGAAACCGTAAGGAGTGATTGGACAGAACTTGCTCATGAGTTTCAAACAGAATTATTTGAGATATTATTTGCTGAAAATTATAGCCAAGAATTAATTTTTCAAACCTTTGATAGGTATGTTAAAAAACTATATGCAGGTGAGTTTGACGCTAAGTTAATCTATCGCAAACGCCTGGGTCAGCATTTAACCGATTACCAAAAAAACATCCCTCCCCACGTTAAAGCAGCGAAACAGTACTTAGCTGACAATCCTCATCTTGCATTTCAGCGTGGACAAATAATTAAATATGTTTACACCCCTAACGGCGCTGAGTACTACACAGGTCACCATAATTACGATTATGGCATTTATGTTAACAAACAATTGTTGCCAATAGCTGAAATGATTGTTGTTGATTTAGGTACTAAAGTTTCGTCACTAAGTGACCGTCAGATACAGCTTTTTTAGAAAAATTAACATTTTTTTGACTCTTTGTTGCGATGAATGATCGGTAAGCTCAGTTTAAACGCTTATTTGTGTGTTTTTTGTCCATAAAACGAGAAAAAGTAAACTTTTTGCTGCTTCATTAAAAAATTGTAAATAAAGGGCTGGATATTTTGTTTTATTTGTTTATTATTTGTTTGTCGCAGTCCTGATGCGATACAAATAATAAACAAGCTTATGCTAAATATAGCCACAATATAGTGGTCCAGGGAGAATCAAATGTTAAATAATAAAGTTTCAAAAGCAGTTCGCTTAGCGCTTGCTTTTGGTACAGCTTCAACAGCTGCGTTTTCTGTAAACTCTTATGCTGCTGAAGAAGAAGCAGTTGAAAAAGTTGAACGTATTGAAGTTACAGGTTCACGTATCAAACGTACTGATATCGAAACTGCAAGCCCAGTACAAGTTACAACAGCTGAAGAAATCGAAGTAGCTGGTTTCACTCGTGTTGAAGACATGATGAACAGCTTGCCTCAACTAGAAGCTTCAAGCACTGCATTCCAATCAAATGGTGCTTCTGGTACTGCTACTCTTGATTTACGTGGTATGGGTTCACAGCGTACTCTAGTACTTATCAACGGTCGTCGTATGCAAGCTGGTGGTATCTACAGCCAGTCTGCTGATATTAACCAAATTCCAGCTGCACTTATCAAACGCGTTGACGTTATGACAGGTGGTGGTTCATCAACTTACGGTGCTGACGCGGTAGCGGGTGTTGTAAACTTCGTGATGGACGATCAGTTCGAAGGTTTCGAAGTAAACCTTGGTTCAACAGCTTATCAACACGATAACGACAACGAGTACATCCAAGGTTTAATGGATGACCGTGATTTTGATTACCCTGATGGAAGCTCAGGCTTTGACGGTTCATCGTTTGATTTCTCTGCTACTTTAGGTGGTTCATTCGATAGCGGTAAAGGTCACGCTGTAGGTTATTTCACTTACAACAAACAAAACGAATTACGCCAAGGCTCACGTGATTACTCTTCATGTGCTCTAAATGCTGCAGGTACAGCGTGTGGTGGTTCTGGTAACGCGGTAGTTCCTAACTTCTACATCTCAGGTGTAACTGACACAGGTGCATTTGATTGGGATGATTACGATTACTGGACACTTGGTTCTGATAGCAGCTTCATTCCTTCAAGCGGTAACGTATATAACTACGCACCAGTAAACCACTTTATGCGTCCGGATGAGCGCCACACAATGGGCTTATTCGCTAACTATGAAGTAAACGATAACTTCCACCCATTCATTGAAGCTATGTTCATGCGTGACCGTACTTCTGCACAAATCGCAGAATCGGGTACGTTCTTTAATGAAAACTACGTAATCGATTACGATAGCCCTCTTCTTACAGATGCACAGCGTCAAAACTTAACTGATCGTTTCGGTTTAACTTCAGGTGACCAGTTTGCTACTTACATTGGTAAGCGTAACGTTGAAGGTGGCCCACGTGTTAACCAACTTGAGCACAGCTCATTCCGCTTAGTACTAGGTAGTAAAGGTGAAATCAGTGACCTTTGGTCATATGAAGCGTTCATGCAATATGGTTCAACTTCTTCATCTTCTGCATACGAAAATGACTTCTTCGGTCCACGTATCAGTACTGCGCTTTCTGCAAATGGTGAAGACTGTGCCGCAACTGATGGCTGTATCCCTTACGAAGTATTCACATACCAAGGTGTTTCTGCTGAATCAGCTGGCGCATTAACTGGTACTGCGATTCTTAACGGTGTTACTGAACAGTTCATCGTAAGCGGCTTCGTAACTGGTGAATTTGAATTTGGTCTTCCTTCTTCAGATTACCCACTTGCTGCAGTATTCGGTGCTGAGTACCGTGAAGAAACATTTGGCCGTACAGCGGATGAAGTGTACGCACAAGGTCTATTACTTGGCCAAGGTGGTCCTACTAAGAGCCTTAACGGTGAGTACGATGTAACTGAATTCTTCGGTGAGTTAAGTATTCCTATCGTTGAAGGTATCACTGGTTTTGAAAGCCTGTTAGTTGACTTAGGCTACCGCTGGTCTGATTACAGTACTTCAGGTTCAGAGCCTACTTATAAAGTAGCAATGAACTGGGACGTAACTGAGAACTGGAAAATCCGTTCAAGCTACAACCGTGCGGTTCGTTCTGCAAACAACGGTGAGCTATTCGCTCAACAAAGCCAAGGTTTATGGGCAGGTGTAGATCCATGTGCGACTGCAACTCCAGAACTTAGCCAAGCAGCTTGTGCTAACACAGGTATTACAGCGTCTCAATACGGTAACGTAGGTAAGAGCCCTGCAGATCAGTACAACGGTTTCTTCGGTGGTAACCCTGATCTAAGCCCTGAAATCGCAGATACAATCACTCTAGGTGTTGTTGGTAACCCATTTGAGAGCTTTAACTTCTCAATCGATTACTGGGATATCGACCTTGAAGATGCAATCGGTGCAATTGACCCAGAGTTAATCGTTCGTCAGTGTGGTCTAACAGGCGATGCTCAATTCTGTGATAAGATTGAACGTACTCCTGGTAGCGGCAGCTTATGGATTGGTTCTGGTCAAGTTGTAGCAACAAACACTAACTTAGGTAACATTCATTTTGAAGGTGTTGATTTAAGTGCTAACTATGACATGGAAATCGGCGGTGGTACACTTTCTACAAGCCTAATCGGTACTTACATGATGACTAAAGAATATGAAGATATTCCAGGTGTAAGTGAACCGTATGACTGTGTTGATACACTAGACAATGGCTGTTTCCCACAACCAGAATGGCGTCATGTTCTAACTGCAAGCTACGACACAGGTAGCTGGTGGAAAGCTACTGCTAAATGGCGTTACTTCAGTGCAGTTAATGACTACACAGGCTCTGACACTTTAGTTCAAGACGGCATTGGTTCACAAAGCTACCTTGACCTTAAAGGTTCATTCACTATCAATGATTACACTCGCGTACTTGTTGGTGTGAACAACGTATTAGATAAAGAGCCACCACTAGTAGGCGGTACGTTATCTACAAATGGTAACGCAGTTGCTGGTTACTACGACACTCTAGGTCGTTACTTCCACGCAAGCGTTTCATTAAAATTCTAATTTGAATTAATTAATGTATGATAAAGCGAGCTTCGGCTCGCTTTTTTTATGGGGAAACAATGACATCAGAACAACACGCGTTTACCCAAGCTGTTGCTTTACTTCAGCAAGGTAAAGTTAACCAAGGGATAGAATTATTAAAACCGTTAACACATAACAATGAGTTTGCTGAAAAAGCGTTACAGATCCTTTTCAAAGTTGCTATGCAGCAACAAGATACTGAAACAGCCATTGCCTATTGCCAAAAACTGGTATCAATAGCTCCAAAAAAGTTTGATTATGTACTGACCTTAGTACAATTAAGTATAAGTTGTGGTGAGTTCAAAATTGCAAAAAGCGCGCTATTACCTTTATATGAGACAAATCCGCAGCAAGCTGATATTTGCTTTCAGCTAGGAAAAATAGAAAGAAAGCTTGATAACCACGATTCAGCGATGCGCTTCTTTGAACAAGCTCTAACATTATCTGAGCAGTTTAAAGCACCCGCTTTAATAGAAATTGCTTTTATGCATAATGAGCAATTACATCACCCCGATGATGCCGTACGTTACTTACAACAAGCGATTAGTCATGATGAAAATAATCTTCAAGCTCACTTTTCATTGGCAAATATTTACGAACAGCTTGGTGATAAAGAGAAAGCGAAAAAAGGCTTTCAACAGGTTTTACAAATAGATGCATTTAATGCGATGGCTCAAGCAAGGTTGGCCGATATTGAAACCTTCACTGAGCGCGATGCAATTGACTATGAACAAGCAAGCTTAGCCATTTTAAAGCGAGAGTCAGATGACATAGCGTGTGCTGATATTTATTATGCACTTGGTAAAGTATTTAATGATTGTAAAAACTATCAGAAAGCTTGGTATTATTATGTAAAAGCTAATCATTACAATAAAAAGTATTTACCAGCCTATGATCGCCAATCTGCTGAGAAGATTACTGACTACACCTTAGCACGTAATATTGCTCTGCAAGAAGCGAATAGTTCAATAACACCAATTATAATTTGCGGAATGTTTCGTTCTGGCTCAACACTAATTGAACAAATCATCAGCTCTAACGAGCAAATAGCGGCAGGTGGTGAAATTGCCTATTTACATTCATCGTTATTCAATTTGATTGGCGATGAAAAGGCACTTGTTAATAAGGCTAAAGAGCCTGAATTTATTGATGGTTATAAAGAACAATTAACTTTAAGAGCTGAAGGTGCGCTTTATGTAACAGATAAACGCCCTGAAAATTACCTTTACTTAGACATTATCAAGCAGCTCTATCCAAAAGCTAAGATTATCTGGACGGAACGAGATATTAAAGACAATAGCTTGTCAGCTTTTTTCCAGCATTTGGGTCCGAGCTTAAACTATGCTGTATCCCTTAGTGATACTCTACATCACTATGAGCAGCAGCAACGTATTAAGTCACATTGGCAGTCGTGTTTCAGTAATGATATTTTTACCCTGAATTACGATCAGCTCGTTTGCTCACCCGAGCAGATTTTAGAACAGCTGTTTAGTTTTTTAGGGCTTGAATATACTGATGAAGCCCAGCGATTTCATAATAAATCTGGCACTGTAAGTACAGCGAGTGTATGGCAGGTTAGAAAGCCACTTTATAAGTCATCCTCAGGACGATTTGCAAATTACCTTGAACACATACAGGCCGATGAAAAATCCTACCAAGATGCCAAAGCGCTGTTAAATAAGTAATTGGTAATAAAAAAGACCATCATTTAGATGGTCTTTTTTATTATTTTAAGGGCATGATATCACATGGAATAGTTAGCCGAGGGCTAGTGCTTTTTAGTTGGTATGTACCATGCCAAATATAGCTTGGAAATATAATAATTTGACCTTCCTCAGGACATATTTCACGAGCTATAGACTCACGCTCACCTAAGTTAAGACTGGTTTCTCCTAGCTTAAGCCAGCCATTTTTAGTTTCATCATCTTTACTCATCTCATTAGGAATAGAAATATAGCTCGGCGCTGATAACCAACCTTGAGGGTGGATATGATTAGCATGAAAACCGCCTTCTTCTAGTTTCACCGACCAACTACCTCTGGCAACAAAGCGTTTATGATTACGCGCTAATAGAGGGTGGTTAGCATCCTCTGGTAGCTGCATCAGGTATTGATTAATGCATTCATTCATAGATGACTTAAATAAATCAATAAGTTGGTTTGAACGGTGTAACAAGTGACCTTGTGTTTGGCTGCCACTGCGCACACTTTGATCTAATGGTTGTAGTTTATTTGTGTGAAGGCTGATCATTAGCTCCTGCAACTGCTTATTAAAATCAGCAAAGGTCTTAAAACCAGGCGGAGCAGGTAGCTCCATCACTTTAACGAATTTATCTAGGTTAGTTAACCAGTGATATTTATCATTATTTGATAGTCGCCAAGCAATACTTAAATATGCCCAAAGCTCTTGGTTGTGAGGATTAAATTTTACTGCGGTTTCTAAATGAGAGATCGCTGAGCTGTAATCGCCTTGTTGTATGTAAAAGTTTGCTAAATCAATACAGTAACGAGCATTTTGTGGGGCAGCTTTAACGAGTTGCTGAAGGAGTGAGAATGCTTTTTCTTCGTCACCTGTTCTATCTAGAATTATACTGTGTGCATGATGTAAATCTAAATTTTGTGGATGGTTTCGTGTTGCATCACTGCTTACTAATAATGCTTCTTCCAGCTTATCTAGTTGCAGTAGTTGGCCAATTTGAGAGTGGATCAGAACAGGGTTTGCATCAAAGTGTTTAAAAGTGTCTGCATATGAACTCATTAATTGGCTCTGCGAGTGTTCCCAGTAGAGCTTGTTGAGGCTTTCATGCGCTGGTACATAGTTAGGAGCAAGTTCTAAGCATGCCTTAAGGTGAGCTTGTGCTTGTTCATATTGCTGTAAATCATAGTATGTACAACCAACTATGTAATGCAACTCGGCGCTTGGTTGCTGTTTTAGAAGCATTTGCAAAAGCGCTAAGGCCTCGGCAAATTGACCTAAATTTCGATAATTACAAGCATGTTTATAAACGAAATGAAATTGCCCCTTTAATTGAGCTGGCAATTTTGTTTGAAAATACTCTTCGATACGTTGTAAGTCACCAAAGCGCTCGAAAAGTTCTAAAGTGAGCCAATGGTAACGAACGAATGTGTTCTGCGAGGGCGATGTTTTGCTCAATAAATGTTCGGCTTTTAATAATTCATCTTGATTAATTAGGCTTTCAATGTAATTAAGTCGTGGCTTTTCGAGTGATAAAGAAGCTGTGTTGTATTCACAAAACTGAATACACTCTGCATACTTTTTTTGTTTACAAAGTAGATTTGTGTAGTTGTCTAAAAGGCCAACATGATTGCTAAATTGGCTAAGGCCTTGTAAATAACACTGCTCTGCTTCAATAGTTTTGTTTACAGCTGATAAACATAAGCTATTTAATGTATACCAATCAGCGGTTTTATTTGTATGTAAAGAAAGGAGTTGTAACGCTTGCACATATTGTTGTTGATTGAATGCGTGCAAAGCTCTTTGCAATGAATTATTCACTCGTACACCCTGTTTTTGCTTTATGTTAACAGGGCGTACAGTAAAGTAAAATATTACTCTTGATTTACATCAAGGTCTTTGATTTCTACAGTACCTTTAATGCGTTCTCTTTGTTTATAAAGCTTACGAATTTTCTTCCAAACTTGTGGTGGGTATCGACCAAATTGAGCTAGCCGCTTCGTTAAGGGATCGGTGATATAGCTTCCGTCTGCTGCACGATATCCATATGTTATTCCTCCTATACCCTCTAGCGGGGCCCTGTTAATAGCAGAAGAGGCGCCATAGGCTCTATGCGTGCGATATAAATCCACGATATGCCAATCATCTATTGTAAGTTTAAACCCTTTAGATGACTCTACAGCATCTTTTAAAGAGCCATTAGTATAGTGTTCAATATGAGACTTTAAATCTTGCTCAAAGTCGTCAAACAAGGCTTCTGTTTGCTGGTAGTAGACGGATAGGTAAAGTCTATCTTTCCCTTTAATTTGCATACCTCGATTAGAATTAACAAATTCCTCACCATTGTCTGCTAGTTGGTAATACACTTTGCTTCCTACATAGGCCTCTGGGCGAAGATTTGGGCTGCCGATATTCCCTTGATGAAAGCCGTACATTACAATCGGTTTACTTTTGCCAAACTTTTTAAAGACAATGTTGTGTTGTATGTCATTCAAAGACAGGCTATGTCCCATAACAGTAATAAATTCCTCATCAAGTAATGAATTATCACCAAATAATAAATCTTCAGTACTAAAAATAGGGTAGTGTTCAATGAGTTTCTCTAATAATGCTGTGGTATATAAATTTAGCCAATAAGCCAGTTGCTCAGATAGAACCAGCTCATTAAGAGGGATTTGTTCAGGAACTTGTTCAAGGCTCAGACGTATTTTTTTAAAACCAGTTTTCAGGTTTGCCTTTACAACTTCTTCATAATAAAAACGATTTGCTTCTAAAGCTGTATCGTTATTTTTGTGTGCTCTCGTACGTGTGCCAATGCCTGATTGGCCTTTTCGAAAACCTCGGTCTGAGCGGCCTAAGTCAATAACCGTGATTTTAAGTAACTGGTCTAAATCACCATAAGATATTGTTAAATCACTATCTAAGCCGAAATCGGCAAACTCTTCTGGTAGAGTGTCTAGTTTTGCTGACGAGTGTGCAGTAAAGAAAAATGCGGTAATTAATAAGAGTGGTTTAAGCATAGCAAACTCCCTGTTCAGAAAAAGCCACCCGTCACATTCTTTTGACGAGCGGCCTTTTTATTTTAATTGTTTGAATCCAGATCCTTAATCTCAACAGAGCCACTGTTGTCTTGGCGCTTTAAGTTAAGTTTTTTGATTTTCTCTAACATTTCAGGAGAAAAACGACCAAAATCCATGGTGCGCATCATTATTGAATCTGTAATATGACTCACATTAACCGCTCCAATACCCGAGCCACTACCTTCAGGACCGATTGGTACAGCTGAGTTGCTTGCGACAGCATTAAGCATTGCTGCAGGGTTAGTTGATGCAGAACCGCCATAGTCACGGTCGGTACCATATAAATCAGTAATACTCCAATCTTCGATATCAACTTTGAAGCGTTTGGCGTATTTAACATCGCTTTTCATTTGACCTTCAGCGTAGTCTTCTAAGTGCTCACGTAAGTCACTTTCGAAATCTGAAAATAAAGACTCAGCTTGCTCATAATACTTAGATACATAAAGGCGGTTTTTACGTTTAATTTGCATGCCTCTATTTGAGTTTACAAATTCCTCTCCATTTTCAACAAGTTGATGGTAAACCTTGCTACCTTTATACGCTTCATCTCGAAGGTTTGGGCTACCAATGTTACCTTGATAAAAGCCATACATAACTATCGGCTTTTTTTTACCAAATTTTTCGAAAACAATTTTATGTTGAATATCATTGAGTGAAAGTTTGTAACCGGCAACGGTTAAAAACTCATCTTCTAAAATCGAATCATCACCAAATAGAAGGTCTTCTGTATCGCGAATAGGGTAGTGTTCAATTAATTTTTCGACCATGGCTGTATTATATAGGTTAAGCCAGTAAGCTAACTGCTCGTCTAGGCTTAAATCATTCAGCGACACTTCGCTAGGTACCTTCTCTAAGCTAACTCTAATCTTGTGAAAGCCATCTTTTATCTCTGATTTAGAAACACCTTCGAAGAAAAAACGATTGGCTTCAAGCGCAGTATCGTTGTTTCTGTGCGATTTCATGCGAGTGCCAATGGAGGATTGAGATTTGCGAGAGCTTCGGTCTGACATCCCCATGTCGATAACAGTCATTTCAAGTAAGTTATCAAGGTCCTCATACGAAATTTTAATATCTCGATTAAGGCTAAAGTCTGAAAATTCTTCTGGTAGTTCATTTATTTTTGCATACGAAGAAAGTGAGCAAAACGTAAATGCAATTAGTAATAATTGTTTAAACATGATTTTTCCTTGTTGTTTTAACAATCTTACTATCAGTGATTGTTACAGTTTTTTCAAGTTTATATGTACCGAATTTGTTCTGGTTTTACTTATTTATCTTCAGAAAATATAAGGGGTTAAATGTTTTTCTGCACTTTCCGTTAGTTATTGCTGGTTAATAGAATGTTCATTCTATTAACTTTTGCATCATTTTGTCCTTTTTCTGCATGTACCATTCATTTTGACCATATTTGTTGTGGTTTCATCTTAATTGCAAGGTCTTAAAATTTTATTTTTTTATTTTTAAAGATAAAAAATACCATTTATCAGTGTTGAGTTTTGTTGCGGAAATTGCAATTAATGATGGGTTTTGTTTTAGTACCCATATTAATACTAAAAAATTAAATTCTTTTTGACCTTTGTAACTTGTTGTAAGTATTGCTGTGCCTATTGTATTTAAAGGGGTTTGAAGGTGTTAATTATGTTTTATTATTTTGGTTAGTGTTTTATTTATTGTTAAAAATTGAACTTTTGAGTTAGCGAAGTGTTGACCTTTAAGAGTGGCGAGTATTATTATCAAAGCTCAAAATTAATGCCTAATATGCATTTTTTTTGAATAACTATAAATATTCCATGAATAACATGGTCCAGGGAGAATCAAATGTTAAATAATAAAGTTTCAAAAGCTGTTCGCTTAGCGGTCGCTTTTGGCGCAGCTTCTACAGCTGCATTTTCTGCAAGCACATTTGCTGCAGATGAAGAAAACGCAGAAAAAGTTGAGCGTATCCAAGTTACTGGTTCACGTATCAAGCAGGTAGATCTTGAGAACAGCTCTCCAGTTACCGTTTTATCAGCGGCAGAAATCAGCCTTTCAGGTGAGCCTACAGTTGCTGACGTTTTAAATAACCTTGCTTCTAACTCTTTCGGTTCTTGGAAAGGTGTATCTGGTTACGGTGCTGGTGGTGCAGCTTCTTCTAACATTAACTTACGTGGCCTTGGTTCTGACGCGACACTTGTATTATTAGATGGTCGTCGTATGCCTGGTACAAGTTCATCTTCTGGTTCATCGGCTGATACATCAATCATTCCAATGGCAGTTGTTGAGCGTGTTGAAATCCTTCGCGATGGCGCATCAGCTGTTTATGGTTCATCTGCTGTTGCTGGTGTAATCAATATCATCACTAAAAAAGACTTTGATGGTGTTAGCGTAAAATACGATTACGAAGTACCTAAAGTTGAAGGTGGCGAAAGCAAAACTTTCTCAATTACTTCAGGTTACACATCTGAAAAAGGTAACATCATCTTCACGTATGAAAACTCACGTGACAATGCAATCTTCGACAAAGAAATTTGGGCGATGGACGATCCGACTTACGGTGCTTACAGCGGTTATAGCCATGTTCCAAACTACCGAATCGGTGGTGCGGGTAGCTATATCTCTAACCCTGAGCTTTGTGACCAAACAGCTGACGTCGTAAATTCTATGGATGAGAACGGCGTTGGTGGTTGTTTATACAACTACGGTAACGTTACAAAATTCTACCCAGACGTAGAAAACAACTCATTCTTAACTAACTTTAACTATGAATTGACTGACAACATTCGCTTTGTTGGTCGTGCAATGGCAAGTTTCAACGAAACAAACTCTCGTTACGCAGGTACGCCAGTATCTACCGGTGCAGTTTGGATGGATGCTGACAACCAATATAACCCAGAAGATGAAGATATCCGTCTTTACATGCGTTCTGTGCCAATTGGTAACCGTGATACAAAAACAGAAGTTGTAACTACAGACATCGTATTAGGTCTTGAAGGCTTCACTGATATTGGTAATGGTTTTGATTGGGAAATCAACTATCAAAACAGCATCTCTAAAACAAATGTTTTTGGTAGCAACCTAGTTAATGACGTAATGTTACAAAGCGCAATTGACTCTGGTGAATATGATATTCTTAACACTACTGGCATGAGCTACGAAGAGTGGAATACTCAACTTACAGACTTATACCAATATGCAGCGCATACAGGTACTTATGAAGGTCGTTACGAAAGCCAACAAATTGATGGTTTAGTGTCTACTACATTCGTTGATAACGGTGATTTCGTTATTGCTGGTGTTGTTGGTGCAGAATTTGAAGAAATTGATTTCACTCAAGTATCTGACCCTGAGTCTGCAAATGGTTTCATCTCAGGCGGTTCAGGCGGCGATGACGTATATGCAACTCGTGACCGTACTGCTGCATACATGGAAATTCAAGCAAGCCTACCTTACGAAATTGATGTAACTGTTGCTGGTCGTTATGAGAAATACGAACAGTCAGGTATGACTAACCTTGGTGAAAAGAGCACTACATTTGATAAGGTTGTTCCAAAAGTAGGTGTTACTTGGCGCCCAACTGACACATTATTAATCCGTGGTTCTTGGGGTGAGTCTTTCCGTGCTCCTAACATGGGCGAAATGTTCCAGTCTTATGCATTAAGCTTCCCAACTGTTCGTGATACAGCATGGTGTGATGCTAACCCTGGTCAATCATTAGAAGGTTATTGTTCTGACGCTGGTGAGCAAGTAGCGACATGGTTCGGTGGTAATGCAAACCTTACTGAAGAAACGGGTGACTCTACGACGCTTGGTTTCGTATGGGATATCGTTGATGGCTTAGCAGTAGAATTAACTTACTACGATATCAGCTACGAAAACCGTATCGATGACGTAAGCACAACTGAACTTCTACGTATTGAACAAGAAGAAGGTGGTTTAGGTTCTACACCAGATGCTATCGACCGTGCTAATGGTACTGGCCAAATTGATTACATCTACACAGGTTATATCAATAAAGCATCACTACAAACGTCTGGTTTCGATTTCTCAACTCGCTATAAGCATGAAACTAGCTTCGGTGACTTTGGCGTAATGCTAAACGTTTCAAAAGTTATGGAGTTTGAAGAAAAAGCTGATAAAGATGCAGAACCGTTTGATTATGCTGGTCTTCAAGACTACCCAGATTGGAAAGCTGATTTAGGTGTTAGCTATTCTTATGAAGATTACAGTGCTTCTTGGACTATGTTCTACGTAGGCGCTCAAGAGTCAGGTAACGAAGAGTGGGGTGTTGATTACCTTGCTGACGTTCCTTCATACTTCAAGCATAATGCTCAGTTCACATACACTGCACCAACAAATACTAAAATTTCTGTAGGTGTTAACAACGTATTTGATAAGAAAGCACCTTCTTGGTATGACGGCTTCCGTGATTACCGTGATTCAAGCTGGTCATTATACGATCAAACAGGTCGTTCAATGTACCTTCGTTTAGAACAAAAATTCTAAGCTAAAATAATTAGTATAAGCTCTTAAAACCCTGCTGTAGCAGGGTTTTTTTATGCAAAGTACTAAGTTATAAATAACCCAAACATTTATCGTCATAATTAAAGGGAATATTAAAATGAAAATAATATGGTTTTTACTTTTGAGTAGTTTGCTCAGTTTATCTATGAGTGTCGGCTCCAAAACGCAAGACATCCCAATTGAGGACTTCTTTAAAACACCTAAATTTTCTAATTTGCAACTTTCTCCAAATGGTAAGTACCTTGCGGTTTTATCGCCAATTAACGAGCGTAGAAATATTGTTGTAATGGAAGTTGATGGCTTTAAAAATGCGAGGCCAATAACAAAGTTTGATGAGCAAGATATCAATAGTTTCTCTTGGGCGAATAATGATGACATTATTTTTACACTAGACAGTAATGGTAATGAAGCATTCAGTATTTATACAATTGATGCCCATAAGAAACGTGCGAAGGTCGTGCAGTTAGTCGGATCAAAAGTTGGCGCATCAGGTATCCGCTCTGCATCAGTTGTGCATTTATTACCAGATGATCCGAAGCATATTCTGGTGCAATATAACGGCCGAAACATTGTTGCTCCAGATTTATATAAACTGCCAATCGACAGCCGTTGGGATCGTAAACACGAACGTAATTACAAGATGCACTTACTTGCAAAGAACCCTGGTAACGTTCAGGGGTGGATGCTTGATCATGATGGTGAGGTACGTGGCGCTTTAACGATTGAAGGTTTAAAAGGTACTTTACTATATAAAGGAAAAGGCGAAGAAAAATTCAGAGTATTACGAGAGTACAATGCCGAAGAAGCAAATATTGAACCATTGGCATTTGATTTCGATAATAAAAGGTTGTTCGTCGCTTCTGATTTAGGTCGTGATACCAAAGCTGTTTTTTATTTCGATCCAGAAACGAATAAGTTAGGCGAACAAATTTTTGCCCATGATAACGTTGATGTTACATCGCTTAGCTTTTCGAGAAAGCGTAAAAAGCTTACTTCAATTAGTTTTTATGACAAATACCCTGAAGAAGTATACTTCGATGAACAGACTGCAAAAATGATGACCTCATTAAAGCAGGCATTTCCCGATAAAGTTGTGACAATTACCAGTCGCTCTGATGATGAAGTGCTCAATATTGTCTATGCAGCGAGTGACACTGATCCCGGCCAATATTATTTATTCAATAAAAATGACAATAGCTTAAAAGCATTATTAAGCCCAATGTCATGGATAGATCCTAAAGCGATGTCGCCGATGCAGCCTATCAAATTTAAAAGTAGAGATGGTTTAACATTAAATGGTTATATCACAATACCTAAAAACTCATCGGGTAAACTGCTACCTCTCATCGTAAATCCACATGGTGGTCCCTTTGGAATTCGAGATTATTGGGGATTCAATCCTGAAGCCCAGTTTTTTGCAAGTAGAGGCTATGCCACAGTTCAAGTTAACTTTAGGGGGTCTGGCGGTTATGGTCGCAAATTCCAGCAAGCGGGCTATGGTGGTAAATGGGGCGCTGAAATGCAAAATGATATTACAGATACCGTTAAATATTTGGTTTCAGAAGGTATCGCAGATGCGAATAAGGTCTGTATTTATGGCGCGAGTTACGGTGGCTATGCCACAGTAGCAGGCCTTGCGTTTACACCTGAACTTTATAAATGCGGAATAGATTACGTTGGCGTAACAGATGTGTCTTTATTATTTGATACATTACCAAAGCATTGGGAGTCACAACGTGAAGTGCTTGAAATGCAGATTGGTGATCCATCAGATGAAGCACTAATGAAACGAATGTCACCGTTGCAACATGTTGATAAAATTAAAGCGCCACTAATGATAGTGCAAGGTGCGAAAGACCCGCGTGTAGTTAAGCAACACGCAACTGATTTACGCGATGCACTGGCAAAAAAAGGAGTAATTTTGTCAGATGATGAATGGATAATGAAAGAAAATGAAGGTCATGGCTTTCAGAAGCAAGAAAATAAAGTTGAGCTTTACACAAAAATGGAAAAGTTTTTGGCTAGATATTTGAAATAATAAATTATCAAAAAAATACAAAAAACCCAGAAATTAAGGCTCAAACCTTATTCTGGGTTTTTTATTGTTTCGAATATATAAACTAATGTGAAATATATGTAATCAAATTTTTCTTTAATCTTATATACACCTGAAACTTAAAATTTACATTGAAAAACAATGGTTAAAAAACTGTTGACCAAAAGTTGTCCCTAATATTAGTATTTAATTCCCTTATGAGGTACTAGTACCTCTTTAAGGGGTAAAATAAATTAATAAAGTCATAACATGGATATGACCAGGGAGAATCAAATGTTAAATAATCAAGTTTCAAAAGCAGTTCGTTTAGCGATTGCTTTTGGTGCAGCGTCAACTGCTGCATTTTCAGCTTCGTCTTTTGCTGCTGAAGAAGAAGGTGTAGAAAAAGTTGAGCGAATCGAAGTTACAGGTTCACGTATTAAACGAACTGACCTTGAGGGTGCAAACCCTGTTGTTGTAATCGACCGTGCATCTTTAGATAATTCAGGTCAATTAAGTGTTGCAGACGTATTAAACCGTTCAACATTTAACTCATTTGGTTCGATTCAACCATCATCAGGTAGTACTGCGCAAAGTCAGGCAACAGTAAACTTACGTGGTTTAGGCTCTTCAAGAACACTTGTTTTAATTAATGGTAAGAAAATGCCAGGTTCACCTGTTATGGGTGGTGGTGCAGCTGACTTAAATACCATTCCTTTTGCTGCTGTAGAGCGCATTGAAGTTATGGGTGATGGCGCATCTGCGGTATATGGTTCTGATGCGATCGCCGGTGTAGTTAACATTATTTTAAGAAAAGATTTTGAAGGTGTTCAAGTTCAGGGTCGTATGGGTACTCCGAGCCGTGATGGCGGTGGTGATGAGTCATCATTCTCAATTATCACAGGTCTTAAATCAGAAAACTCTAACCTAGTATTCAGCTATGAGCATGATGAGCGTGATATTATTTTTGCTCGTGATCGTTGGTTCTCACGTGCAACAGACGATGGCTCAGGTACATACGCTGGTACAACAGGTCAAAGCTGGTATGGCCGTAACATTCTAGATATGCAAACATTTGAGTTTAACCCAATGATCACTGGTCAAGACTGTTCTCAGTACGGTGATTCATTTGCTTATCATAATGATGCACCAGATTTCCCTGCTGATGACGGCTGCCACTATGATTATACTGCTGTTGCTGCTGACGCTGCTTCAACAAAGCGTGACTCAGTATTTGTTAACTTTGATTATGACATCAATGATGATTTAATCTTTAACTTCCGTTCATTACATTCGCGTAATGAAAGCTTTGGTCGTTTCGCACCAGCAGCAGGTTGGTTTACATTCCCTATCGCGCTTGCTGAAGACACAGAAAAAGGCTTAATGGCTGTTAATGAAGGCGACCGTGGTTATTACCGCTTTAATAACGTAGGTACTTCACGTGATACTTGGCAAGTTAGCAACATGGCTGATTGGAGTGCATCTTTAAATGGTATGGGTGATATGCTTGATTGGCATGTAGATGCACACTATAACCGTTATGAAATGAACGAGTGGGGTCAAGGCTATGTTCATCGCCCAAGCGTTGAAAATGCGATCATTGATGGTTGGGATCCACGTGACCCAGATCAATCTGCGTATGCTACTCAATTAGCAAATATTGCTGCAAATAGTAACCGTCGTTCTGGTAGTACATTACGTGAAGTAACTGCAGGTGTAAGCTTCAATGAGTTAGCTACTTTACCTGCAGGTGAACTAGGCCTATATGTTGGTGCAAGCTACCGTGAAACTGATTACTTTGACCAAGCGGAAGCTCAAAACGAAGCGAAAAACATCATTGGTACTGCTGGTGGTTCAGCGTCAGGTGACCGTACAGAATCAGCTGTATTTGCTGAAATGTTAATCCCTGTAGTAGACACATTAGAGTTAAACTTAGCTGCTCGATATGATGATTACAGCGATGTAGGCTCGTCATTTGTTCCTAAAGTTTCACTTAAATATCAGCCATTTGATGAGTTAGTTTTACGTGCTGCTTGGGGTGAAGGTTTCCGTGCTCCAACGCTGGAAGATCTATATAAAGCACCACAAGAGTCAGCTTCATCAGCTAAAGATGTTGTGGTATGTACATCAGCAGGTACATCACGTTCTGATTGTCGTACTCAACAACATACAACTTACTTCATCGGTACTGATTCATTAAAACCTGAAGAATCAGAAAGTGTAAGTTTCGGTATGGTTTATAACATCACTGATAATATCGATATGTCAGTTGATTACTATGATATCGAAATCACTAACCAAGTTAGCTCGTTATCTACACAAGACGTATTTGACCTTGAGTTAGCTGGTCTTTTAGGTGACCCTGAAGATCCAAATGATAACGCTGCTGGTTATGACCAAGTATCTGTAGACCGTGGTGGTAATCCAACAGGTCGTTCGTTACTTGTTACTGCACCAATGGCTAACATCCCTGGTTTCTCTACAGATGGCTTAGATTTCAAACTTAACGCAGTATTTGACTTAGGTGGCGCAGGTTTACTTCGCTCTAAGTTTGCTTGGTCAGAAGTACTTAGCTATGAAGAGCCAGATATCATCGGTTACCCTAACGTTGATAAAATTGGCCGTGCTGGTTTACCAGAAAGAAGAATCAGCTGGGGCTTAACATGGGATATCGAAGCTCACATGTTAAACGTAAATTGGAACCACATTGCTTCTACAGCTGAAGAAACTGAAGATGCAAATGATGAAGGTACTAAGTTCAAAGCAGTTGGTGAGTTATCTTCGTATAACATCATCGATATTAACTACACTTACGCAACTCCTTGGAATCTTGATCTAACACTAGGTGTTAATAACTTAGCTGATAAAGATCCAGTATTGAACTCTGAATTAGACTACGACGATACTCTTTATAGCCAAGTTGGTCGTCTGTACTATGCAGGTTTCAAATTTAAGTTCTAAACGAACGATTTAAATACATGTATATTAAAACCCTGCACTTGCAGGGTTTTTTCTTTTATAAACAGATTCACTATAAGCTTTACAGTTATAAAATAATTTATTTTTAAGGTTTAATTATTTACTTAAGCTCTTGCTCAAGATTTATGTGCAGTTGTTTAAATCAATTTATGCTCTTATACTTAAAAAACCTTAATAAAAGCGATGTTTCAGTTGAGTTATTTCCATAAAATCATAGTGTTGTTTTTGACGCTGTGTCTTTCATTCGATGTCTTAGCCACACAACTCAAAGCGGGTATCGTTAACTATAATTTTTTTCCTTACCATACCCGTGATGCTGATGGGCAGTTTTCGGGGGTTATTGTTGGTTATAGTAATGAAATCGCTCGCTTGGCAGAAGCTGACCTTGAATACCGTGTTTACGACAGTTTAGACGAGTTGTTAGATGCGCTTAAAGTTGGTGAGATCGATTTTGCTGTAGGTCTAAACAAAACCGCACAACGCAAAAAGCATTTTTTATTTTCAACACCCTTCATGGAAGCGCCAAGAGGCATTGTCGCAAATCAGTCTATCGCAAATGATGCTTTGAAAAACTTAGCGAGCCTGCGTTGGGTGTGCATTACGGGGAGTTCACATTGTGAATATTTAGTTGAAAATGGCGCGTTATTTATTAATCGTTTTATAAAACCCGAAGACGCCTTTAAAAAAGTAGCAGATGGCTCGTTTGATGCCTTTATGGGTGATTACTCGGTTTTATCCCACCAACTAAAAAATCGCTCTCAAGAAAACCTGAAAGTTGTAAGCCCAGTTTGGTTATCGAGCGAAACCTTGCATGTAATGTTTAATAAAAACAAAACAGCATTACGCAATCAAGTTAATTCGGTATTAGCCGCTATTTCACCAACCACGAAACAACTATGGGAAAGTTCTGCTAGTGAAGAATATTTAGCCGCTAAAGCGTATAGTCAATTTAAGCGTGACTTTAACCGTATTGATAAAAAAGAAGAAAATAATTACTTACTGACATTTTCTTTTGTCGATGGTTTATATCCAATTCATGCGACAAGTAATTTAGGAGAGGCAGACGGCTATTTAAACGATACCCTTGAGCTTTTAGCCCAGCGCAGTGACTTTCAGTTTAAGTATATACCTGCGGCTAATTCGAAAGAGTTGGAACGTCTATTTTTGGCCAATAAAATTGATTTAATTCCGACCATGAACCCCACTAAAATTGATGAGGGGGTGTTGATAGCACTGCCAGCTCATTACAGTTTAGAGATGGTGTTAATCTCTAAACGAGCAAGCCAAACTAAACGAATTGGTTATTTAGAAGCGTTTGCTGACCCTAAGCAAAAGCTTGTAACGAATGAACTCGTTGAAACGGTATCATTTGACTCAATTAAAACGCTATTTTATGCACTGAGAAATGACAACATTGATGCTGTGATATTGCCGCAAAGTATTGCGGCATACCAATTAAACCAATTCTATATTGGCGAGTTTTATATTAATCCAAAATACCGTTATACCCAGCCTATTTATTTTTTAGTCAATAAGCACTTTTCTGAGTTTGCGACTTTGCTAGATAGCTTATTTAAAACACTGACCAGCAACGATTTTAGCCATGTTGTGAACCGTCATGGCATTTTTAGTATTGAACGTGGCTACGACCGTAAAACAGTGAATACCACGGCAATTCTTATTTTAATTTTAATCGCTGTGTCGGTGATTTATTTTATTAGCTGGCGGTTAACTATTAATCGTGAAATTGCAAAGCGTAAAGAAGCTGAAGAAGTGGCATTGATTAAGCTTAACTTTACCCAAAAACTCATTGACGACTTACCCACTATGGTGGTGATACAAGATCAGCATCAAAAACGCGTTATGTGGAATCGTGCCTATAAAGAAAATTTTGCTCATTTATGGGATGAAAATAACCAATATCTGCGCGGCGATATTAAAGTCGTAAAAAAACTAATTTCACAAAATGAACAAAGTTTAAATTCAGGCAAAGTCATTAATCAGCATATTAATTACACTAACAAAGCTGGCAAAGAACTGGAGCTGCTTTACACTAAAAAGCCGTATTTGGGGTTAGATGGTGAACTAGCAGGCATCATGACAGTACTTACTGATGTTACCGAGCACCGCCATTTACAACGTGAGAATCAGTCAGTTCAACAGCTTCTGCAAACTATTACTGATACCATACCCGGCGGCGTATTCCAGTATGAGTATTATGACAATGGTGAGGGGTGTTATACCTATATAAGTAAGGGCGCGCAGAGCTTGTTAGGTGTCACTTCACGAATGATTAATCAGCGGGGTATGACGGGATGTATCTCGCCATTTATTGTTGATGAAGACCGCGTGCAAATCGCCAAAAGTTTTAAAGCAGCGACAAAGTTTAACAAACTGATTGATATTGAGTTTCGGATAAATAATCTCGGCCAGCAAATTTGGTGTCGATATATTGCTAATGCTGAAATTAATAAACGAGACGATAAGCAAGGCGTGCGTTGGAACGGGATCTTACTCGACATCAGCTTACTTAAACGTCAACAAGCAGACTTAAGTAAAGCTACTCAGCTTGCACATCAAGCTGATCTAGCAAAAAGCCGCTTTATTGCCACTATGAGTCATGAATTAAGAACGCCAATGTCTGGGGTAAATGGCTTTATAGAGTTGTTAAAATCATCCCCCCTTGATGAAGAGCAGCATTACCTCGTTGAGCACATTGACAGCTCTGTAACCAAGCTTCGCACATTAGTGGATGATATTTTATATTTTGCTAACACCACGACAGGCAATATTGAAGTTGAATTACGTGAGGTCGACCTAGAAGCACATTTATGTCGTGTTTTGCGTGCCCATGAATACCTAGCTAAGCAAAAAGGGCTTGAGTTTAACGTGATATGGCGCACAGCTGCTTATACCTTAGCTTCTGTTGACATAAGCCACTTGATGCAGGTTCTCTCTAATGTTTTAAATAACGCTGTGAAGTTTACTGAAAATGGTTCAATAAGCTGCGATGTGTTATTTGAGAAGCAGTCTTTAAAAATTGAAATATCAGATACAGGTAAAGGTATGACGGCTGAGCAGTTGGCGCATACATTTACCCCTTTTGAGCAAGCTGACAACTCAATTCAACGTCGCCATGGAGGTACAGGCTTAGGCTTGAGCTTGGCAAAGCAGCTTGTTGAAGCAATGCAAGGTGAAATATCCATTTCAAGTACTTTTGGTAAAGGTACCAATGTTTACATTGCTGTGCCACTTAAAAGCGTCAGCAAACAAAAACTGCAGGCTGTATCAGTGAATTGGGCTGTGTGTTCTCAAGACCATCAGTTATTAAATAATCTAGCTAATATGGGTGTAAAGCATCATCAATTAAGTTGGCCAATAGATATAGAGGCATTTACACAGGAAGATAATATTCTTATTGATGAAAGCTATATTAAAACGTTGTGGGGCGCTAACTGGCTGCAATCAATCAGTACTGCAACCAACAACTACATTTTAGTCGCAAGTGCAAAAAAAGAGCATAGGCCGGCTAATTGTAGCTGTCATATTTTACCTATAGAGCCATTATATCCAGATACTCTAAGAGAGCTTTTAGATAATGTACATACCAGCAATGATGAGGGGTTGGCTGCGCAAAATGCTCAGTTACATGGGCAAATATTAATTGCTGAAGATAATAAAACAAATCAATTATTACTCGAAAAACAATGCCAGAAGCTCGGTATCAAAGCAGTGATGGTTGATGACGGTATTGCTGCACTCAGAGCACTTGAAACAGGACAGTTTGATTTATTATTAACCGACTGTCATATGCCCGATTTAGATGGGTTTAAATTAACGGAGCAATTACGCAGCCAAGAAAAGTTTAAACATTTGCCAATAATTGGCTTTACCGCTGATGATTCAAAAGAATGTTTTAACAAAGCATTAAAGTCAGGAATGAATAGTGTTTTATTTAAGCCTTATAAACTTAATGAATTATATAATCGTCTAGCTGAGTTTATAGATTTAAGCTCTAATGATTTGCCTAATAGCAGTGAAGGCGTTGATATCAGTTTACAAGGTATAAAAGATAAGCAGCATTGGTTAACTGTTTTTGGTAATGAGAGTGATGCGAAAATGCTTGCCGACGTATTTATTAACAGTTTGCAAAGTGATTTAAATACTCTGCAAGAGCACTTGAAAGCTCAAAATTTAGAAAAGGTTTCTGCTGCAATACATAAACTTAAAGGCGCTATTGTTATGCTGCAATACCCACCTTTATCTGAGCTAATAGTGACAACTGAAAATACCTTTAATCAACAGCAAGATACATTAATAGTGGAACAGTTAATTACTGAGTTAAGGGATGTAATAGATAAAATAAAGCTATGGCTATAATAAAAAGATAGGATAAAAAATAAACATGGAATAGATTATTTCATTAAATCCACATATACTAGCTACTGTTGAACATTTAACTTAACTTTTAATACTTAAGAGAGCTCTCAATGAAAGAAATCCGATCTTTTGTGAAATCTGCGTCATTATCTGAATTAGAAAAAGCAAAACAGCTAATTGACACAGCAATCGAGAAATATACTCAACAGCAAGAAGCTAAAAAAGAAGTACTCGATCTACTAAAAGAAAAAGGACTTACATTAGAAGATTTACAAGATGTTGCTTCAACAGATAAGCGTACTAAGGTAAAACCAAAGTACCGCATCGAATTTAATGGCGAAATTGTTGAATGGACAGGCCGTGGCAAACGTCCTAAAGCATTCCAAGGTGTCGATTTAACAAAACACCTCGCTTAATTTTTGCTTTAAAGAATATCAAGGGAAGCGTATGCTTCCCTTTTTTATGTCGATTATAGTCCGATAACATGAAGTACGTACTCAGACCCTACCAACAAGAGGCCGTAGCACGCACGGTTGCTCACTTTCGACAAACAGATGACGCCGCACTGATTGTTTTACCAACAGGGGCTGGAAAAAGTCTTGTTATTGCTGAACTTGCGCGCATTGCTAAACAAAAAATTATGGTGCTCGCGCATGTTAAAGAGTTAGTAGAGCAAAACGCCGAGAAATATATTAGCTTTGGTTTTAAGGCGAGTATTTTTTCTGCGGGGTTAAAGCAAAAGTCTTTAACAGAGCAAGTCACCTTTGCGAGTGTGCAATCACTGGCACGCAATACAGAAAAGCTCACTGATGCTTACTCTTTGTTGATCATTGATGAATGCCACCGTGTAAGCGGTGATGAACAAAGCCAGTACGGGCTGGTGATAGCGAGTCTAAAAAAACAAAATCCCAATCTTAAAGTACTTGGCTTAACCGCAACACCATTTCGTATGGGGATGGGTTGGGTTTACCATCATCACTATCATGGTTTTGTTAGAGGTGATAAAGATGCACCGTTTAAGAAGTGTATTTTTGAGCTACCACTGCGCTATATGATCAAGAACGGCTATTTAACGCCGCCCCATGAAGTCGATGCAGCCATTAGCCATTATGACTTTTCATCATTACCGAGTGATTCATTTGGTCGGTATAGTATTGAGAATATGAATGCGTTATTGAAAGATAATACACGCGCAACAAAAGCGATTATCAAGCAAGTTATAGAATACAGTGAACAGCGTCATGGCGTGATGATCTTCGCAGCAACCGTAATGCATGCCAAAGAAATTACCAGTTACTTACCTGAGGATAGTACGGCACTTATCACGGGTGATACTGATAATAACGAGCGTGACCGAATTATTAATCAATTTAAAGCAAAAAAAATAAAGTATTTAGTAAATGTATCTGTACTCACGACGGGTTTTGATGCGCCTCATGTCGATTATATTGCGATTCTACGTCCCACCGAGTCGGTCAGTTTATACCAACAGATTGTTGGCCGAGGCCTTCGTTTAAGCGAAGGAAAAAAAGACTGCTTAGTTATTGATTATGCAGGTAACGGCTTTGATTTATTTTACCCTGAAGTAGGGAGTAAAAAAGCGCAAAGTGATAATGAGCCTGTTCAAGTGCTGTGTCCAGGCTGTGGATTTGCGAATATTTTTTGGGGTAAAACAGACAGCGAAGGCAAAGTGGTTGAGCATTTTGGTAGGCGTTGCCAAGGCTTGCTGGACGATGGTGAAGAACAAGTACAGTGCGATTATCGTTTTCGATTTAAAGAATGTGAGCAGTGTGGTGAACAAAATGATATTGCTGCAAGGCAGTGTCAGTCCTGTGGTGCCATGATGGCAGACCCGGATGATAAACTACGAGAAGCACTAAATTTAAAAGATGCCTTGGTATTAAGGTGTAGTGGTTTGTCAGCTCAGGTACTCGCAAAAGGTTTACTTAAAATTAGCTATTATGATGAAGATGGAGCCAGTTGTGATGAGGTATTTAACTTAGCAAATGACACCGGACGATTTATTTTTAATAAGCAGTTTGGTAAGCGAGCAGCACCAGGTTTTACCCCAATGGATTGGCAAAGTGCGGAGCAAGTTGTCAATTTACAACAGCAACTACTGGCACCCGATTTTGTGATTGCGCGTAAAAATAAAAAATACGGTTGGAAAGTGGCTGAAAAGCTATTTGATTATCAGGGCAATTTTCGTAAGGCGAATCAATTAAATTGATCCCCTTACGAGATTATGGGAATGGCTTATTCTTCTTCGGCCATCAACCCCCAACCATCACCATAGCCATTATGGCCATTAGCGATGCTTTCTAAGTATTGTTCAGTTTGGCTAAGTAAAGTGTGATCTGGCACCATCTTCACACGAGTAATTACTTCCCACACCCCTGTATCTGGGCATTTGGCTAACTCTGTTGAAGGGGCAAGTTCATCACTTGTAATGGCTTCAGCAAATTTTTCTGCTTCAGGCTTTTGTTCAAAAAGAATATAGAAATCGATAGTTTGCATACTGGTTAAATCGACACCAGCGTCAGCAATTTCAGCTAATAATTGACCGTTTTCGTCATCAGGGAAGTGCATTTAGTCGCTCATTCATTATAAATCTAGGTATTATCCGCTATTGTAGCGAAAATAATTGTTTAACGCGTACTAATTTTAACATTTCAATTATGTCAGTGGCTATGGCACTGTGCTAGTATCATTTTGTACTCACTTTAGATTATGACTCTTCCAAAAAAGTAAGGATATTTTTTGTATACTCGGCATTTCTTTTTTGTCTTTGTGTTTATCTGCTTTTCATACAGCCAGCACGCAATTAGTGCCTCAACTGTTATTAAAGATTATAAAATTCAAGGGATCAGTGATGATCTCGAAAAAAACGTTGAGCTTTACATTAAGCAACTGGTCGATGAAAAAACTTCTAAGGCATTAAGGCGTCACGCTAAAAGCCAAGTTGAAATGAGTTTAAAGGCGCTTGGTTATTATAAGCCGATAATCAAAATTAGTTTCGATGATGCTCAGCAGCTTTTAATTGTTGATGTTCAACGTGGTCCTGCTACCCGAATTGCAGATATTAACGTGACTATCACGGGCGCTGGTAAAGATGACGCTGAGTTCATGTCTGCCGTCAACAGCATCAAAATCAAACAAGGTGACTTTTTAAATCACGGTAAATATGAGGCTGCAAGAAAACGTATTGAAAGCCAACTATTAGACTTAGGTTATTTTGATGCAAAATGGCATGAGCATAAATTGGCAGTTTCACTAAAAAATAATAGCGCAAAAGTCATTTTCAATGTCGATACTGGGCCCCGTTATCAGTTTGGTGACATCACAATTGGTAGTGAGACTCCAGCCGAAAAATACATTCGTTCGCTGGCTGAATTTAAACAAGGTCAGCCTTATAAAGCGACCGAGATTTCTGATTACAACTTAGCACTGTCGAGTACCCCTTACTTTGCGAGTGTTCGTGTGTATGCAGACATCGCAAAGCGTAAAAATAACCAAGTCCCTGTCAACGTTGATGTGTTACATAAGCCTGCCAATAGTTATGAAGTAGGTGGCGGTTATAGCACTGACCTTGGACCAAAAGTCCGTTTCAAATGGACCAAGCCTTGGATCACTGAAGATGGCCACTATTTAGAAAGTAACCTCAATGTATCTGAGCGCCAGCAAGATATTTCACTTGGCTATACGGTGCCAGTTGACGACCCTAATGATGATCTTTGGCGCTTTTCTGTGGGTTACAAGCTCGAAGATGAATTAACCAATGATTTATACAGCCGTATATTCACGGGGCAGCTTCAGCGGCAGTGGCTCACTGATGACGATTGGGTACGTACTGCTTTTTTAAGACGCGATTACGAGACCTATCGAATAGGGGATGAAGAACAAAGCGCAAAAATGCTGATGCCAGGTATTAGTTATGCCAAAAAAGACACCGAGGGGGGCACAACGCCTTATGAAGGTTATCAATGGATGATGTCAGTAGAGTTTGGTTTAAAAGATATGATGTCTTCAACCAATATTTTGCGCTTACAACTGCAAAATGCCTGGTTAACTACTTTTGCAGATCGCCATATGCTGTTTTTAAGAGCCAACCTAGGTGCCATGCTGGTCGATAATATAAATGATGTGCCGTTATCACTGCGTTTTTATGCCGGTGGTGATCAGAGTGTACGTGGTTTTGCCTATGAATCTATCTCCCCTGAAAATGAGGAAGGGCGCTTAATTGGTGGTAAATATTTAATGAGCGGCACTGTTGAATATAACTATCAATTTGCTGAGCATTGGCGCGCAGCTTTATTTGTCGATAGTGGTACTGCGACAAATGATTTTAGTGACCGCGTTGAAGTAGGTGCCGGTTTTGGTGTTCGGTATTTAACGCCGGTTGGCCCTGTGCGAATCGACCATGCTTGGGGTTTAACAAAAGAAAGTAAAAGTACCCGATTAAGTATTACCATAGGGCCTGAAATCTAATGAAGATGTTAAAAAAGATAACCAAGGTTCTATCAATCACGTTGGCAAGTTTGCTAGTTATTGTGTTTTGTTTGTTATTCACCGCACCCGGTAATCACTTTATTGCATATACAGCGAATAAGTTAGTTGATGGCTTAAAAATCAACCTGCCATCTGGGCGTTTTTTATATAACGATGCGTTTGATGTTCACTTTGAAAATCAAGGTATCAAGCTTGATGCAAAGCAGCTAAAAATTGATTTATTCTGGTGGCGTTGTGATGGTATCTGCCTAGATAATTTAAGTGCCCAGTCGATTGATCTAAGCATTAAAAGCCAAGCTGTATCAACTGAGCAGAGCACTGAAGCAGAGCCTGAAGCAGAGCAAGCTGGTCAAATCAACTTACCAATGAAAGTTGCTGTTAAGCGAGTTGCAATTAATCGCTTTAATCTTGCGCATCCGAGTGCCGACGTAACAGTCAACAAATTAAACTTAAGTGGTCGCGGCGAAGCATCGGATATTACAGTGGATACACTGACCATTGCTGATGTTGCTGTGATGCTACACGAAGCAAAAGAGCAGCCTAAATCAGCCCCATTAACAGATCTGCCAGCATTACCAGCAATTGATATTACGCTACCGATTAATATTGAGTTAAAGCAATTTCAAATCAGTAAAGTTGCTGTTACCCCTTATGGTGCTGAAGAGGCTCAGCTTGTAGAAAATATCGAATTAGTTGCGTCTGCTAAGGGGAGCGATATTAATCTTGAAAAGCTTGCTGCAAGTTATCAGCAATGGCAATTGCACTCTAATTTAATGGCAGAGCTTTCTGGTGAAAATACAATTGAGGGAGCAGTGTCTGTAAAAAGCACTGAGCATCAAGCTAAGTTATCGCTTTCAGGCCCGCTTGAGGATTTAACGTTAGATTTAGTAATGCAAGGAACATACCCAGCAGAGTTAAAAGGGGCTGTGAACCTAAAACAAACAAATTACCCATTTGATTTAACAGGCCAGATAGCAAAGTGGCAAATTACGACAGATACACAACAGTTGCAATTATCAGACTTTGATTTAAAAGCGAAAGGCCATGCCGATGCTTATGCTGTCGATTTGAGCTTAGTCACGCAGTTAGGTGCATTACCTGCGATGACCGTGAAATCGCAATTACAGGGTAGTTTAACAAACGCAAAACTTGAGCAGTTAAGCCTAAATGCGAATGATAGTAAAGCAGACATTAACGCATCAGTTGATTGGTCGAACGGGGTAAAAAGCGAGTTTAAAGGGGTTTTAAGCCACTTAAAAGCCCAATACTTAACGGATGCACTAAGCAGTGATTTATCTGGTGAATTTAGTGGTTCATTTAATTTACAGGCAGGTGAGTGGCAGCTTGTCTTAGATAACACGCAATTAAATGGTTCAGTTAATGAAGTGCCAGTGACCTTGTTGTCGGATTTTGAATTTGATAGCAGCCTGCATGCGAGTTTTAAAAAACTTGAAGTGAAAAGCGGTAAAAATGAAATTGCGCTATCGGGACAGGTTGATGACGTATGGCGTGTAGACGGTAAATTGCGTCTAGATGCCAGTGGTCAAGATATCTTGCCTATCCAAGGCAAGGGCTTTGCAGATTTGAGCTTACGTGGTGAGCGTCTTGCGCCAACGGTTGATTTAAATCTAGTTCTTAATACATTGAGCTATCAAGATATTCAGGTTGATGGTTTAACATTAAAAGGGCAATTTGATTACGCTGCAGACTGGCAAACGGATGTGTCACTGGTGCTTGATTCTGCATCTGTTAGCGAACACAAAATTAATCAAATTGAGTTAGATGCCAGTGGCGATAAAACAGATCACCATTTAACTTTTTTACTCGATGCAGATCAAGGCAAGGCATCATTTGATGTAGACGGTAAATTCAATAAAGAGACCTGGCAAGGTGCGCTGAGCCAAATTCTTGTTACCGATAATCAGGTGCGCTTTGGCACTAATAAGCCAGTTAATATTCAAGTGAATACCAAAACCTTTGACTTTAATGTAGGCGCGCATTGCTGGCAAAGTGATAACTCAAAACTATGCTTTGAGACCTTGCAGCAAACTAAGCAATTAGGCCAGTTAAATGCACAGCTTGCAGCGCTCTCAATTGCTGAATTTAAACACTTCTTACCTGATAACTTGAAAGTAACTGGCGATGCAAACGGCGAGTTTGTTGCTAATTGGAATAAAGGTGCATTGAAAACGATTCGTGCCAATATCAAAACCAACCAGCTTGAAGCATCTTTAATTGATGACGCAAATGTTTATAAGTTACCGATAGAGGTTTTAGATATCTCGGCAATGAGTGATGCGCAAATGGGTAAACTTAATGCCACTATTGATTCATCTGTATTAGGTAAAGTGACGTCAGAGCTCAACATTGATGATATTCAAAATCAACAGACCTTAGCGGGCGACTTGGTTATTGAGAAAATTGAGTTAACAAACCTACGCCCTTTTATTGCTTCACTTGAGCAATTAACAGGCGACATAAAAGGCCGGTTAGCAATCGCAGGTACTTTAAAAGAGCCATTACTCAATGGTGATTTTGATGTCGAAAATATCAATCTAGAAGGGGCAACCTTGCCGGTATCGCTGCAAAACTCTTATGTGAACATTGCCTTTAATAACCAAAGTGCGAAGCTCACAGGCGAGCTCAAAGACACCGAAGGGGGCGCGCTTAATTTATCTGGCGGTGTTGACTGGCAGCAAGATTTACCGGACGTTGACGTGAAGTTAAACGGTAAAGAGTTTTTTGTACGTGCTCAGCAAGATGTCACCTTTAAAGTGTCTCCAGACTTAACTATGTCGTTAAAAAATAATGCGTTTACTCTTGATGGCCAAGTCGTCGTGCCATGGGGACGTATTGCGATTGAAGAGCTACCAGAAGGTGCTGTGCAAGTCAGCGATGATGAAGTCATTGTTGATATTGAGCAGCAACAGTCAGAAAAAGTCCCCTTTGACTATGCTATTAACTTAAAGGTGTTGGTTGAGAATGATGTGCGCGTTGACTCGTTTGGCTTACAGTCGAAAGTTGAAGGCGACTTAAACATTAGCATGGACCAAGTTACGCCGATGATAGCAACGGGTGAGTTGAACCTAGTTCAAGGTACCTATCGTGCTTTTGGTCAAGACTTGCAAATTCGTACTGGTCAGGTGGGCTTTAGCGGTTCAATTGATAAACCGTACTTGAACATTAAGGCAATTCGTAATCCAGACAACACCTCAAATGGCGTGATTGCGGGTATTACCTTAACTGGTAATGTTGAACAGCCTTCATTAAAAGTATTCTCAGAGCCTGCGATGGACCAAGCCCAAGCATTGGCTTATTTATTAAATGGGCAACCTCTTGATGAAGGAGATAGTTCAACCGATGCGATGCTCACCCAATTATTGCTTGCCCAAGGTGTAAACCGTAGTGAGGGTGTGGTATCTAAAATTGGTGAAAGCTTTGGTTTGTCTGATGTCAGCTTAAGTTCAAGCGGCAGCGGGGATGACACCAAAGTCGAAATATCTGGTTACGTTACTCCGGGTATTCAAGTGAAATACAGTGTCGGCATTTTTGATTCACTAAGTGAAGTGGCAGTTCGTTATCAATTGTTGTCGCAATTGTATATTGAGGTCACCAGCGGCCTTTATCAAAATGTTGATATTCTTTATAAATTTGATTGGGACTAATACCTCTACTTGTGACCAAACATCGCTTTTACTTGCTTATTAGGGCATAAGTTAATAGGCTGAATTGTCAATTACTTAAAAGATAATAACAATGAAATTAAGTCTATTAACTCTGTGCCTTGGCGTAGTTTTAGCTGCACCAATTGCTGCAAAAGAAACAAGTCAAAAACGCTCCGCTGGCGAAATCATTACAACCGCAAGCAGTAGTGAGTGGCGAAAAGTCAGTGCCGAAAACGTCATTAAATTAACCTTACCTACGGGGGCTGCTTATATCGAACTCAACGATACACTAGCTCCCATTCATGCAAATAACATGCGACAGCTTGCCAAAGAAGGGTTCTATCAAGGCCTAAGTGTGTATCGATTTGTTGAAGGGTTTGTCGCGCAGGGCGGGGATGCCAGCGAAAGTAAACCCGTTAAAAATGCCAAAAAAGGGTTACCCGCTGAGTTTTATCTACGCACTGAGACTCCATTAGCGATTACAGAGCTTAAAGGGCCTGATGGCTATGCCGCTAAAACGGGCTTTTTAAATGGCTTTGCTGTGGCACAAAACCAAGACCAAACCGAAACATGGCAGGTACATTGCCCAGGAATTTTTGCCATGGCCCGCGGTAATGATATCAATTCCGGTGGTACCGAGTTTTATGTCACCATCGGCAATAGCCAGCGCTATTTAGACCGTAATATCACCGTGTTTGGTCGCGTTTTAGAAGGCATGGAGCATTTTAATCTATTGCAGCGTAAAGCGACTGAAGGTCAGGCATTTAATCCCATCACAGATATGCAAGTATTAGCAGATATTAAAGACACAGATAACAGTGAATTTCGGGTGATGAAAACAAACTCAAATGCATTTAAAGACCTCATCGAAGCGCGTAAAAATCGAGTAGAAGAATGGTTTGTTGAAAGCCCTGACTACATCGATGTTTGTGCAATGCCAATTCCAACCGAACGGATTATGCCAACTCGCAATAATACTTAATCATTTTGAGGGATTAAACCTGTCGCTAACTGCGTTAAAAATCTCTCATTTACGACTGCATGGATGCAGGAGGTAGAGCAATGCAGGAGCAATTGCCGAGAACAACTAAATAACGAAATTTTTGCCTTGTTATCAACGAGATTTTATTGCCTCAAAACTGTCCACTTAATTAAGCGAATTGGCATAAATAAAGCCATGACCACCTGATAGATTATTTGATACAATATCAGTCTATTGGTTAAGAAATATAAGGGTATCGGGTGGTTAACCTAGGTCCGCTGTTCGGCGAATTAAAAACGTGTTTACGCAAAGATCAATTCATCTTCAAAAAACGCCTTCATGGCATTAAAAAAATCAACGATGAAACTAAGCAAGCAAACATAGCGCAAAAAATAGCAGAAGATATTAGTCGTTCGCAGCAATTGCGCGAGCAACGTTTGGCTGCATTGCCTAAAGTGACCTACCCAGAGCAACTTCCTGTTAGCCAAAAGAAAGATGACATTAAACAGGCGATTGCCAATAACCAAGTGGTGATCATTGCCGGTGAAACTGGCTCTGGTAAAACGACGCAGATCCCAAAAATGTGTTTAGAGCTTGGCCGCGGTGTTGATGGATACATTGGCCACACCCAGCCTCGCCGACTCGCGGCTCGAAGTGTCGCGAATCGTATTGCAGAAGAAATGCAATGCGAGCTAGGTCAACAAGTGGGTTTTAAAATTCGTTTTAGTGACCAAGTTTCTGACAATAGCTATATTAAATTGATGACAGACGGTATTCTGCTGGCTGAAATTCAACAAGACAGATACCTAAATCAGTACGATACTATCATCATCGATGAAGCCCACGAACGTAGCCTGAATATCGATTTCATCTTAGGCTATTTAAAAAATTTACTGCCAAAACGTCCTGACTTAAAAGTTATTATTACCTCAGCGACGATTGACCCAGAGCGTTTTTCTAAACATTTTGATGATGCACCCATCATCGAAGTATCCGGTCGAACTTTCCCAGTAGAGGTTCGTTATAGACCAACCACTGAAATCAACAAAGACGAGATGGAAGCGGATGGTGACCAATTACAGGGGATTTTTGATGCCGTTGATGAGCTGTGCGATGAAGGCCCCGGCGATATTCTGATTTTCATGAACGGTGAGCGAGAAATTCGCGATACCGCTGATGCGTTATCAAAGCGAAATCTCAAAGGCACTGATGTTTTACCGCTTTACTCGCGTTTATCAAACGCTGAACAAAACCGAATTTTTGCGCCGCATAGCCGCCGTCATATTATTTTAGCTACCAACGTGGCTGAAACATCACTAACGGTGCCGGGTATTCGCTATGTTATCGACCCAGGTACCGCGCGCATCAGCCGTTATAGCTACCGTACTAAGGTACAACGATTACCGATTGAGCCTATTTCACAAGCCAGTGCCAATCAGCGAAAAGGCCGCTGTGGTCGTATAGAAGCGGGTATCTGTATTCGTTTATATAGCGAAGAAGACTTTAACTCGCGTCCAGAGTTTACTGATCCTGAAATTTTACGCACCAACTTAGCCTCTGTTATTTTGCAAATGCTTGGCTTAGGGCTTGGCGACATGCAACAGTTCCCGTTCGTGCAAGCGCCGGATAGCCGTAATATCAACGATGGTTTAACGCTACTCGAAGAACTCGAAGCCATTAAGCCAGCTAAACGCCATAAAAAGACTGAGCTTACTAAATCAGGCAGAAGCTTAAGCCGTTTACCGGTTGATCCACGTTTAGCGAAAATGGTGCTGACTGCCGATGGCTTAGGTGCACTGCGTGAAGTGATTATTATAGTTGCGGCATTGTCTATTCAAGACCCAAGAGAGCGACCACAGGAAAAACGCGGTGCAGCGGATGAAAAGCATGGCCGTTTTGATGACCCTGATTCAGATTTTATCGCCTTTTTAAATCTGTGGAATTACCTTGAAGAGCAGCAATCTGAATTGAGCAATAGCCAGTTTAGAAAGTTATGCCAAAAGGACTTTTTAGCCTATATGCGTATTCGCGAATGGCAAGATATTGTTTATCAGCTATCAACGGTATGTAATGAAATGGGCATGAAGGCCACTACCAATGTTGCTGATAGCGAGCGAATTCATCAATCTTTATTAAGCGGTATGTTAAGCCATATTGGTTTTAAAGATGAAAAACAAATTTATAAAGGCGCCCGCAACAGTCAATTCCATATTTTCCCAGGTTCAGGATTATTTAAAAAGAGCCCAAAATGGATTATGTCGGCAGAGCTTGTTGAGACCAGTAAGCTTTATGCGCGGATCAACGCGCGCATAGACTTGAAATGGGTTGAAGGCTTTGCACAGCATTTAGTCAAGCGCAGCTACAGTGAACCGCATTGGGAGAAAAAGCCAGGTGCAGTTATCGCGTTTGAGCAGCAAACCTTGTATGGCCTATTAATTGTTAATAAGCGCCGCTGTGTGTATAGCAATATTGATCCAAAAGTAAGTCGCGAATTGTTTATTCGCACCGCTTTAGTAGAGCAAGAACTGGGTCAAAATGAAGGCTTTTTACAATATAACCAAGAGTTAATTGAAGATATTCAGGTACTCGAAAATAAATCTCGCCGCCGTGATATCTTAGTTGATGAACAAACCCTATTTGAATTCTACGACAAGAAAATTCCACAAGATGTAAATAATCGTGCTGCGTTTAATAAGTGGTGGAAAGGGCAAAAGCAAAAAGATAAGCGCTTTTTGCACATGTCTCGAGAAGAGTTAATGCAGCATGGTGCCGATCATGTTACCGAGTTCGATTACCCAGATACATGGCAGCAAGAGAACTTATTATTACCACTAGCATATCACTTTGATCCAGGGCAAGCCGTTGATGGTGTTGCGGTACAAATTCCGGTAGCGCTGTTAAACCAAGTTCAAGAAACCGGTTTTGATTGGCACATTCCTGCATTTAGGCATGAGTTAATTTGTGCGCTTATCAAGTCGCTACCAAAAACGATTCGTCGCAACTTTGTGCCTGCGCCAAACTACGCCGATGCGGTACTTGCTGCAATTGAGCCGATGCAAGGTAACCTAATTGATGCAATTAGCACACGTTTATTGCGCATGACAGGAGTGCGTGTTGAACCTGATGCATGGGATTTATCAACCCTTGCTCCGCATTTACGCTTACAGTTTGAAGTGCGCGATGAACACGATAAGTTACTCGCTCGTGGTTTAAATCTATCTAAGCTAAAAGCACAGTTACAAGGTAAGGTAACGGATACCTTATCGAAAGTAGCCGACAAGGGCATAGAGAAAGCTGATTTAACCGAGTGGAGCTTTGGTGAGCTACCAAGTTCTTACGTGAAAAAACAAGGTCAATACGAGATTAAGGCGTTTCCAGCGCTGGTGGATAAAAAAGACTCAGCAGCGGTTGAGCTATTTGATAATGAACACAAAGCACAGCAGGCGCACCAACAAGGTTTACGCCGCTTAGTGTTATTAAACGTGCCATCACCGATTAAGTATTTACAACAAAACTTACCGAACAAATCTAAATTAGGCTTGTACTTTAATCCGTTTGGTAAGGTCAATGACTTAATTGATGACTGTATTGCTGCAGCCGTCGATAGCTTATTAATTAAATATGGCAATATCCGCACTGCAGATGCATTTGAAAAAGCGAAAGAGCAAATTCGTGGTGAGCTTGGTGATACGGTTGTTGAGATCGCTACCCAAGTAGAGCAAGTGCTGAGTATTGCTCATGGTTTAAATAAACGTATGAAAGGACGCGTTGATTTAACCATGATCACGGCGCACGGTGATATTAAATCACAGTTACAAAGCTTAGTTTTCAAAGGCTTTGTTAGCCAGCACGGCGCAGCAAAAATGACAGATTTAATTCGTTACTTAAAAGCCATTGAACGCCGCCTAGAAAAGCTCCCTGTTGATCCTAACCGTGATAGGTTGTGTGTGCTTGAGCTTGAAAAAGTAGCTGAGCAATATCAAAAATTAGCGAACAAAATCCCTAAGGGCATGCCAATTCCTGAAGAGATCAGTGCGATATTTTGGATGCAGCAGGAGTTACGTGTTTCTTTATTTGCACAAACACTAGGGACGCCTTATCCTGTATCTGCTAAACGTGTTTTAAACGCAATCAAAGAATGTGAGTTATAATACTAAGGAATGAGCAATGAGGTTAGCGCCTCCTTGCTTTAAGTTACAAACACAGATGCTAAAAGGAGATTATGTGGGCATTGAAAAGGAAAGACCGATCTCAGTTCCTGAGCGTACGGTAAATCGACCGCGTCCAACCATTTTGGTCGTCGATGATGAATATTTTAATTTTGAAATGCTCAAAGCAAGCCTTGGGGATGAGTTTTCATTAAGTTATGCAAACTCAGGCGCATCGTGTTTAACTTCAGCCATTGCGGAGCCGCCAGATGCTATACTACTAGATGTTTGTATGCCTGGCTTAGATGGTTATGATACTTGCCGCTTACTAAAAAACACCCCAGAAACAGAGCAGATTCCTGTTGTCATGGTGTCTGGCCTTGAAACCGAGCTTGAACAAAAAGCGGGGTTTGATGCCGGGTGCGACGCCTATGTAGTGAAGCCTTTTTCTGTTAAAACATTAATAGAGAAAATAAAAACACTGGTATAGGAGGCCATATGTTTCATGAGGAGAAACGCGACTTTCGCCGCATGCAAATTCATACCCCTGCAAAACTGATCCCATTAGATGTTGTTAATGGTGAAGAAATTCAGGCTATGTGCACTGATTTAAGTGCAACTGGGCTGGCAATACACCTTGATGAAGTTTTAGAAATAGGCAGTCTGTATCGGGTGTTAATTGCTTCGACTAGCACGGCAATTACTTCATTTGATGCGACAGCCCGTGTGATTCGAGCAACCAAGGAGCAAGATGGCTCCTTGAGTGCCGGTTTAGAAATTGTAAGTTTTAACTAGTAAACCTTACAAATTAAGCCTTTAAGATAAAAGCCTTCTGGGTAGCTGCCAGCAATAGGGTGGTCGGCAGCTTGGTTTAGCCGCTCCATAATTAATAAGTCTTTACCTGCATCAAGGGCAGCATCCGCAACTACTTTTTGAAATAAATTTTGTTCCATTAATCCAGAGCACGAGAAAGTGAGTAAGGTTCCACCTGGTTTTAAGATCTGCATCGCAATCATATTAATATCTTTATAACCACGACATGCACCGGTTAATTGCGCTTTGTTGTCAGCAAATTTTGGTGGATCCATAACGATAGTATCAAATTGCACACCTTCATCACGGTATTGGCGCAATAACTTAAAGACATCTTGTTTCACGAAATCAACTTTAGATAAATCAAGGTTGTTATGCTCAACGTTACGCTTTGCCGTATCAAGTGCTGGCTGTGACACATCGACGTTAGTAACGTGCTTACAACCGCCACGCAAAGCATAGAGCGAGAAAGTACCTGTATAGCTAAAGCAGTTTAATACTGTTTTGTCTTTAACAAAGCGCTCAAGGGCTGCACGGCTATCACGTTGGTCTAAGTAAAAGCCAGTTTTGTGGCCTTCAAGAATGTCTACTTCGAGTTTTAAGCCATTTTCTTCAATGACGACTGGCTCTGTTGGTTCTTTTCCCCAAAGTACGCCCTTGATTGGCTCAAGGCCTTCTTTAGTACGAACATCAACATCTGAACGTTCATAAATATCGCAGCCTGGGAAAATAGTCATTAGTGCAGCAACAATTTCACCTTTATGGCGCTCTGCACCGGCACTAAGCAGTTGGCACACCAGTACATTATCAAATTTATCGATAGTGATGCCTGGCAAGTAGTCAGACTCAGCAGCGCTTAAACGAAAACCCGTTAAGCCGCCTTCGCTGATCACCTGTTCGCGCGCATCATAGGCACGGCGCAAACGCTTTTCAAAAAATGCTTGGTCAATGATATCGTTTTGGTCGAAGCTCCATACGCGAGCGCGAATTTGCGATTGCGGGCTGTAAGCTGCAATCGCTAAAAACTTACCGTCATTGTCATAGATAGTGACAGTGTCACCTAGTCCTGGCTTACCTTTTACTTTTTTAATGGCTTTTGAGAACACCCACGGGTGTTTTCTTTTTAGTGATTTTTCTCGTCCAGCTTGCAGGTAAATAGCAGATGACATAGGGATTCTCGCGTCAAACAAAAGGGGGCATAGTTTAATGAAGCACTGGCAAACATACAATGAATGTTTTGAACAAATCCAGCAACCACGCTAAAGTAAGCATAATTTCAATCAGTTAATGGTGATAGCCAGTATATGCAGCCAGAAATAGACTTTGCAGCTTTAGAAACTCAGTGTCGAGACTTTATTTTGTCTTTACTCCATGCCGATGTCGCACACGATATTAGTCATATTGAGCGAGTAGTGAGGGTTGCAAAACAGTTATGTATTGCCGAGCAGGCAGAAATGGCTGTGGTGTTACCCGCAGCTTGGTTACATGATTGTGTTGCGGTTGCTAAAAACCACCCAGACAGGGCAAAAGCATCGACCATGGCCGCAGACAAGGCGTTAAGCTTTTTAGCTTCAATTAATTATCCTGAGCAGTATTTTAGCGCTATTCATCATGCTATTGCGGCACATAGCTTTAGTGCCAATATCAAAGTACAAAGTGTTGAAGCGCAAATAGTGCAGGATGCAGATCGAATGGATGCATTAGGTGCAATCGGTGTGAGTCGCTGTATGAAAGTAGGGGGCTCAATTGGTCGCTACTTGTATCATAAAGACGACCCATTTTGTTTAAACCGCGAACCTGACGATACAAAATATACCCTCGATCATTTTTTCATTAAGTTGTTGCACATTAGCGAGAGTATGAACACGCCATCAGCAAAAGATGAAGCCAAAAGACGCACAGATTACATGCTCGAATTTTTAGAGCAGTTAAAAACCGAAATTGGTGAGTAACATGGCTATTCCATCTTTACATGGTGTTGATCATTGCCACTTAAATGTTGATGATTTATCGGCTGCGATAAAGTGGTATCAGCAAGTACTAGGCTTTAATGTTGTACCAGAGCTTGCTTTTTGGGATGAAGGAAAAGGCCCTTTAACCTTAGAGGACCAAGCAAAGACAATTCGTTTAGCACTCTTTGAAGCAGACGGTAGAAGCAAAGGTATTGCTTTTGGCGCAAATGCAGCACAGTTTTTAGCCTGGCTTGAGCATCTCGCTCAGTTTGATGTTAAAACATTTGTTGCTGACCACGGTGTTACTTATTCAATGTATTTTAAAGATTGTGCTGGTAATAGCCACGAAATTACTTCGCATGATTACGATGCAATTAAAAAAGGCCTCAAATGAGACCTAAGATATTAGCTCGTATAAGTATTTTTTATTTCTATTATGTTGTCTATCTGACCTATAAATAAATCAATAAGCTGTGGATCAAAGTGCTTACCGGCTTCGTCTTTTAATAAATCGAGAGCTTCTTCAACTGACCAGGCTTTTTTATAAGGGCGTTTTGAGGTTAAAGCATCAAACACATCTGCAATTGTGACAATACGCCCTTCTATACTGATCTCTTCGGCTTTCAGGCCATACGGATAACCCGTGCCATCCCATTTTTCATGGTGTTCAAGGGCAAGCTTATGAGCAAGCTGTAATAGCGGCGAAGTTGAGTTCTCTAAAATCTTCGCGCCGATTAAGGCATGTTGTTTCATGTGCTCGTATTCGTTTTCGTTTAAGCGCCCAGGTTTTAAAAGTACTGAATCAGGAATACCTATCTTACCGACATCATGCATAGGCGCTGCCTGTTTAAGCTGTTCGGCTTCGTACTCACTCATGCCATAGGCAAGGGCGAGTACTTTACTGTAACGGCTCATTCTTGCAATGTGCTCACCAGTGTCGGTGTCTTTATATTCTGCAGCGCGGCCTAAACGTTGGATCAAATCAATATGGGCTAATTGCAGTTGTTCAGCTTGCACTAAAGATAAATGATTTTTAACCCGTGCTCTGACAATCGCAGGGCTAATTGGTTTGGTAATATAATCGACTGCACCTAGAGCAAATCCTTCAGACTCATCCTGCTCATGAGAAAGTGCGGTAACAAAGATAACAGGAATATGAGCGGTTTTAGGGTTTGCTTTTAACACTTTACAGACTTCGAAACCGCTCATATCTGGCATCATAATATCGAGCAAAATCAACTTAGGAGGTTCATTCTCAATGAGCTGAAGAGCAAGCTCGCCAGATTTTGCAAACGATAAGCGATAATCGTTAGCGAGTACTTCACGGATCACTTTTAAATTGGCTGGTTCATCATCGACGACCAAAATTCTTGCACGTTCTGAGATTTGCGTCATAGGTGTTCCTTAGCAGCTTGGAGAGTATGCTTTAAAGCTGATAAAGCAGTGCTTGCTGCATCAAAGTCAAAGTTTTCAAAATGTGCACAAATTTCAACAACCTGATCTTGGTAGGTTGCCGGTGCTTGGGATTGCACCTGGCTTAATAAATCATCGTCTATTTCTGCATGCTCAGCTTGCGCTTGCAGTGCCTCAATTTGGCTAATAAATGCGCCCAATGACATTTCGTGTATAGGTTGCTGTTGTGAACTAGACTGCGGCTGTTCTTCAAGTAATGCAATTAGCGTTTGCCACTCTTGTTCGCACTCGGCAATGAGTGTGGGGAAGCTTTCCTTTTCACGTTCCTTCTCAGCATTCGATAACAAGTATAGTAATTTTGCGAGTGATAAATTACCTGCAACCCCTTTAAGAGTATGCAAAATTGCTTTTTGTTCGTCTTCACTGAGTTTCTGTTCCTTCAGTCGTAGAATACTCTGTTGATGATTACTAAGGAATAAGCCAATTTCCGTATTTAACTTCTCTTTAGTGCCCCACATCAAAACACCTTTGTCGTAGTTGATGTGTTTTTTATCATCACCGCTTTTATTGCTAGTGACTTTATTTATTTCTAAGCCAAGTACTTTCGCAATTTCATGGTTCAGCTGGTTAATATCAACCGGTTTATTTGCAAAGCCATTCATACCGGCTTGCTTTGTGGTTATTTTATCTTGTTGTAAAACACTTGCCGTCAACGCGATGATAGGTGTAATTTTTAAGCATCTTACTTTCTCTATTTCGCGAATTTCTTTACATGCCGTAATGCCGTCACATTCCGGCATGTGAATATCCATTAAAATCACATCAAAACTTTGCTGCTCAAATGCTGCAATGGCTTCAAGGCCATTTTGAGCCGTACTAATGGTGTGCCCAGCTTGCGATAACAAAATGTTCAGTAGCTCAACATTTTGCTCAATGTCATCAACCACTAATATGCGAAGTTTTGGTAAGTTTAATTGATTGCAAGTTAAGGTATCGACTTGGCTGATATCACCTTCTTGTAATGGTAGGGTAAAGTAGAAGCAGCTGCCTTTGCCTTCTTCACTGATAGCGCCAATTGAACCACCCATTAATTCAACAAGCTGCTTACTAATAGTAGTACCAAGGCCAGTGCCGCCGAAACGGCGTGTCATGGTACCATCGGCTTGTTCAAATGGCTGGAAAATAGCGTCTAAGCGATGCTTGGCTATGCCAATTCCGCTGTCTTGTACTTCGAAAAACAATTGTTTATTTTGAGTTTGACTCACTGTAATTGTAACAGACCCTTGCTCTGTAAACTTAATGGCATTACCTATGAGGTTATTCATCACTTGGCGAATGCGAGACTCATCGCCAATATAAATAGGCGCAACACTATCAGCGATAATCAAATCAAGCAGAATATCTTTACGCTTAGCCTCGAGCCAAAAGGTCGAGACGATATTGTCGAGCAAGGCTTGTAAGTTAAAGTGCTCAGCCTGAATATCGAGTTTGCCTTTTTCTAACTTTGCAGAATCTAGTACTTCATTGAGCAAATGCAGCAGTGAACGAGCTGACTTATTCACAGTAATGATATGCTTTTGTTGCTCTTTACTGAGTGGGCTATCCATTAATATGTCGCTAAAGCCGATTATGGCATTCATTGGCGTGCGTATTTCATGGCTCATATTTGCCATAAATGATTGTTTTGCTTGTGCTGCAGCTTCAGCTTCTTGTTTTGCTTTTTTGAGTGATTCTTCATATTCGTGACGAGCGGTGATATCGATAAGTACACCATCGATCCACTTTTGTTCAGAATCACTACTTTCATTAATTGTTCCTTGGTCTAAAACCCACACAACGTTTCCATTTCGATGGCGAATACGGTACTCAACCGCATATTGGTTTTTTTCAGCTATGGCTTTTTCCATAACTTCATCAATATGCGCTACATCATCGTTATTAATGATTTGAGCAAATGTAACTGTGCCATCGGTAAACTCTTCAGGGCTGTAACCAGTTAAGTCAGCAACACTGGGGCTTATAAATTTCATTGTCCAGTGCTCATCTAACAAACAACGAAATACAGCGCCGGGAGTATTGTTCATTAAGGTACGATATTGCTTTTCTTTTTCTTCGAGACTTTGCTGCAGTGCACGTTGCTCAGTTAAGTCGGTTATAAAGCCTACAAACAATGTTTCTGCGTTAGGTTGTTTTACTTCCCCAAGCCCAAGTCGAATCGGGAATAAATGACCATCTTTATGTTTTGCAAATACATTGCGGTTAACGCCAATCACTTTTTTAACTTGATGTCTGCTACTGTCAGCTAAGTAACCATCATGTTGCGCGGCTATATCGTCGTTCATTAATAGTTTTACGTTTTTACCCAGCACTTCGTCTTGTCGCCAACCAAAAATAGTTTCTGCGGATTTATTAAAGCTTAAAATAATGCCATGAATATTAATTGTTACGATGCCATCTATTGCAGTGCCTAAAATGGCATCCAAGCGCGACTCTTCTGCTGATTTTTCTGCCAGTAATAAGCGAAAACGTACCATGCCGTTAATGATACCAACCAGAGCGGTTAATAATACGGTGGCAAATGAAACGCTAATGGCGATAAAAGTGAGTTGTGAGGTTTGAACGTTTTCAGATAACAAAGGTGAGGTTGCAACAAAGCGAGTGGCGGCCATTCCCATATAGTGCATACCAGCCACAGCAAAGCCAAAGATAATGGCGCAAATGACGCGGGTTTGTAACACAGTGAGTTTTTTAAAATACTCACCTAGGTGAAAGCGCGCATATAGGCCGACAAAAGATAATGCAACAGCGACCACAATAGATGCTGCAAACCAAGCTGGGTCGTAGCGAAGCAGCGGACTCATTTGCATGGCAGCCATCCCCGAGTAGTGCATCGCACCAATGCCAGAGCCAAGTAATACAGAGCCTATGAGTAGCTTTATTGTTGTTGGTATTTGCTTTAAATCTTTGCGTTTCAAAAATGAAAATGCGGTATAGCAGGCTAAAAATGCAGGAATAAATGAAAAAAATGTCAGTGTAGGGTCGTACTCCACGGTGGTGCATAATGAAAAAGCTAGCATGCCGATAAAGTGCATACTCCAAATCCCACCTGACATCACCAAGGCACTTGTTGCACTACCTAACCTTCGGTACGAATCAAATTGAGTTCTATTTGCTAGATCAATGATATGGAGTGAAAAATAAGCAGCAAAAATAGCCGTAGCAATAGAAAGAGCAACTAAGCTTGGATCATAGACACCACTTACAATTAAGCTGGGGTCTTGATCGGTGATAAAAAATTTCGCGAGCATAATATTTTTTTGAAACGGCTTGTTATAGCAGTCTAATACAAATTGTTCTGAATTTAGAGAAAAACCTATCACTTAAGTACGTAGGATTCAAAACCTTGGCTATATTTAATTAAAAAGGAGTAGTTCGAGGTGGGTAGATGAGAAGAACCGAGCAAACATTAGTTGAGCAAATGCAGATTAATGATGTAGAAATCCAACACAGAATGAGCTTATTAGGGCTGACTTCAAATAGTCTGTCATCTCTTTTGAACTATAAACCTATAATCGAATCAGCCATCGAAAATGTAGTGAATGAGTTTTACAAAAAACAAACTGAAGTGGATGAAATTTCGTTATTAATTGGTGATGCAGATACTTTAACCCGGCTAAGAGATGCGCAAAGGCAGTATATCATCGATTTATTTTGTGGTCGCTACGAGCATGAATATGTTAATAACCGTCTACGTATTGGAATGGTACATAAGCGTATTGGTGTTGAACCAAAGCTTTACTTATCGGCAGTGTGCACTTTAAAAGAACTAATTTTTAATGTACTTCGCACCAAAATAAGCGATCAAGAAGAATTAAATCATACCCTTAACATCATTGATAAATTAATTTACTTTGATACGACATTGGTCTTTGATACTTATATCGACAGCTTAGTGGGCGAAATTGAAAATGCGAAACGCCGCACCGAAGTGTATGCAAAAGGCCTTGAAGAAAAAGTCGCTCAGCGTACTCAAGAACTTGAGAAGCTAGCTAAGCTTGACCCACTTACTAATCTCTATAATCGGCGAGTCATGCAAGAGTTACTACAACGCGACCTTGCCAGAGCCAGACGTCACAAATCACCATTAACGGTTGTTTATTTTGATTTAGATGACTTTAAGTCAGTAAATGACACACAAGGTCACTTAAAAGGCGACGAAGTCCTTAAATATATAGGGCAATACTTACTTGAAAATATTCGCGAGATTGATATACCGTGCCGTTATGGCGGCGATGAATTTTGCATCATCTTACCCGATTGCGAGTTAGATAGCGCCTTTACTATTTGTGAAAAACTTATAGCCGCATTTGAACAACAATACCCTGAGCTTCATCTAAGTTTTGGTCTTATTGCAGCGCCTCTTGATAGCACGGTTGATGCAGAGGAGTTAATTAATCGTGCAGATAAAAAAATGTATCAGGCAAAAGAGCATAAGGGTTCATACATTATGCGTTAGCGGGTCATACGTTTTACAAAAACAACGACGAATAAAGCAAGCGAAAAGCTACCACAAAATGCTTCTATGGCTGCGATTAACCTCGAAAAACCTATTGGCGTAATGTCACCATAGCCAAGGGTTGTAAAAGTCACTACGCTGAAATAAAAACTATTTAGTAACGCCGATAAATTACTTTGAAATGAGTTTTCAAAGCTCAGTTGCATCACAGAATCTTGATAACTTACCCCAAATAAGAAATAACAAAATGCACAGCAAATAATGAGTGACAGGCTAAAGCGAATGACGTTTTCGGGCTTTTCGCCATAACCACATAGCATATCTATAAAGCTGGAAGTAATTTGCTTGGTTGAGCCTCTAGGATATTGTGCATGGCGCATTCTTAATTCTTTGTAGGTGAAGTTACCGGCGAGCTCAAAAAGCCCTTGATGTTCAGAGGCTTTTCTTAAATTGCGGTATATTTCTTCAGATTGCTCAAACAAGTCTCGTGCTTCAGCATGCTGCTTATTTTTACGTGCTTTAAATGCGGCTGATTCTTGTAATAATTGCTCGCCAAGCTCGATATTATCAATTCTGCTGTCGTTGAGCTTAATACCCAGTAAGTTGGTATTTCTTAAGTCACAGTAATGCAAACTTGCGCTATGTAAATTAGCTTTCATCAATGAGGCATTTGAGATTTTGTTATTAAATAAGTGAGCGCCCGTTAAATTCGCACGATAAAAATTACAATATGAGAGATCATAGCCATCTTCATCATCCTGCTTGATCAAGTTCAGCCCTGAAAGGTTCGCTCTTTTCAGTTGTAAGCCTTCTAACAAGCCACCTTTTTTTGCATAACGCTCTAATTTTTGGGTTAGATCTAGCCCTGATTTATCAAATTTACTATCATGCCAAAAGCAAAATCCAGAGCCCATATCTGTTTCTTGGCACTTGTTACCTGTTGGTGAGGTATAACTACAACATGGTTTGTCAGGCATAAGGATGAAAACTTATTTGTGAGTCATCTTTATAGATTAGCAGCTATTTAGCAGGGTAAAATGGAATCTCTTATTTTTATTAATCGAATTGGCTGACCTTTGTTGGATTACACCCTAAAGCGCAGTAAACGCAGAACCACAGTGGCAATAAAAGTTGCCCAGCAGAAACTCACCGTTTATGCGCCTTTTTATGTTCCACAAGCTGAAATAGATGCTTGGCTAAAGACCAAACAGGATTGGGTCGCTGAACAAGTAGCAAAGCAATCTATGCAAGCTGAGCGCCGTCAACTACCATTAGTAAACGCCACTATTAAGTTGTTTGGGCAAAACGTGCCGATAGTATTCGCTAAAGGCCCGAAAAGCATGTGGCAACAAGATGCACAGTCTCAGCTTACCTTATCAATATCATCACGTGTCAAACATCAAGAAGCTAACTACCTTGCATTACTTGAGCAGTTTTTACATGAAAAGCTTGAGAGCTATATCGAAATGCGTGTTCATGATTATTGTTTGCAGATGTCAGAAACATTACCGACAAAGCTTAAAATTCAACATTATAAGCGTCGTTGGGGCAGTTGTAATAAACGCCGCGAGCTGACTTTTAACTTACATTTAGCAAGTGCGCCAACCTGGGTGATTGATTATGTGGTTGTACATGAGCTTGCGCATCTTTTACATATGAACCATAGCGCTAAGTTCTGGCAACGTGTGAACCAGTTTTATCCAAATTATAAAAAAGCCGAGCAATGGTTAAAAGCAAATGGAAGTAGTTTGAGTTGGTAGATTAAGTTAGCGAGAGTAAAGTTAGAAAGAGTAAAGCTAGAAAGAGTAAAGAGTGGTGGAGGGAGCTGGATTCGAACCAGCGAAGGCTGAGCCGTCAGATTTACAGTCTGATCCCTTTGGCCGCTCGG
>NZ_JALNTM010000029.1:0-62801 GCF_023161845.1 Pseudoalteromonas sp. 2CM39R
CGATTAAAGCGTTAAACTTTATCTCGCTAGGGCTGCGCATATTACGCTTTCCTATTTTTTTGTCAACACTTAATTTTCAGTTTCTTTTAAAAGATTTGAAAGCTAAGTTTTACTCGACTCACTTACCGTTTGTTCAGCGCTTTTCATTGCTGCCTGCCGGGTCAGTGGATGCGCATTATAGGGATATTCTGGAGAGGGTCAATGCTTTATTTCAGTTTTATTAAATTAATTTCAATTTAGTACAGTAACCATACAAACAAAGGGCTACAGAGCTGTTTTTGATTAAAATTCATTCACACAAGGCATGATTGCAAGAGGGGGAGGAAGTAAAAGCGATTTATAGATAACTGCTAATCGCTTTTACATAACACTTTATTAATTACTGAGTTGTTATTTCCCATACGGCAATTGAGCCTGAGATTTCATTACCTACTATAAGCAGTGCTTCGTTTGTTGCACTTTGCGCTGCAGGAACAAATGTCATTCCTTCAGGAGCAAGGTCGCCACTTATATCTGCACTTGGTTCTAAACCACGATTATAGAAGTAGTCTTGAAATTTCACATCGTAAGGGTTGGTTATATCAAACACCATTATTGTGCTCATACGCTCTAAGCCAACAAAAGCAAACAACCTATCGCCAACCTTACCTAATGTTAGCGCTTCGGGTTCTGCCCCTTTATCATCTGAGCGTGTATCGCCTTTGTTTTCATCTTCGTTGTTATTAAACGCGTTACCATGAACAGAAGCGGTTACTCGTGCAATTTGATCGCCTGAGTCAAACACCACCAGCCCATTGCTATCCCAAATGGTAAATGAGCGTGCGCCATAGGCATAAAGAGATTCGTATTGGCCATCGTTATTTTTATCACCTTTTACTGTTGTAACTTTTAAACGACCAATGTCGTTATCATCGTTATTTAAGTAATCGAAGTTAGCTGCGAGAGCTAGATCTTCTACGCGGCTTTCATCTATATATGCCAAACACCCATCTTTAGCGTCATAATCAAGGCCGCCCTTGGCTATACAATCAGCTTCATCGCTGGCATCAAAAAAGTATTCGCGTGCATCACCCTCATTGGCAGATACAATAAAGTTGGCTCCTTTCCAACTAAAACTTGCAATTGTATCTGGCTGATACATGCCATATAAACCAGGGTATGATTTAAAGTTAACACCGCCGTCTTTGTCTGAAGCGTCAAATTGTAAGTTTGACCAATCTTTAAAACCGAGCCCTTTTAGCTCAAGGGAATTATCTTCAAGGTTGATGATAGCTAGGCCGTTATTTTCTTGAATAGAGACATAGGCGTATTTATTATCCTTGGAAATACTCACATACTCTGGCTCTAAATCCATAGCGACGGTGGTATTTATTAAATTACCATTAATAGTACGTCCAGTGGGATTGGCAAACACTAAACCCTGCGCTTCTAATTCAGCTTGCTTATTATTGTAATCTTGAAAGTTTATGCTCAAAGCGTTATCGGCAATAGTGCCGTTAGTGATATCGATAATGCTAATAGTGCCTTCGGGATCGATACTGTAGTCGCCATTAGGTTCACCTTCATTAGCAACCACTACTTTTGCACCATCATGACTAAATGCCACCATGTCGGGTAGGGCACCTACTGTTACATTTTTAATAAATACTGGTGTATCTCCGCTAATATTGTAAAACGCTATTTGGCCAGCTTCGCCCACGCTTGTAGCAGCCATTGCTACCGCTAATAATTGGTTATTCGCATCGATAGCTATGCTGTTTGCATCGCCAGGCGTATTTTCATTTAGTGAGAGCGTAATGGCAGAGGCTAAATTGGTCGCGGTTACAATACCTTCGTTATCTTTTACTAATGCCGCAGTGTCGAACGTATCGGCAGGAATGATATTCACAACAGCTTCATCACCAGAGCTATTAATGGCATAAATCCATTTTTTAGAGGCTTGGTAGGCGACTATTTCAGCTGCACCTTCCGGGCTTTGTGCATTGAGTACTGCGCGGCCAATAAGATTGATATTTAAAGCTGAATTTGCATTAGTGCCGTTTTCGCCATTATTACCCGCGGTACCTTGTACACCCTGTACGCCATCTTGGCCGTCATCACCATCTAGTGAGCAACCAGTTAATAGTGATAGCAAAGAAAGGGCTATTATTGATTTGTTTAACATTATTATTTTCCTTAGTGTTGTATTCGTTAAATATCAACACACAAGGATGACAACTGTATGGCATTTTTATTTATAGAATATTTAGGCAATAAAAAAGCGAGTATGAAACTCACTTTTTTGTGGGGGTTAGCTTATTTAATCAGACTGGCCACTACATATTATTTATATAATCATCGCGCCTTTTTCGAGTTATTTTAATAAACTTTTTTAACTCATCAACGGAAGGCTCAATACCTTGTTGATTTTTCTGTTCAAACCAATCGGTAACATCACTGGTTATGACAGAGCCATCTTGTAAGCATAACTCATCATTTTTTAACCAAACATCGGGACCTCTGAATGATGGACTGGTATACCAATTACAAAAGCTATATCTCTCACGTGTTAATTTAGACTCAATGTAAAAGCTATTAACAATAGATAAAATTATATATAAAGGTATTGCGCGCAGCATAAGCTTTACCATTAACCTTACTGTTTTTTCATTGCGGAAGTTCAATACTTTTTGTAAACCTGCAATTGTCATTAAAACAGGAAATGGAGCCATTACTATTATCGGAGCCAACAAGCCGCTTTCTCGAATATAATAAAGCGACTCATCAAAATAAACATTTTCAACATACCCATAATAAGAGAAATAAAATAAAGCAATTGTAAAAAATATAAAAGCAAACAGGCCTATCACAACAGTTAATTTATGCTCGAAGCTTTGTTCTGTAAAACGTTCTTCGGATTTTTTCCATTCTAAAATAGACATTGTTTATAGCTCATTTTTATTAGGGTTAAATTTACCTTTGGAAGCCAGAAAAATCCCTTTATAAAATTATTTAGCTTAGCTGGTTATTTTAAATAAAAACGACTGCAGCAATTTTGAGTTAATTTTAACGATTATACTCTGCTCTAGTTTCTTGTATAAAAACTTCAAGTTCATTAAGTGTTGGCTCAATTCCTTTTTCATTATGCATTTCAAACCAATCATAAATATCACTAGTGATTACAGAACCATCTTGTAAGCATAACTCGTCATTTTTTAACCAAACATCGGGACCTCTGAATGTGGACTGGTATACCAATTACAATAAGTATAGCCATTGCTTTTTATATATGACTCTATATACAAGTTGAAAGGGATTACTAGCAAAAGAAATAAAGGTAATGCAATAAACAACCCTTTAACAAAGCCTGTCATTAAGTATTCAGATTTATAATTTAATAACTTCTGAATAGAAGCTAAAAAAAATAAAGAAAAAGGGAAAAGGAAAAGGAAAAAAAGTAAAAGAACCTTTCCACTTTTTTCTTTAATAAAATAACTAGACCCAACAGCTTCCAGTAAACTAATTTCTGAGATGACGGTATAAATTAGAGCAAAGCAAAGAATGCAAATTACGATAGACCCTAACAAGTTTATACATAATTCTTTAAAAGCGAGGTTTCTGCCACTCTTACTTGCTTTTTCCCATTTAAATATTTTCATAATATTTTTATGCTCGGAACCCCAAATAATGCACCGAATACTCCATAAGGGTCTTCACTCAGTGCTTTATTAAAGCTTATAAATAATGAATAGACTATTACCTGATAAAATACTTTTTATTTGGCTTTGGCGTTGTCTTTCAACGATTGCCCGGCGAGCATAAGCTGACATGTAACACTTCCTTGAGTTATATTTTAATCCATTATCTAATAGTCTAATTAATTAAGAATATTTAGGCAATAAAAAAGCGAGTTATAAAACTCGCTTTAAATATTTAATAAGTAATGGTCATTACTATTTTTTAACAGGACGTTTCCAACCATCTAAATTACGTTGCTTGCCACGTGCTACAGCTAGCTGATCATCCGCGACGGTATTGGTAATAACAGAGCCCGCGCCCACAGTTGCTGTAGCACCAATGTTTACAGGCGCAACCAGTGACGAGTTAGACCCTATAAAGGCATTATCGCCAATAATAGTTTTGGCTTTATTCACGCCATCGTAGTTACAGGTAATTGTGCCTGCGCCAATATTCACTTTTTCGCCAATTTCAGCATCACCTAAGTAACTTAAGTGGTTTGCTTTAGAGCCTTTACCTAAACGGGTTTTTTTCATTTCGACAAAATTGCCAATGTGCGAGTCTTCTTCCATTACTGCACCAGGGCGAAGGCGGGCGTATGGACCGAGTGTACATTTAGCCGCAACTGATGCATCTTCAATTAGTGTATTAGCTTTAATAATAACATTATCGCCGATGCTACAGTTTTTAAGTACGCAGTTAGGACCAATTTGTACGTTATTACCTAAGGTTACTGTACCTTCAAAAATAACGTTGATATCGATGAGGACATCTTCACCTGTTTTAACGTCGCCACGTACGTCAATACGTGCAGGGTCAGCAAGGGTGGCCCCATTTAGCATGAGTTCTTCTGCTTGCCATGCTTGGTAAGCACGCTCTAATCCTGCAAGTTGTACGCGGTTATTTGCACCTTCAACTTCCATTGGGTGATCAGGCTGTGCTGATGTAATTTCTACGCCTTCACTATGCGCCATAGCAACTATATCTGTTAGGTAGTATTCACCTTGGGCATTATTGTTGGATAAATTACCTAACCAGCTTTTTAAAAGCTTACCATTAACCGCCATAATGCCGGTGTTTACTTCGTTAATAAGTAACTGCTCTGCATTGGCATCTTTTTGCTCAACAATACCCACTAGCTTGCCATCAACACGCAGCATACGCCCATAACCATTTGGATTTGCTAAATTAACGGTTAATACTGCTAAGCCATTTTTAGGTGTCGCTGCTAATAAGCGTTCAAGTGTAGATTGCTTTGTTAAAGGTACGTCACCGTATAAAACCAGTACGGTGTCGTCGTCATTTATATGTGGGTTAGCTTGTGCCACTGCGTGGCCTGTACCTAGCTGTTCAGCTTGCAGCACCCAGTTTACGTTATTATCGGCTAATTGTTGTTGTAATAGTTCGCCACCGTGACCATAAACTAAGTTAGTCGATGTAGCACCTAGCGCATTGGCATTATCGATAACATGTTGCACCATAGGTTTACCTGCCACTTTATGCAGTACCTTAGGGAGAGCAGAGCGCATACGGGTACCTTTACCCGCTGCAAGAATAACCGTTGTTAGAGCCATTAAAACAATTTCCTTTTTCCGTTGTTTTAGCTTAATAGAATAAGTGTGCTGCAAAGTAGATTACGTAAGTCACATCATGTGCAAATACTCAGTAGGCTAAGCAATGACTACTGAATCTTAACTTAAGCAAAGTAACACCTAATAGAATAGGGTTATTGTAGCGAGGATCTTGCGTAGATATAAGTAATAATGAAGAGATATTAGCCATAACGATTAATTTATTTACAAATAGCGACAGGATTTATCATCAGGCACAAAAAAGCCCACATAAAGTGGGCTTTTAAAAACCAGATAGGCTTACTTTTTACGTAATTGCTGAATAACGCGTAGCTGAGCAATTGCTTCAGCTAGTTGCATTGCGGCTTGATTGTAATCAAGCTCAGCAGATGCACCTTTTGCCATTTGGGCTTCAGCGTCACGTTTAGCTTGCTCTGCAGCTTTCTCGTCCAGGTCTTCACCACGAACAGCTGTATCAGCAAGTACGGTTACTATGTTCGGTTGAACTTCTAGTGTACCGCCAGCAATATAGATGAGTTCTTCTTCACCAAATTGCTTAACTAAACGTACCATACCAGGTTTAAGGGCAGTTAGTAGTGGGGCGTGACCGGCATTAACACCTAACTCACCTTCACTACCAGATACTTGAATAGATTCTACTAAACCAGAAAATAATTTCTCTTCAGCACTTACTACATCAAGATGTACAGTCATAGCTGCCATACTACCCTCCTAATTACATGCTTTTGGCTTTTTCTTGAGCTTCTTCAATAGAGCCAACCATGTAGAACGCTTGCTCTGGCATATCATCAAACTCACCGTTTAAGATACCTTTGAAGCCTGCAATTGTGTCTTTAAGTGAAACGTATTTACCTGGCGCACCTGTAAATACCTCTGCCACGAAGAATGGCTGAGATAGGAAACGCTGGATTTTACGTGCACGAGATACAAGTTGCTTATCTTCGTCAGAAAGCTCGTCCATACCTAGAATCGCGATGATGTCTTTAAGTTCTTTGTAACGCTGAAGAACTGTTTGAACGCCGCGCGCTATACCGTAATGCTCTTCACCGATTACTTGTGGATCAAGCTGACGTGAAGATGAATCAAGAGGGTCTACCGCTGGGTAGATACCTAGTGATGCGATATCACGTGAAAGTACCACTGTTGCATCTAAGTGAGCAAACGTTGTTGCTGGAGATGGATCCGTTAAATCATCCGCAGGTACGTATACCGCTTGGATTGAAGTAATTGAACCAGTCTTAGTAGATGCGATACGCTCTTGAAGTACACCCATTTCTTCAGCAAGTGTAGGCTGGTAACCTACCGCTGATGGCATACGACCAAGAAGTGCTGATACTTCTGTACCCGCAAGTGTATAACGGTAGATGTTATCTACGAAGAAAAGTACGTCGCGACCTTCGTCACGGAACTTCTCAGCCATAGTAAGACCTGTTAACGCTACGCGTAAACGGTTACCCGGTGGCTCGTTCATCTGACCGTATACAAGCGATACTTTATCAAGTACGTTTGAATCGTTCATTTCATGGTAGAAATCGTTACCCTCACGAGTACGCTCACCAACACCTGCGAATACTGAGTAGCCGCTGTGCTCGATTGCGATGTTACGGATAAGTTCCATCATGTTTACGGTTTTACCAACACCGGCACCACCGAATAAACCAACTTTACCACCTTTAGCGAATGGACATACAAGGTCGATTACCTTGATACCCGTTTCTAAAAGCTCAACTGAGCTTGATTGCTCTTCGTAAGTAGGTGCTGCACGGTGGATAGACATACGCTCGTCTTCACCGATTGGACCTGCTTCATCAATTGGCTCACCAAGTACGTTCATGATACGACCTAGGGTCTTAGTACCAACTGGAACTTGAATTGCTTCGCCTGTGTTTTCTACTGAAGCACCACGACGTAAACCGTCTGTAGTACCTAGTGCGATAGTACGTACCACACCGCCACCTAGCTGCTGTTGAACTTCTAAAGTCAAACCAGCTAAATCGCCATCTGTTACTTTTAGCGCGTCATATACGGCTGGCACGCTGTCTTGTGGAAATTCGATATCCACAACGGCGCCGATAATTTGGACGACCTTACCTAAACTCATGTCTATTCCTCTCGTTAATCTTTGCCTGAAGCATTAAACTGCTGCTGAACCAGAACAAATCTCACTAATTTCTTGTGTGATTGCTGCTTGGCGAGCTTTGTTATATACAAGCTGTAACTCATCCATAAGGTCACCGGCATTATCAGTTGCAGCTTTCATTGCAACCATGCGGGCAGCCTGTTCAGAGGCAGCGTTTTCAACTACACCTTGGTATACTTGAGATTCAATGAAACGTACTAACAAAGACTCTAAAATAGCCTCTGGGTTTGGTTCATATAAGTAATCCCACGCATGTGTAGATACTTCTTCTTCAGCTTTTGGCAAAGGGAGTAACTGATCTACTATTGGCTCTTGCTTCATGGTATTAACAAAGTTGTTATATACCAGGAATAAACGGTCAATTTTACCTTCAGAGAATGCATCTAGCATTATTTTTACCGGACCAATTACGTCCTGTACTGAAGGCTTATCTCCAAGACCTGCTTTTTTAGCAAGCACTTGACCACCAAAACGTTGAAAGAAGCCAGCTGCTTTACTACCTAAAGTAGCAAAATCAGCATCTACGCCTTTCTCTTTCCACGCTTTAATGTCTAATGCAACTTTCTTAAACTCATTTGAGTTTAAGCCGCCACATAGACCACGGTCAGTAGAGATAACAATATAACCAACTCGTTTTACTTCACGTTCTTCTAAGAACGGGTGAGTAAAATCAAGATTTGCTTGAGCAACACGACCAATCACTTTTCGTAATTTTTCAGCGTATGGACGGCTTGAAGCCACTCGTTCTTGCGCCTTTTTCATTTTAGACGCAGCAACCATTTCCATTGCGCTAGTGATCTTTTGAGTATTTTTAATACTGCCGATCTTGCTTTTAATCTCTTTTCCGCTGGCCATGACTCTCTCTCCGAATCAAGGTGTGCTTTAGGATATAAAGCACACCATTAATAACTAAATTACCAAGTTTGCGTAGACTTGCACTTCTCTAGAAGTTCTTTAAGCTGCGCTTCGATCTCGGCGTTGTAGTTACCAGTTTCATTGATTTGAGCCATAAGCTCTGCGTATGTGCTATTTGCGAAAGAAAGTAATGCCGCTTCGAAATCCATGATTTTAGAGATTTCGATGTCTTGCAAGTAACCTTTCTCAGCTGCGAATAACGACAAAGACATTTCAGCAACAGACATTGGCGCGTACTGTTTCTGCTTCATTAGCTCTGTTACACGCTCACCATGCTCAAGTTGAGCACGAGTAGCATCATCAAGGTCAGACGCGAACTGCGAGAACGCAGCTAATTCACGGTACTGAGCTAGGGCTAGACGGATACCGCCACCTAGTTTCTTAACGATTTTAGTTTGTGCAGCACCACCAACACGCGATACCGAGATACCAGCATTTACTGCCGGACGGATACCTGAGTTGAATAAGTCAGTTTCTAAGAAGATCTGACCATCGGTGATAGAGATAACGTTTGTCGGTACGAACGCAGAAACGTCGCCGCCTTGAGTTTCAATGATAGGCAATGCCGTCAATGAACCTGTTTTACCTTTCACTTCACCATTAGTGAACTTTTCTACGTAATCAGTGTTTACACGTGATGCACGCTCTAAAAGACGCGAGTGAAGGTAGAATACGTCACCTGGGTATGCTTCACGGCCTGGTGGACGCTTAAGTAGCAATGAGATTTGACGGTAAGCAACAGCTTGCTTAGATAAATCATCATATACGATTAATGCGTTTTCACCACGGTCACGGAAGTATTCACCCATAGTACAGCCCGAGAACGGTGCTAAGTACTGAAGTGCCGCAGATTCAGAAGCAGATGCTACAACTACGATAGTATTTGCAAGTGCACCGTGCTCTTCTAATTTACGTACTACGTTAGCAATAGTAGATGCTTTTTGACCAACCGCTACGTACACACACTTAACGCCTGTGTCTTTTTGGTTGATGATTGCATCGATTGCTAGTGCAGTTTTACCTGTTTGGCGGTCACCGATAACAAGCTCACGCTGACCACGACCAACTGGGATCATCGCATCGATAGATTTGTAACCAGTTTGTACTGGCTCATCTACTGATTGACGCTCGATTACACCTGGTGCAATTTTTTCTACAGGTTCAAAACCGTCGTTATCTAAAGCGCCTTTACCATCGATAGGAGCACCTAGCGTGTTTACAACACGACCAAGTAGACCCGCACCAACAGGCACTTCTAAGATACGACCAGTTGTGTATACTTTTACGCCTTCTGTAAGGTCAGCGTAAGGACCCATTACTACTGCACCAATTGAGTCGCGCTCAAGGTTTAGTGCGATAGCATAACGGTTGCCAGGAAGCTCAATCATCTCACCTTGCATACAGTCAGCTAGACCGTGGATGCGAATGATACCGTCAGTAACAGATACAATTGTACCTTCGTTACGAGCTTCACTTACAACTTCGAACTTCTCAATACGTTGTTTGATCAGATCTGAAATTTCAGTGGAATTAAGTTGCATGCTCTTTTTCCCAATTACGATTGTAGTGTTGTGGCTAAGCGATTTAATTTACCGCGTAAAGAGCCGTCAATTACAGTGTCGCCTGCCTTAATAATAAGGCCGCCAACTACTGTAGCGTCTTCACTACAATTCAGCTTAACTTTGCGTGCGAAACGTTTTTCAAGTGCCGCTACCAATGATTCTTGCTGGGCTGCAGCAAGAGGTGTTGCCGAAATCACATCAATATCGATTTCTTTTTCATAGTCTGCTTTTAAAGCAGAAAATAAATGAGCAACTTCAGGTAGTGCAATCAAACGTCCATTTTCAGCCATCACCTTAACTAGGTTCTGACCTTGTTCGTTGAGCTGCTCACCACATAAGTTAATAAATAACTCAGCTTGTGCGGTAGCAGTAGGCAATCCAGCTAAAATGGTAGATGCCTGTTCATTGCTGGCAACGTGGCCAGCAAAGAACAACATGTCATTCCAGCTTTCAATAGCGCCTTTTTCAACGGCAAGTTCAAAAGCCGCTTTAGCGTATGGGCGAGCGATAGTAGTCAATTCAGACATGCTCATACCCTCCTAATTACAGCTCAGCGACAAGTTTTTCAACGATGTCACTATGTGCGGCTTGATTGATTTCGCGCTCTAAAATTCTTTCTGCGCCAACCACTGCCAGAGTTGCTACTTGCTTACGTAGCTCTTCTGTCACACGGTTACGCTCTGATTCAATTTCAGAGTGCCCTTGAGCAATAATTTTTTCACGCTCTTGCTGACCACGAACAGTTTCTTCGTCAACAATTAGCACGGCACGCTTTTTAGCTTGATCAATGATATCAGCCGCTTGAGCCTTTGCATCTTTAAGCTGTTCTGCAGCTTTCTGTTGCGCTAGTTCTAAGTCTTTCTCGGCTCTATCAGAGGCAGCTAAACCATCTTCGATTTTCTTCTGGCGAGCTTCAATTGCACCGTTTAGTGGTGGCCATACGTATTTCATACAAAATAATACGAACACCGTAAACGCAATTAATTCACCGATAAGAGTGGCGTTTAAGTTCACAACCGCTCCTCCTTAAATAGTAAGCTGTTCAAAAAATAAAATTAAAGTACGAACAACAATACCATCGCGATACCAACACCAATCATTGCTACAGCATCGATTAGACCAGCAAGGATAAACATTTTAACTTGTAGCGATGGTGCTAGCTCAGGTTGACGTGCACATGCTTCAAGGAATTTACCGCCCATGTTACCAAAACCGATTGCTGTGCCGATTGCACCGAAACCGATAAGTAAAGCTACTGCGATGTATTTTAAGCCGTTTAATAATTCTAAAGCTTCCATTTATTTCTCCAAAGTTTCAATTGTATTAAAAGTAAAAGTAAAATTGTAAATATAGTAATTAGTGATTATCTGAACTTGCCATGCTTAGGTATACGATTGTAAGCATCATGAATACGAATGCCTGCAATACGATTACTAAGATATGGAATACAGCCCACACAAAGTGCAACGGTAGTTGCATTAAACCTACAGCACCTATAAGGATGAAGATTAACTCACCTGCATATAAGTTACCGAACAAACGCAGAGCCAGTGAAAACGGCTTAGAAACCAATGCGATAAGTTCTAGTAATAGGTTGAATGGGATTAAAAGAATCTGCATAGCTGTATTGTTTGAACTAAACGGGTGAAGTGTTAGTTCTTTAATAAAACCGCCGATACCTTTGATTTTAATTGAGTAACCAATCATTAGAATGAACACGCCCAGCGCAAGTGCAGCTGTCATGTTGATATCTGTAGTTGGTACAATTTTCATGTATACGTCGTGTGAATCCATACCGAATGCAGTTTCGCCAACAAAGCCAGCAAATGCAGGTAGGAAGTCAACTGGGATTAAATCCATTAAGTTCATTAAGAATATCCAAACGAATATTGTTAATGCTAATGGTGCAATTAGCTTACTTTTACCATGGAAGGTATCGCGTACATTGTCGCCAACGAACTCAACAACCATTTCAATGAAACATTGAAGTTTTCCAGGTACACCCAGAGTTGATTTTTTTGCGGCACTACGGAAGATCCATAAAAATATTAGACCTAGTCCGATAGACCATGCGAGGGTATCTATATGCCATGTCCAGAAGCCACTATCCGTACATGCTTTATTGAAGGCAAGACCAGCGTCGGTCGAGCACATCTTAGCATTGGTTAAGTGGTGCTGAATATGGCTAGATAGAGTAACTTCTTCTGCAGCCATGTTATATCCCAAAAGTTAATGTTTAAAAAAAACGGGTGTAAACAATCCTGTAAACAACACCAACACATAAGCACAAAAGAAAGGTAGCAGTACTACCGGATAAAGCTTTAGCATTAGTGCAAACAAAACGATTGTTAGCATAAATTTTAATCCGTTGCCGCGTTTTAACGAGGCATACGCTTGATTTGCTCGACTTGCACCCATATATCTGAATGCATAAAGCGCAAATACAAAGTTAGGAAGTACTGCGACTGCGCCACCAGCTAGAGCTGAAAGTGCGGCATTGGTTTCCCAACCTATAAAAATTATTAGTGCAGCTAAAAGGGCTACAAATCCCTGAAGGCAAATTAATTTTAATGCGGCAAGCCTATACGGGCTCGCTAACTTATTAGTCACTTTTAATTAACCTTTATGACGCTCTAATTGTCAGGGTATGAAAACTGGCGAAATTATACTTAATCCTGCCAGTTTTGCAACTTGAGTAGGTGCTTTGTAACACAAAATCGCTGTAAATGTCCCTTTTTAGACATCCAATGAATTAATGGTGGGAATAGTCTTGATTGATACGGTTTAAAATACCGTCTAACTCGTCAAGATTAGTGTAAGAAATAACCAACTTCCCTTTGCCTTTTTTGTTGTAATTTATTTCTACCTTTGCCCCTAGGTTATCAGCAAGCTGCTGCTCTAACTGTTTAACATCTGGGTCTTTTTCTACTACTTCTTTTGCTGGAGCTGGCTCTAAAATAGAGCGTACTAGTTTTTCTGTTTCGCGAACGGTCAATGCCTTTGCAACAGCTAAACGGGCTGCGTCTGATTGCACTTCGCCTTCAAGTGCTAACAGGCAACGTGCGTGGCCCATTTCAATGTCACCATGCTCTAACAAAATTTTTACATCGTTATTTAGATTATTTAAGCGTAATAAGTTAGTCACGGTCGTACGTGATTTACCAACGGCATCAGCCACTTGTTGATGCGTTAACTCAAACTCATTAAGCAACCGATTAAGTGCAATCGCTTCTTCCATAGCGTTTAAGTCTTCACGCTGAATATTTTCAATCAGAGCAATAGCAACGGCAGCTTCATCAGGTACGTCTTTAATAATACAGGGTACAAACTCAAGTTTAGCAATTTGTGCAGCACGCCAACGACGTTCACCGGCAATAATCTCATAGCTGTTATGCGCAACAGGGCGCACAACGATAGGTTGAATAATTCCTTGTGAGCGTATCGAACTGGCGAGTTCTTCGAGTGCCTCTTCAGACATGTCTTTACGAGGTTGGTACTTACCTGAGTGTAAAAGCTCGATCGGTAGTTTTTGTAATTCACTGTTACTAGGCTGCGCTGCATTTTCAACTGCGCTGGTTACGTTAGCAGTATCCTGTTCCTTGCCTTCGCTTGGTGCAGGTTTAGATGAACTTAAAAGCGCATCGAGTCCTCGGCCTAAACCTCGTTTTTTAGCAGACATGTTATTTTTTTACCTCAAAGTTAGGCGACAACGGGAGTTGTTTTTTCTTTTCTGCGTAGCATTTCACCAGCGAGAGCTAAATATGCTTTCGCGCCACTTGATGCTCGATCGTAGTACATTGCTGGGGCACCAAAACTTGGGGCTTCTGCAAGTCGAACATTACGTGGGATCACCGTACGGTATACTTTATCGCCAAAATGTTGTTTTAATTGTTCTGATACATCATTTGCTAGTCGATTACGCGGATCGTACATAGTACGAAGTATGCCTTCAATCTGTAAGTTAGGGTTAACTAACTTAGCAAGTTGCGTAATCGTGTCCATTAACGCTGTTAATCCTTCCAATGCATAATATTCACATTGCATAGGTACTAAAATAGAATCGGCAGCGGCCATGGCATTAACGGTTAACATATTTAAAGAAGGCGGGCAGTCTATAAAAATAAACTCATATTGATCTTGTATTTTTTCAAGCGCGTTACGCAAACGTACTTCTCGCGCAAATAATTCCATCAGCTTAACTTCTGCAGCGGTCACATCACCGTTTGCAGCAATCATATGATATTCGCCTGAGGTTTCTTTAATAATCACTTCATCAATAGGCTTATCTTCTATGAGCAAGTCATAGATAGTAGGGACGTCACCATATTTGTCGACGCCACTGCCCATGGTCGCATTGCCTTGCGGATCGAGATCTATTAACAGCACTTTACGCTTCGTTGCAGCCATAGATGCAGCGAGATTAACGGCAGTGGTAGTTTTACCTACTCCACCTTTTTGATTTGCTAATGCGATGACTTTTGCCACAGTGTCTCTGATCCCTAGTCTTTAGAAAGAATTATTAAATGTCGTTGTGCATCTAAATCCGGTACTTCTAATGCAATTTTTTGCTCAAACTTAACACCTGTAGGGAGTGAGTCTAATTCCTCACTTGGAAATACCCCTTTAAGTGCAATGAACTTACCTGAATGATCAATTAAGTGCGAGCACCAGTCAATCATATCTTGTAACGATGCAAATGCACGACTTAGTACGCCATCTAATTTAACACTTGGTTGATATTCTTCAACTCTTGACTGCACCGGGGTGACATTATCAAGACCAAGCTCATGTTTAACATGCATTAAAAAACGTACACGTTTACCTAAACTATCTAATAATACAAACTGCGTTTCAGGTAAGGCAATAGCTAACACTATGCCCGGTAAACCAGGACCTGTGCCAACATCAATATAATGATGACCGGTCAAGTGAGGAGCAACAACTAAGCTATCCATTATATGTTTAACCATCATTTCTTGAGGCAAACGTACCGAGGTTAAGTTATAGGCTTTATTCCACTTATCGAGTAATTCAACATAGCGGACAAGTTGTTGCTGTTGTTTTTGTGTTAGCGCAATATCAGTTTGCGCTAACAAAGTTGTTAATTGTTGCTGTAACACAATGTACCTTTACCGTTACGCAGTTTTGCGTAACAAGCCTTGCTTCTTCAGATACACTAATAATAGCGAAATCGCCGCTGGGGTGATACCAGAAATACGCGAAGCTTGGCCGATAGTGTCTGGACGAGCATCAATTAGCTTTGCAACTACTTCGTTTGATAAACCAGAGACGGTTTTATAATCAAACTCTTTTGGTAGGATTGTTTCTTCATGACGAAGCTGCTTATTGATCTCATCTTGTTGACGCGCGATATAACCTGCGTACTTTGTATGAATTTCAACCTGTTCTAGAGCGGCCTGATTAGTGAACTCAGATCCGAGTCCTTCAATCGCCATCAAGTCGTTATAACGCACTTCTGGACGACGCAGTAACTCTTCTAAGCTGGCTTCACGCACAAGTGGCGTTTTTAGTAATTCGTTTACTTTATTAACCATGGCATGATCTTTATGGATCCAAGTATCTTTAATACGCTGTTTCTCTTTAGCGATCACTTCCATTTTTTCGTTGAATGCTTGCCAACGTTCATCGTTAACTAGACCTAGTTCACGACCTTTTTCAGTTAAACGAATATCAGCGTTGTCTTCACGAAGTAGCAAACGGTATTCAGCGCGGCTAGTAAACATACGGTACGGTTCTTTTGTACCCAGTGTTGCTAAGTCGTCAATCAGTACGCCAACATAGGCTTCATCACGACGTGGTGTCCACGACTCTTTACCTTGTACTTGTAATGCTGCATTCATACCTGCGATCAGACCTTGCGCACCCGCTTCTTCGTAACCGGTAGTACCATTAATTTGACCAGCAAAAAATAAGCCATCAATAAACTTTGTTTCTAATGATTGTTTTAAATCGCGTGGATCAAAAAAGTCATATTCAATAGCATAGCCAGGACGACAAATGTGTGCGTTCTCAAAGCCGGTGATCGATTGCACAATTTCTAACTGCACATCGAACGGTAAGCTAGTTGAAATACCGTTAGGGTATAACTCGTATGACGTTAAACCTTCTGGCTCTACAAATATCTGGTGTTTATCTTTATCTGCAAAACGGACAATTTTATCTTCAATAGACGGACAGTAACGTGGGCCTATTCCTTCGATAACACCTGAGTACATAGGTGAGCGATGTAAGTTTTTGCGAATAACATCATGTGTTTTTTCATTGGTGTAAGTGATGTAACACGGAATTTGTTGCGGATGGTCGCTTTGTTTACCCATAAATGAGAATACCGGTGTTGGTGCATCACCTGGTTGTTCTTGCATTTTACTAAAATCAACAGTCCGGGCATCAATACGCGGTGGCGTGCCGGTTTTTAAACGATCTACTCTAAATGGTAATTCACGTAAGCGATCAGCTAAGGCAATTGAAGGCGGATCGCCAGCTCGGCCACCTTTGAAATTTTCAAGGCCGATATGAATTTGACCGCCTAAGAATGTACCCACGGTTAGTACCACACTAGGTGCACTAAAACGTAAACCCATTTGTGTCACCACACCGGTTACACGATCATTTTCAACGATTAGATCATCACATGATTGCTGAAAAATCTTTAAGTTTTCTTGGTTTTGAAGTGTGTTTTGAATAGCCGCTTTGTACAAGGCACGATCCGCTTGTGCACGCGTCGCTCGTACAGCAGGGCCTTTAGAAGAATTAAGCGTGCGGAATTGGATCCCGCCTTTGTCAATAGCTTGAGCCATTGCGCCACCTAGGGCATCAATTTCTTTAACCAGATGGCCTTTGCCAATGCCACCAATTGCTGGGTTACAAGACATTTGACCAAGGGTATCCATATTGTGAGTCAGCAGCAGGGTATTCATCCCCATACGGGCAGCTGCCAATGCGGCTTCAGTGCCTGCATGTCCACCACCTACTACGATAACGTCAAAATTTTCGTGAAAAATCATTAATGGGATCCTACTTAAATCAAACCAGTAAACTTCAAAAGGGAGCGTATTCTACCTAGAAATTAGCAGAAGATAAATGATTAAACAGTGCTCAAGATCTAAGTAAGTGATCTCTAATAATATAAAGGATCTTTTAAAGAGATCTTTTAATACTATTACTACTACTGATCGGTTTTTCTGTTGATAAGCTTTAGATCATGATTAAAAACATATAATTAGATCGGATCTAAAGGTGTTAGTATGATCGGATCTTCAGGCAAATAAGCTCTGATCAAAACAGGCTGTTATACACAGGCCGATCAAGTCTCGATCTTATCCCATGGATAAGCATGGCTAAAAAAGCAGTTTAATCAGTGTTTATCCACAAAACTTATTAAATTATTAGCAAATTGTGGGTAACTTTATTTATAACTTTTCGCTTGATCTTTCTATTTTAAACCTGTCTGTGCTATCCATGAGTCTAACCAAGCTAAGGCCGTATCTTCGGGCAGTGCTTCATCAAGAATATTAAGCTCTAAACGTTGTGCTACTTTTACAGCGCCTTTTTGGCTTAAAAGAGTATCTACATTTCGCCCTGCAAGGTTATAAGTGTCGTAACTAGTATCGCCAAGTGCAATAACCGAATACTTTAAATGTGAAAGATCATCCACTTGAGATACTTGTTCGATAAAACCAATCAGGTTGTCAGGGTAATCACCCGCACCGTAGGTTGATGTACAAACTAACCAAATAGTATTTTGTTGATCTATTTCATTAAATTCAGGTTGATCATGTAGTTGGCTATTAATCCCTTGGTTGTTAAGTGCATCATTTAACTGCTCTGCAACGTACTCAGCGGATCCCATTTGACTACCAACGATAATATTTACTGAACTCATGAATATGGCTGATCACTATTAGTTTTAATTGCTGCCTATGATAGCTCAGTGAGTATAACAGTAAAGTTAAGAGTGTTATTTTGTATAACTATTTTTGTGGTAATTTAAGCCTTGGTATTAATTGCTTGCTTAACTTATTGATTATTAATGATTTAACAAAATATCTTTAAATGTAATCTTCTGATCAAGTTGTTGATAAGGTTGGGGAAAGCTCTGCTTAACTAAAAACCAATATTATTAATAATTTGCTAAGTTATTGATTTTATATTGAGTGTTAACCACCAGCTAGTACAAATTTATAGATAAAGGCGTGTTGATCTTAGTGTGGATACAAAGCATGTTGATAACTTAAAGTTGGGATCGAAAATAATTTTAAAAAATGATCTATTTATGCAGATCAGACTAAAAATCCATTTTTATTTTCTAAAAATCGCTATTTAGCTTATTTAAACACAGCATATTTTTACTTTTTATCGCTTTTAACTCATTTTCAAGGCAATAAAACCCTAATTGTGGATAACTGATCTGCAAAAAAATAATTTTCATCAATTTAAACTAAGAAATTAACTATATTTTGCTGGTGGAGTGGGCGATCAAACTTACTTTTTAGGTACGTTTTATTTTTATGGTTTGATAATTACCTATGCTCCAGCTTGAAAAGCTAATGTAATAGGTTCTCTTTTAGGGCGAAATAAGCTTAATTTTTTACTATTAATGTAGGTAGCTTATCTGTTGTTTGGTGTGATTATAGGTTTAGCTCATCTGCCTTAAACACATTTTTAAACATGAATGGAGGCTAATATTGGTGCAATTTAGCTATATTTTTTAGTCTGTTTGGTTTTTAAAGTGAGTTATTAAAATACATTTTGGCGAGTCGATATTAAAAATAGTAGGACATTAAAAAGGGCACCTAGGTGTCCTTAATGATTAAATTATTAGTTCAACTATTTACCGATACAGAACGAGCTGAAAATTTTGCCAAGCAAATCATCAGAAGTAAATTCACCAGTTATTTCGTTAAGATACTGCTGTGTTAAACGTAGTTCTTCAGCGAGGATTTCACCGGCCACGTGCATTTCTAATTGTGTTTTACCGGTATCTAAGTGATAGGCTGCGTGTTCCAGTGCATCTAAGTGACGACGGCGTGCCATAAAGCCACCTTCTGTGGCACCATCAAAACCAATGCAGGCTTTTAAGTGCTCACGCACTAGTTCTATACCGTCAGCATTTTTAGCGCTTAAACTGATGACCGGATATTGTTGCTCTTGATCCATACCAACCGTATCACCCGATAAATCGGCTTTATTTCTGATCACGGTTACGCCCATACCTTGGGGTAATTTAGCCATAAATTCAGGCCAAATAGCATGTGGATCGGTATCAGTTGTATCGGTACCATCAAGCATAAATAATACCCGATCGGCTTGGTTTATTTCATCCCAGGCACGTTCAATACCTATTTGCTCAACTTTATCTGGGCTTTCTCGTAAGCCTGCGGTGTCGATTATATGCAGTGGCATACCATCTATATGTATATGCTCACGTAATACGTCACGAGTGGTGCCAGCTATTTCAGTTACGATGGCCGCTTCTCGCCCTGCCAATGCATTAAGTAAGCTTGATTTACCTGCATTAGGGCGACCAGCAATAACGACGCGCATACCTTCGCGCATTATGCTGCCTTGTTTGGCTTGATTGGTTACGGCATTAAGCTGCTCAATAATGGCATTTAAATCACCGCCCACTTTTCCGTCTGATAAAAAATCGATTTCTTCATCAGGAAAATCAATAGCCGCTTCTACGTACATGCGCAAGTGAATGACTTTTTCAACTAAGGTTTCTATGTGTTTAGAGAATTGGCCTTGAAGTGACTGTAGGGCGCTTTTAGCCGCTTGCTCACTGGTTGCATTAATTAAGTCGGCGATTGCTTCTGCTTGAGTTAAATCAAGCTTGTCGTTCATAAACGCACGCTCAGAGAATTCACCAGGCTTTGCTAAACGTACACCGTCTATTTTACTAATTTCTTTAAGTAGCATATCAAGCACAACAGGGCCGCCATGGCCTTGAAGTTCGAGTACATCTTCACCGGTAAATGAGTGTGGGCCGGCAAAGTAAATCGCAATACCTTGGTCAAGTTGCTGACCTGCAAGGGTGTTAAATGGCACATAGTCGGCATAGCGAACTTTAGGGACTTTGCCAATTATTTTTTCAGCAACCTGTTTGGCTAGGTTTCCTGAAACGCGAATAATACCAACACCGCCTCGGCCTGGGGCAGTGGCTTGTGCTGCAATTGTATCGTGATTGATCATGCGGTTTATTTGCCAACTTAAATAACGTAATGGCGGTATTGTAACCTATCAAATAGGCACTCGCGAATGCTGTTATAAAAAATTGGCAATAAAAAAGGCGACCTAAGTCGCCTTTATATAAGTAGGGAGGATTAATCGCCCCTTACTTTAATACCTTTCTTTTCCATGCCACGGTAGATGATTAACATCTGGACAATAGAGATAAGGTTAGACACTAACCAGTAAAGTACTAAACCAGATGGGAACCATAAGAAGAACACAGAGAAGATAACCGGCATAAAGGTCATCATTTTTTGCTGCATTGGATCGGTAACCGTCATAGGTTGTAGTTTTTGTGTAACAAACATACTCAAACCAAATAAGATTGGTAATACGTAGTATGGGTCTTGCGCAGAAAGGTCAGTTAGCCAAAGTACAAATTCAGCGTGACGAAGTTCTGTAGACTCTAAGAATACATAGAACAAGGCTAAGAAGATTGGCATTTGCAGTAAAATAGGGAAACAGCCACCCATAGGGTTTACTTTTTCTTTACGGTACATTTCCATCGTCGCTTGGCCGAATTTTTGACGATCATCGCCATACTTTTCTTTTAGCGCCTTCATCTTAGGCTGTAATGCACGCATTTTAGCCATTGAGGTGTACTGTGCTTTAGTCAGTGGGTACATTAATGATTTAACAATAATAGTGATGGCAATAATTGCTACACCCCAGTTACCTAAAATGCTGTGTAACCATTTTAATAGTACAAATAACGGCTGAGAGATAAACCATAACCAACCGTAATCAACGGTTAAGTCTAGGTCAGTGTGAATCGCTTCAAGTATATCTGACTCTTTAGGGCCCATGTAATAAGTTGCAGTAAGTGTTTGCTCACTACCAGCTTGAACATTTACCGCTTCGTCTTTAACACCAATAATAGCCGCGTTACTTTTAGTGATTAAACTATAAAGTGTATTCGCTTGATCTTGCATTGGTACCCAAGCACTTACAAAGTAATGCTGAATAAAGGCAACGTAACCACCTTGGGTATTTATGTTTAGGTTTTTATCGGCCATATCTGAAAAACTATACTTTTCGTATGGTTCTTCATCAGTACCGTATGCAGCCCCTAAATAGTTTTGATCAACCATGCTGCCTTTTTCTTGTACGGTACGCTTTATTTGTGTGTAAAGCTGAACTTGTACTGGCGAGCTAGTGGTGTTGTTAACTTTATATTCTAAGCCAACATCATACTGACCCTTTTTGAATACATAAGTCTTAGTAAAGCTTACACCGTTACTATCAGTAAACTGAAGAGGAACACGAAGTTCATCACCCGTTAAAGTATAAGAAGTTTGTTCTGATTGGTAAGTAGGACGACCATTTGCAGATGCATCTGGGCCATTTAAACCAATTAAACCACTTTGTGAAAAGTATTGATTACCATCAAATTCACCCAGCAGCATAAAAGGTGTTTCTTTGCCTTTTACTTCTTCATACTGAAGTAAGTCTGTTTCAACAATGTCACCGCCTTTGGTGTCAATTTTAACTTTGAACACGTCAGTCGTAATATCAATGACTGAGCGTTTAGCTAAAGTTGTTGAAGCAGGTAAACCTGAGTCTGATGAAGCTGGAACATAATCATCTGATTCTGGTGAATTTGCTTTTAGTGTTTGTGTAGTGGCACTAGGATCGGCTTTTGGTGTGTTGTAGTCATTATTCCACTCTTGAAATAATAAAAACGACACTAGCATTAGGCCGATGAATAAAAACGTGCGTTGCGATTCCATAACAGCTCTTATTTCTCGTGTTGGTGGTTAATACGGGTTAATTTTTCAGGAACGGGGTCGTCTCCGCCTGAATGTAAAGGATGGCATTTTAATATGCGTTTAACAGCTAACCAACTCCCTTTTACCGATCCATGCAAATTAATTGCTTGAATAGCGTAACTAGAGCATGTTGGATTAAAACGACAATGCGGACCTAATAGCGGGCTAATCCACTTTTGATAACCGCGGATAAATAAAACTAAACAACGTGTTGGTAAAGCAGCAAGTGGTTTAAGTAACCTCATGTTGTACATGCCCCTACGTTATGTTTAGTGAATAGATACCATGTATTTAAAGACTCACTATGAGATTTTAAACGCATGATTAAAAGGTGAGCTAAAGATACCTTAATTAACCCTGTAATTCTATTGCTATTGGGTTTGTTTAGTCGATTTAGCTGATTTGTTTGGGCGTTTTTTAAATGGTGGCGGTTTAGGGGCACCAGGTTTGCAGCGTTCATTAATCTTACGCCACAGCTTTGTAAGTTGTTTGGTTAATTCTTCATTAGACTGTTCATCAATGCCACTTTTAACCATCAACACAATATCAATATTATCGAGTGTGTGTTGATTTAAACGAAAACTTTCGCGAGCAAGACGTTTAATACGGTTTCGTTGACATGCCTTTTTTACACGTTTTTTAGCAACAGTAAGGCCTAACCTAGGTTTTGACTGGTCACTTGGTTTTGCTAATAAAGTAAAGAAAGGAGTTGCAGCCCGAGCGGGTTCGTTAAATATGCGAGAGTAATGCGAGGGAGTTAACAGACGTAACTCCCTGCCAAAGCTAAAGTCTTCCACTTATAAATTAAGCAGAAAGAACTTTGCGGCCTTTAGCACGGCGACGAGCTAATACTTTACGGCCATTTACAGTTGCCATACGAGCACGGAAACCGTGTGTACGTTTGCGTTTTAAAACGCTAGGTTGAAAAGTTCTTTTCATAACAATCTCATCCGATCGGTTAAAGTTAAAACATCCTATGCAGGTCGCGATCCTGGCACAGGTGCCATTGCGAGCGCGAGATATTATAGATGAAGTGACGAAAAGTCAATCATAATAGAGTGCGTAAAGCATGTTTATTTATGATCAATTTTCATGATCCGATAGGATCATCATAAATAAGAAGTTTTCCACAGCCCCTGTATAAAAAGTGAATAAAAGCATGGGAAAAGTAAATTAGATCGTAAATTGTGGTCGCGATCTGCTGCCAGTTTTGTTATGATCTCTAATCAAGCTTTAAAATAAAAAGCTATTTAAATCAGTCTGTTATTATATTTATACATCGATATCAACAATTTTACAAAAATCAATCTTTTACTTGTGGATAAAGTGCATTCATAATAGTCGGTCTTGGGCTGCTTATTGAGCCATTTAAACGCAATACAGGTGTGATTTTTGAATCATTATTGATGTGCGGGAATAAAAATTATATCTCTGGGAGTTTTACTGTGTATCTGTCGGTTTGGCAAAGTTGTTTATATGTATTGCAAGATGAATTGCCTTCGCAGCAATTCAGTATGTGGGTCAGACCACTTCAAGCAGAAAGTACCGAAGATACCTTGACGATTTATGCGCCTAATCGTTTCGTACTTGATTGGGTGAGAGAGAAGTACTTAAATAGAATAAATGAATTATTGGTAGAAATTTGTGGTGTAGAAGCACCCGAGTTACGCTTTGATGTAGGCAGCAAGCCGCTATTAAATGCACAAGCTGCACCAGTGGTTGAAACACAATCAGCGCCAAGCACGCAATCAACGGCAAAACAACCACCTCGAGAACAAAAACCGGTTGTAGAGCCAGCTCCTAAATCTGGTTATAAATCAAACATTAAAGAAAACTATACCTTTGATAGTTTTGTTGAGGGTAAATCTAACCAATTAGCAAAAGCGGCTGCCACTCAGGTAGCAGACAACCCTGGCTCTGCATTTAACCCTGTATTTATTTACGGTGGTACGGGCTTAGGTAAAACGCATTTATTACATGCGGTAGGCAACGGTATTATGGCTAATAAGCCAGATGCTAAAATTGTTTACATGCATTCAGAACGTTTCGTTCAAGACATGGTTAAAGCACTGCAAAATAATGCGATTGAAGAATTTAAGCGTTATTACCGTAGTGTTGATGCATTAATGATTGATGACATTCAATTCTTTGCTAATAAAGAACGTTCTCAAGAAGAATTCTTTCATACCTTTAATGCATTATTAGAAGGTAACCAACAAATTATTTTAACCTCTGACCGTTACCCTAAAGAGATTGAAGGGGTTGAAGATCGCCTTAAATCTCGTTTTGGTTGGGGATTAACCATCGCGATTGAGCCGCCAGAGCTTGAAACTCGCGTTGCTATTTTGATGAAAAAAGCCCAGCAAAGTAAAATTAACTTACCGCATGAAGTGGCATTTTTTATTGCTAAAAAATTACGCTCAAACGTACGTGAGCTTGAAGGGGCATTAAACCGTGTAATTGCTAACGCAAACTTTACCGGTCGCCCAATTTCTATCGACTTTGTAAAAGAAGCACTGCGTGATTTATTAGCGCTGCAAGACAAACTAGTCACCATAGACAACATTCAACGTACGGTTGCTGAATACTATAGAATACGTGTATCTGATTTACTGTCTAAGCGCCGTAGCCGCTCTATAGCAAGGCCTCGCCAAGTTGCCATGGCACTATCTAAAGAACTCACTAATCACAGCTTACCTGAGATTGGGGATGCCTTTGGTGGGCGCGACCATACAACAGTACTGCACGCGTGTCGAAAAGTTAAATCATTACGTGACGAAAGCCACGAGATTAAAGAAGATTACCAAAACTTAATAAGAACATTGTCATCTTAGGGCTGACTTTATTATGCAAATAACAATATCAAGAGAACAATTTTTAAAACCATTGGTACAAGTATCGGGTGCCATTGAGCGTAAGCATACGTTACCTATTTTATCTAACGTATTGCTCGTGGTAGAAAATGGCCAGCTTTCAATGACAGGGACAGACCTTGAAATTGAGTTAGTGGCGAGTGTATTTGTAGGTGACGATGTTGCCGATACTAAACTCACATTACCGGCTAAAAAATTACTCGATATTTGTAAAAGTTTACCGGATGGTTCTGATCTTACTTTAAGCTTGCAAGACCATCAGTTACTTTTAACCAGTGGGAAAAGTCGTTTTTCATTGACCACTTTAGCTGCTGAAGATTTTCCTAATTTAGAGCAGTGGGATGGTGAAGTTGAGTTTCAACTAACGCGTTTAGAATTACGTAAATTACTTGAAAGCACACACTTCTCAATGGCAAACCAAGATGTGCGTTATTACTTAAACGGCATGTCGTTTGAAGTTGATAACAGCGATATAAAAACAGTTGCCACTGATGGGCATCGTTTAGCTATTGCACAAAAACAACTAGGTCAGTCGTTAAATACACAGCGCCAATTAATTATACCGCGCAAAGGCGTACAAGAAATTATGCGTCTAATGGTTGCTGATCAAGAGCTGGTAACTATTCAGTTTGGTGCCAACCACATTCGTATTATTGATATTGAATTTACCTTTACGAGTAAATTAGTTGATGGTCGATTCCCTGATTACCGTCGTGTTTTACCGCGCGGTGGCGATAAGGTCATTACCGCGAATCGTGAATGGCTTCGTAATGCTTTTCAGCGTGTGTCGATTTTATCGAACGAAAAGTTTCGTGGTGTACGCTTAAATTTATCAAACGGTTTATTAAAAATTACAGCCAACAACCCAGAGCAAGAGCAAGCTGAAGAAGTGGTTGAAGTAATGTACGAGGGTGATGACCTAGAAATAGGCTTTAATGTCTCTTATGTATTAGATGTATTAAATACATTAAAAACCGAAGATGTATTATTTACCCTTGCCGATTCAAACAGTAGTGCACTTATAGAAGGTGCCGGCGATGAAGAAGCTATGTACGTTGTTATGCCAATGCGTTTATAAGATCATAAATACATAATGAGCTTAAGTCATTTGAGCCTCAAATATTTTCGTAATATTGAGGCACTGACGCTAGAACCAGTTAACGGCGTTAATATAATTTATGGTGAAAACGGCAGCGGAAAAACCAGCCTTTTAGAGGCTATTTATTACCTTTCTCACGGCAAATCTTTCCGAACCTCTAAACATAAAAGCATCATAGCCCATCAACAAGATCAATTTGTTATTCATGGCCGCAAAGCGTTACACGATTTATCTATTCCAATAGGGATAAGTAAAACTCAAGCGGGTGAAACTAATTTAAAAATACAGGGTAAGGCGAGTCGAAAAGTATCTGAACTTGCTCAACTTATGCCAGTTCAAGTTATTACACCAGAAAGCTATTCATTATTTTTTGGTGGCCCTAAAGAGCGCAGAAAGTTTTTAGACTTAGGTTTGTTCCACGTGGAACATGAGTTTTTTTTCTTATGGCAATCGTTTAATAAAGTGCTAAAACAGCGCAATGCATTGTTGAAATCTAAGCCTAAGAATTATTTTGACCAAATCAAGTTTTGGGACAAAGAATTTGTTAGACTGGCTGAACAAATAAATAAATTAAGAATCGCGTATATAACTAGGTTTAAGCAGCAGTTTTTTGATAAAATGTGTGCAGAATTAACGCTAATACGTGATCTAGAAATTAGCTTTAATGCAGGCTGGAAGGAGACCGAATCTCTTTCTGATGCGTTAGAGCAAAGCTTTGAGCGAGATGCTCGCCAAGGCTTTACTAGTAAAGGCCCTCATAAGGCTGATTTTAGTTTTAGTGTCGCTGGCAGCAGTGTTGAGAATGTATTCTCACGCGGGCAGTTAAAGCTATTGTTGTATGCGTTAAAAGTAACGCAAAATAGTTTGATTGAGTCAGAGACAGATAAGCAATCTATATTGCTAATAGATGATTTACCTTCAGAGCTAAGCGAAGATACAAAAGAGAAAGTGGGTCAGTTATTGACTCATTGCAGTTCTCAAATATTTATTTCTTCAATTTTATCTGAAAGTATTTCTGCTGTGGTGGAACCCATGAAACGAGAACTAAAAATGTTCCACGTGAAACATGGCAACCTAATAACAAGATAAGTGGGATTAACCATGTCTGAGAATTATGATTCGTCGAGTATTAAAGTACTTAAAGGATTAGATGCAGTAAGAAAGCGTCCTGGTATGTATATAGGGGACACCGATGATGGTACGGGCTTACACCATATGGTGTTTGAGGTCGTTGATAACTCTATCGATGAGGCCTTAGCCGGTCACTGTGATGATATATTTGTCACAATTCACTTAGACGGTTCGGTATCTGTAAGAGATAACGGCCGTGGTATTCCTACTTCTATACATGAAGAAGAAGGTGTATCTGCAGCTGAAGTTATTATGACGGTATTACACGCTGGTGGTAAGTTTGATGATAACTCTTATAAAGTATCAGGTGGCTTACACGGTGTTGGTGTATCGGTAGTAAATGCATTATCAGAAAAGTTAAAACTAACTATTCGTCGTGAAGGTAAACTTTACGAGCAGTTTTACACTATGGGTGTTCCAGATGCACCACTTGCAGCTATTGGTGATTCTGAAACAACCGGTACTGAGTTACGTTTTTGGCCAAGTGCAGAAACGTTTACTAACCTAGATTTCCATTACGATATTTTAGCTAAGCGTTTACGCGAGTTATCGTTTTTGAACTCAGGTGTGAGCATCATTTTAAATGATGAGCGCGAAGAAAATAAGAGTGACCATTTTAAATACGAAGGTGGTATTAGAGCGTTCGTTGAATACTTAAACCGTAATAAAACGCCTGTACACAAAGGGGTATTCCACTTTACTCACGAACGTGAAGAAGACGGTATTAGTGTAGAAGTATCAATGCAGTGGAATGATGCGTTCCAAGAAAATATTTACTGTTTTACTAATAACATTCCACAACGTGATGGTGGTACTCACTTAGCTGGTTTTAGATCTGCGCTAACACGTACGCTGAATAACTACATGGAAAAAGAAGGCTTTAACAAAAAAGCTAAAACAACCAGTAACGCAACGGGCGATGATGCTCGTGAAGGCTTAACGGCTGTTGTTAGTGTTAAAGTGCCTGATCCTAAGTTCTCATCACAGACAAAAGACAAGCTAGTATCTAGTGAAGTTAAGTCTGCCGTTGAGCAAGCCATGGCTGAAAAATTCACTGAGTTTTTATTAGAAAACCCAATGGATGCAAAAATTGTTGTTGGCAAAATTATTGATGCAGCACGCGCGCGTGAAGCAGCCCGTAAAGCACGTGAAATGACCCGCCGTAAAGGTGCTATGGATTTAGCAGGTTTACCGGGTAAACTAGCGGATTGCCAAGAAAAAGATCCAGCCCAATCTGAACTATATATAGTGGAGGGTGACTCAGCTGGCGGTTCAGCCAAGCAGGGTCGTAACCGTAAGAATCAAGCGATTCTTCCGCTTAAAGGTAAAATCTTAAACGTAGAAAAAGCACGTTTTGATAAAATGCTTTCTTCACAAGAAGTGGCAACGCTAATTACTGCACTAGGTTGTGGTATTGGCCGTGACGAATATAACCCTGAGAAATTACGTTATCACCGTATCATAATCATGACCGATGCCGACGTGGATGGTTCTCACATTCGTACTTTGCTACTAACATTCTTCTATCGTCAAATGCCGGAAATTGTTGAACGTGGTTATATTTATATTGCTCAGCCTCCACTTTATAAAGTGAAAAAAGGCAAGCAAGAGCGTTATATTAAAGATGATCCAGCATTAGTTGATTACCTTACATCGTTAGCGCTAAGCAATGCAGCACTGTACACTAGTGATAGTGCTGAAGCGGTTGATGGTGAAGCATTAGAGTCAATTGTTCACGATTATCAAAACACGGTTAAAGTTATCGAGCGCTTAAAGCGTAAGTATCCGAACACAGTTATGAACCGTTTGATTTACCAAAGTGAGCTGAAAAAAGAAGACCTTTCAGACGAAGCTAAGGTAATTGCTTGGACTAAAGAGTTGGTTGATGACTTAATTGAACGTGATGAAGATGCAACTATTTTCCATGCGGGAACTGAGCACGATACAGAGCGTAACTTGTATTATCCAGTTGTGAATATTCGTCAGCATGGTGTGGATAAAGCACACGTACTTCATTATGACTTTATTACATCAAGAGACTACCAACGCATTGCTGTAACAGGTAAAAACATTGCTAATATCATCACAGAGGGTGCATATATCCAACGTGGTGAGAAAACAAAACCTGTTGATAACTTTGTGGATGCATTGGAATGGTTGATCGCAGAGTCTAAGCGCGGGATCTACATTCAACGCTATAAAGGACTGGGTGAAATGAATCCAAATCAGCTTTGGGAAACCACCATGGATCCAAGCGCACGCCGTATGTTGCAAGTAACAATTGAAGATGCTGTTGCAGCGGATCAATTATTTGCCACTTTAATGGGCGATCAAGTTGAGCCGCGTCGTGAGTTTATTGAAACGAACGCACTGCGTGTGGTTAACTTAGACGTATAAAACATTATCGTAATCACAAAAAAGGAGCCCTAGGCTCCTTTTTTATTTTTTCAAACGCACAAACTGCTTAAAACCTGAGTGTGCACAAGGTATACTGAGGGTAATTTTCACGCTACTTCTCAGATAGTAAAAAGCCAAATATGCAAAAATATGACGTTAAAACCTTTCAAGGTTTGATCCTGGCTTTACAGGATTATTGGGCACAGCAAGGCTGTGTCATTATTCAACCACTTGACATGGAAGTGGGCGCAGGGACATTTCACCCGCAAACATTTTTAAAATCAATTGGCCCAGAGCCAATGTCGAGCGCATACGTTCAACCGTGTCGTCGTCCTACCGATGGTCGTTACGGTGAGAATCCAAACCGCTTACAACATTACTACCAATTCCAAGTTGTGTTAAAGCCATCACCAGACAATATTCAAGAGCTTTACTTAGGTTCTTTAGCTGCTGTAGGTATTGATACCCTAACTGACGAAGTTCGCTTTGTAGAAGATAACTGGGAATCACCTACATTAGGTGCGTGGGGCCTAGGTTGGGAAATTTGGTTAAATGGTATGGAGGTAACGCAGTTTACTTACTTCCAGCAGGTGGGCGGTTTAGAATGCTCACCGGTAACGGGTGAGATTACTTACGGCCTAGAGCGTTTAGCAATGTACATTCAAGGCGTAGATAGCATTTACGACCTTGTATGGGCAGACGGTCCATTTGGGCGCGTAACTTACGGTGATGTGTTCCATCAAAATGAAGTTGAGCAATCAACCTATAACTTTGAACATGCAAACGTAGCCGACTTATTTGAACAGTTTGATAAATGTGAAGCTGAGAGCCAAAAGCTAATTGAAGCAAGCCTACCATTACCAGCCTACGAGCAAGTAATGAAAGCATCGCACGCATTTAACTTATTAGACGCACGTCATGCTATTTCAGTAACTGAGCGTCAACGTTATATTTTACGCGTTCGTGCGTTATCAAAAGCGTGTGCACAAAGTTATTACGATGCACGTGAAGCACTTGGTTTCCCGCTGTGTAAGGATAAGTAAGCATGTCAGCAGAAAATTTATTAGTAGAAATTGGCACCGAAGAGTTGCCACCAAAAGCACTTCGTAAATTAGCCGAAGCCTTTGCTGCAAACTTAACAGCAGAATTAGAAAGTCTAGAACTAGGTCACCAAGGTGTGAACTGGTATGCATCGCCACGTCGTTTAGGTTTACAAGTAAAAGCACTTGAAGCTAAACAACAAGACAAAGAAGTTGAAAAACGTGGCCCTGCAACTAAAGCCGCTTTTGATGCTGAGGGTAACCCAACTAAAGCAGCCATGGGTTGGGCTCGTGGTTGTGGGATTGAAGTAAAAGATGCGCAAACACTAGAAACAGATAAAGGCGCATGGTTATTGCACATTGCTAAAGTAGCAGGGCAAGAAACCAAAACATTAATGACCGACGCTATAAGCAAAGCGCTAGCTAAACTACCTATCCCTAAACCAATGCGTTGGGGTGCGAATAAAACACAATTTATTCGTCCTGTGCATACGGTAACTATTTTATTCGGTAGTGAACTGGTTGAGGGTGAAATTCTTGGTAAGCAAGTGAGTAATCAACTGCAAGGCCATCGTTTTCATCACCCTGAAAAAATTAGCATTGATCATGCTGATGATGTGTTTGATGTACTTAAATCAGCTTACGTTGTTGCTGACTACGAACAGCGTAAAGCACAGATTCGCGCGCAAATAGAAGATGCAGCCAAAGCAGTTAATGCCGTTGTTGCTATGGATGAAGACTTACTTGAAGAAGTTACTTCATTGGTAGAATGGCCAGTAACGCTAACAGCCACATTTGAAGAAGCATTTTTAGATGTACCTGCTGAAGCGCTTATTTACACCATGAAGGATGATCAGAAATACTTCCCGTTATTAGATCAAGACGGCAAACTTTTAAATAAGTTTTTGTTTGTCTCTAACATCGAAAGTAAAGATCCTAGTGTAGTTATTTCTGGTAACGAAAAAGTAGTGCGCCCGCGTTTAGCCGATGCGCAGTTCTTCTTTGAAACAGATAAAAAGAAAACATTAGAAAGCCGTTTAGAGTCTCTTGATAGCGTATTATTCCAAAAACAACTTGGTACGCTTAAAGACAAGTCACAGCGTATTAGTGAACTGGCAGGTTACATTGCAGAGCAACTTGGTGCCGACAAAGCACTGGCAGCTCGCGCTGGCTTATTAAGTAAAACTGACTTAATGACCGAAATGGTAATGGAATTTACCGACGTACAAGGTGTAATGGGAATGCATTACGCGCGTCACGATGGTGAAGCAGAAGAAGTCGCAGTGGCACAAAACGAGCAATACATGCCACGTTTTGCCGGTGACAACTTACCAACTAATGTGATCAGCTGCGCAGTCGCCATTGCCGATAAGTTTGATACGCTGGTGGGTATTTTTGGTATAGGCCAAGCACCAAAAGGTGATAAAGACCCATTTGCACTTCGTCGTGCTGCTATTGGTGCATTACGTATCATGGTAGAAAAACAGCTACCGCTTGATATTTTAGACCTGGTTGCTAAATCACAAACCTTGTTTGGTGAAAAGCTGACTAACCTAAATGTATCAACGGATGTGTTTGACTTTATGCTAGGGCGCTTCCGTGCTTGGTATCAAGACGAAGGCATTGAAGTAGATGTGATTCAAGCCGTACTAGCGCGTCGTCCAACGAAGCCTGTTGACTTTGATCGCCGAGTTAAAGCCGTAAGTCATTTCCGTACATTAGACGCCGCAGAATCGCTTGCAGCGGCTAATAAGCGTGTAAGTAACATTCTGGCTAAAAATAACATTACAACGCAAGGTGATGTCGATCAGAGCTTATTAAGTGATGACGCAGAAAAAGTATTGGCTTCGCAAGTTGCAAAATTCGCCACTGATTTAGCACCACTGTACAGCGATGGAAACTACCAAGAGGCATTAAGCCAATTAGCAGGCATTCGTGAGAGTGTTGATAACTTTTTTGACAATGTCATGGTAATGGCCGACGATGAAGCGGTTAAGCAAAACCGTCTTGCACTTTTAAGCCAGCTTAGCGGGTTATTTTTAGAAATTGCAGATATTTCTGTATTACAAAAATAACAGCCAATAGCTATTTAAAAAGCCAGCATTATGCTGGCTTTTTAGTATTCACTGTATGCAAAGGATACAAATGATGATCTCTATAAAACGAATTTTAACGCTAGCAATGGCTGGCTTACTTACGGCCTGTACCAGCCAAATTTCGATTAACGACGTTTTGCCGCAGCAAGAATTGGATCGCAGTATTTATTTAAGAGGGGATTTCACATTATGGGATGCAGAACCTCAATACCAATTTAAACAAGTCGGCCCTGCGCTTTATCAAGCTCAAGTTAAATTTTCGACCCCTGGCAAAGTGTACGAGTTTAAAATAGCCGATGCAGATTTTAGTGAAGGTTTTAACTGTGGCTACAGTGATTCACAGCCATCAGGGCAAAGCCTAACACTTGGCCAATCAACGCGCGCCGATTGCAACACTATTTACAACTACTTTAGTTACACACCCGCAATCAAAGGGTCGTACATAGTCAGCATTGATTTTAGTGACTACGATAAGCCGCAAGTGACGATTACTAAGAAATAGCTGTTAGTTGGGAGCTGTCAGCTTTTAGTTGCCCGATTTAATATGTAGATAAGTGACAAGGACGTTAGTATATGTGTGCTAAACAATGGAATGAAGAGATAAAAATTGATGGTGTTACTTATCCAGCTGACCAGTTAAATAGAAAGAAAGATGCTGAACTGCTGACTAAAATCCTTGTTCGTCGCTCAAATGCAAATAGAGCAAAGATTAATAAATCCTCTTACGTAATTAACATTAATGCTGAATGGGGCGCAGGTAAAACTTACTTTATAAAACGTTGGGCTGAAGATTTAAAGCATGCACACCCAGTCGTTTATATAGATGCTTGGTCGAATGACTTTATGGAGTCGCCAATCATTACTGTATTGGCCGAAATTCAAGATCAATTGCTAGAGACTGTTAATCAAAACTATTTAAATAAAGAAAGAAAAAAGCGGTTTAAAAATATTGGTATATCGATTTTACCAAAAATATTAGCAGCACTTGTTAAACGTTATGGTGGGCTTGATGTTGAGGATTTCATCATTGTTGAAGATCCCGCTGAAGAAAGTAATGGATCAACCTCAAACCAAAAATCATTAGATTTATCCGCAGCAATGGAAGCTATGACGACCCAAGCATTCAAAGAACATAGTGATTATAAAAAAGGCGTAAAAGAACTAAAAGCTACAATAAAAGAGTTAGTTAAATACTCTATTGAAAAACCTAAAAATGGGCTGCGAGCTACAGCTCGTGATTATCCCGCATTCATTTTTATTGATGAGTTAGACCGCTGCCGCCCAACTTATGCAGTTGAAATGCTAGAAGCAATAAAGCATATTTTCGATATTGAAGGATTAGTGATCGTTGTTTCAACACATACCGAAGAATTACTGCACACGATAAAAGCCTTGTATGGAAATGACTTTAATGCTGATAATTATTTAAGGCGCTTCTTCGATACAAAATACCATCTAGATGTTGGGATTTCTGCCAGCTTACTAGAAGCAAATTGTGATTTTACTATATTTGATAATCACTATCTTGAACAAAAAAGTATTTTACTGTTTCCGCTTTTATCTCAAGGTGATGATATAAAAAGACAGTTATCATCTCTTATTGCTGATATTTCGAATTGGCAAAATTTAGCGCCTAGGTCAGCTATACAATTAGCAAATAGATTACTTACAAGTATAGAGTTAATTGGCGAAGAGAAAACAGTAGATATTTTAGCCCTGCTAGTTTTACTTTGTTTATATATGTTCAATAAACCTCAATATGACTATATGTGCAGCATTTTTGATGAACAACGATTTGAAATAAATCCTAGGGTTACAGATTTAAAGCTTTCCCCCAAACAACTAAATTTACCTAAGTACCTAAAAGAAATGCTTTTTGCAGCAGAGAAGCTAGATGGTATAAATCAATTACTAAAACTAGAAAATTATGAGAAAGCAAGTTTGATGAATATTAAAATCAACTTTTCAGATATTGATCTTTTAACTTATTTTCTGAGTTTTCAAAGCGTTTTAAACAGGGGCGATAAAGCTATAAAACCAGGCTATCTACATACGTTTGGTTATAATGGGAGGGGGGCTATACATGACTACCAGCTATTAGAAGCACAAATGACATTCTTCGGATTAAGTAGTTTTACAGCGAATGATTACTTGAACCTAATTGGCTTAACGAGTAAATTTGCTGATAGCTGATAGCTGATAGCTGATAGCTGATAGCTGATAGCTGATAGCTGATAGCTGATAGCTGATAGCTGATAGCTTTTACAACCCTTTCTTCACCACATACCTATATGGTGATTGTTCAACTTCTTTAGCCACTAGCGTGTGATCCATAAAGGTACAAAAGCTGGGAATGTCGCGGGTGGTTGAAGGGTCGTCGGCAATAATAAGCAGTGTTTCACCATCGCTCATTTTACGAATCGCAGCGCGTACCATCATCACCGGCTCTGGGCAACGAAGGCCTATGGCATCTAATTGGTGATCGGGGTTATCAAAGCTCATAAAAATTACCTGTAAAAATAGTCGCGGCTTGGTTAGGTCGGGTAGTTTAGCGTAAATAAAGCTGTTGGTTAACTATTTTACGTATAACAAAACAGCTCAACTTATTAATAGATAATCTGAAATAAGTTTAATGCACCCGATCACATTATTCATTTTAAACCTGCAAAAGCTGGTGGCATAAAAAAGGCGAACTAACTTGCGCTAGTTCGCCTTTTAATCACCAAGATGGTTTTACATGTTAAAAACTAATTAGTCTTGAACACGTTCAAATACAGTGGCAATGCCTTGGCCTAAACCAATACACATAGTTGCCAAACCGTATTTTGCGTTTTTGTCTTCCATTAAGTGAATAAGCGAGGTGCTAATACGTGAACCCGAACAACCCAGAGGGTGACCAAGTGCGATAGCGCCGCCGTTTAAATTCACTTTTTCGTCAACTACATCAGCTAAGCCTAAGTCTTTAAGCACAGGTAGTGATTGTGCTGCGAATGCTTCGTTTAGCTCAGCTACGTCAATGTCATCAATGGTAATACCGGCTTGTGCTAATGCTTTTTTACTTGCAGGTACTGGGCCGTAACCCATGATTGATGGATCGCAACCGGCAACAGCCATAGCGCGAATACGTGCACGAATTGGTAAGCCCAGTTCTTTTGCTTTTTCTTCGCTCATTACTAACATAGCTGATGCGCCGTCAGAAAGTGCAGAAGATGTACCCGCAGTAACAGAACCCGTAGCAGGGTTAAATACTGGACGTAGCTGCGATAAACCTTCAACTGTTGTTTCTGGACGAATTACTTCATCATCTTCAACAAGAATAAGTGAACCGTCAGCATCGTGACCTTCCATTGCTAAAATTTCGCGGCGGAAACGGCCTTCAACAGTCGCTGCATGAGCGCGTTGATGCGAGCGGTAAGCAAATTCATCTTGTTGCTCACGGCTAATACCGTGAATAGTAGCAAGGTACTCAGCGGTTAAACCCATAGAGCCAGATGCTTGTGCAATTGATGTAGCTAAGCCTGGGTGAAAGTCGTTACCGTGAGTCATAGGTACGTGACCCATGTGCTCAACGCCACCAATTAGGTATGTGTCGCCAGCGCCAGTCATTATTGCGCGAGCAGCGTCATGCAATGCTTGCATTGATGAGCCACATAAACGGTTAACTGTGGTTGCTGGCACTGAATGTGGAATGCCTGCAAGTAGAGATGCGTTACGTGCAACGTTAAAGCCTTGCTCTAATGTTTGCTGTACACAGCCCCAATAAATATCGTCAATTGACGCAGGGTCAACTGCCGGATTACGTTCTAATAAGCCTTTCATTAGATGAGCGCTTAAGTCTTCCGCACGTTTGTTTTTAAATACGCCGCCTTTTGAGCGACCCATTGGTGTGCGGATACAATCTACAATTACTGGATTATTCATGATATTAACCTTCCACCTTATAGAAAACACGGCCTTCTTCAGCCCACTTGCGAGTTTGCTCTGATACTTGGTAAATCGCACCTAGGTGAGCGTATTTGTCAGCAGTTGCTACAAAGTTAGCTAAACCTGTTTGATCTAAGTAACGGAACGCGCCGCCTCTAAATGGAGGGAAACCAACACCATATACAAGTGCCATATCAGCTTCTTGAGGAGAAGCAACAATGCCTTCTTGTAAACAAAGTAGCACTTCGTTGATCATTGGGATCATACAACGGTCAATGATTTCTTGTTTATCAAATTCTTTTGGTGCGTCTGTAATTGGTGCAAGTAGTTCAATCGCTGTTTGGTCATGTGACTTTTTAAGACGACCGCGACGATCTGTTTCGTACTTATAGAAACCTGCTTTGTTCTTTTGACCAAAACGTTTTTCGTTAGCAAAAACAGTCACTGGGTCTTTATCTGCACGTGCCATACGCTCAGGGAAACCGTCTGCCATTACGCCAGTACAATGATAAGCCGTATCAATACCTACAACATCAAGTAGGTAAGCCGGGCCCATTGGCCAGCCAAACACGTTTTCCATTACTTTATCTACTTTTGCAAAGTTAGCGCCTTCAACCACTAATTTGCTAAAGCCAGCAAAGTAAGGGAATAAAACACGGTTTACAAAAAAGCCTGGGCAATCGTTAACAACAATCGGTGATTTACCTAGTTTAAGGGCGTAATCAACCACTGCATTAATCGTTTTATCTGAAGTTTTTGCACCACGGATAATTTCAACTAATGGCATTTTTGGTACTGGGTTGAAAAAGTGCATACCACAGAAGTTTTCTGGCTTATCAAGCGCTTCTGCAAGTAGGTCGATACAAATAGTCGATGTATTTGACGTAAGGACCGTGCCTTCTGGCATATTCTTTTCAAGGTCAGCAAGTACGGCTTGCTTCACTTTAGGGTTTTCTACTACGGCTTCAACAATAATGTTGGCGTTTTGTAGGTCTGCATCGTTAAGCGTTGGTTTGATTTTGCTAAGCGTTGCTAGCATTTTTTCCATCGGCATGTGGCCGCGCTTCACTTTTGCACCTAATAGTTTAGATGCTTCACCCATACCTAAATCTAGCGCATCCTGTTGGATGTCTTTCATTATGATTGGTGTGCCTTTATAAGCAGACTGGTATGCAATACCGCCACCCATAATACCCGCGCCTAATACTGCCGCTTGTTTAATTTCTACATCGCTGTGCTTAGCAAATTTACGTGCTTTACCTTTAATGTATTGGTCTGCTAAAAAGATACCCGTTTGAGCAGCAGCTTCACTAGTACGTGCTAGTTTTGCAAAGTTGGCATTTTCAATTGCCATTGCTTCGGCGCGTGAACTGTTTGCTGCTGCTTTAATAGTGCGAACTGCCATAACTGGAGCAGGATAGTGGCCTTTGGTTTTACCCATTACCATACCTTCTGCCATTGCAAAGCTCATGCCTTGCTCAACACGGTTTAATTTAAGCGGTTGTAATTTTACAGCACGTTTTGCTTGCCAATCTAGCTTGCCAGCAATCGCTAATTCTAGTGTTGCTAAACTTGATTCTTGTAGTTTGTTGGCACTAACTACCGCGTCAAATGCACCTACTTTAAGGGCGTCAGCAGCGCGATTTTCGTTACCTGTGGTGATCCACATCATCGCGTTATCGGCACCAATAATGCGCGGAAGGCGCACTGTACCGCCAAAACCAGGCATTATGCCTAATTTAACTTCTGGTAAGCCCATTTTTGCTGAGTCACTTGCAACACGATAATCGGTAGCGAGTGCCCACTCACAGCCGCCGCCAAGCGCCAAGCCGTTTATAACACTGAGTGTTGGGAATGGTAAGTCTTCAATTGCATCAAAAACGTCAGTTGCATCTTTGATCCACGTTACTAATTCTGCTTCAGGCTTAGTAAAAGTAGGTAAAAATTCGAAGATATCGGCACCAATAATAAAGTGGTCTTTATCACTGGTAAAAATCATGCCTTTAATATCAGTGTTAGCGGCTAATTCTTTTAATGCTGCCGCGCAATCTGAAAGAGTTTGTTGAGATAATGTGTTTACAGAACCTGTAGCACAAAACTTAAACTCGGCGATGTTTTCCTTCACGAAGCTAACTTCAAAGGAATCGCTTTTATATAACATTATTATTCTCCCTAGTTGATGAACTAAGACTGGTACGATGAGTTCATATTCAGACCAGTGTGCTTGCTTTAATTTAAAAATGCAACGAAAAATTTATCTTGGTTACAAACGTCTGGTTAAAATATAGCTGGTTTGGTGCTAAGGTGGGTTTGAAAGTTTTCTTTATTCATTTTATTGCGCTGTCTTGGTGTTTATAGCTTGGGTTTTATCAAAGTAAATAAAATAGAGTTACAGTGCCTGCGCTGTTTTTTATTTACCCATAGCCACACTCTTGTCAGCCTTGAAGGTAACTATGCCCTAAAGGACATTATGAAAAAATATTTATTAAGCGTAGCGGCAGCGACTCTATTTTTATCTTTTCCCTCTGCCAACGCAAATACCGAACTTGATGCATTTTTAGATGCAGAAAAACAAGCCCGCTATGGCGATTACAATAGCTTTAAAGAAGCGGTAGACTCATTGTCTCACCCACTTAAGCCCTATGTAGAAAAAGCCTTTTGGCAGCGCTACCCCAGTTTAAAACACCAAACAGAAATAGAAAACTTCCTCACTATTTATGAACACACTCCATTAGAGTGGCCAGTGCGCAAAGCATGGTTAAATTATTTAAAGCGCAGAAATAAAAAAGCAGCATTTATTAAAAACTACCGTGAAACCTCTGACACTGAGCTTAGTTGTACCCACCTTAGTTATCAGCTTGATCTTGGTGCGCCTAAAAAAGCAATACTCTCGCAGGTAACCGATATTTGGACGGTTGGCGAGTCACAGCCCAGTGAATGTGACGGGCTTTTTAAGCGCTGGCGACAAAATGGTTATTTAACCCCTGATGTTGTGTGGCAGCGTGTTACTTTAGCGGCACAAGGGGGCTCATATCGTTTATTGCCTTATTTAAAAACCTTATTGCCAGCTAAGGAGCGTTATTTAGCTGATTTATATTCCAAGGTAAGGCGCGATCCTAGTGCTGCTGCAGGCCTTTACCGCTATAAACGTAAAACAGCCAAAGAAGGGGAAATAGCGCTTTATGGTATTAAGCGTTTAATTTGGCGTGATAAAGAGCTGGCATTAAAGGCGTGGCAAAAAATTGAAAGTATGTTTGATTTTGCTGATGATGAAAAGGCGGATGTATATTATACCTTTGCGCTGTCGTTGGCGTCGAGCGGCCATAGCCAGGCGAGCTTTTATTTAAATAAAGTCCCTAAAGCGCGTCAAGATCGTAAATTAATGCAATGGCAACTAGCCAATATGCTTAAAACTCAAGATTGGGAAGGCATTGCGGCATTTTTTACCGGAAAAGAAAACCTTAGCTTAGGGCAACAGTATTGGCTTGCTTATAGTTATGACAAACGCGCAGAGCATGAAAAAGCTAAGGCAATTTGGAGCAAGGTAGCCGCTAACCGTGATTATTACGGTTTTTTAGCCGCTGCTCGCTTAGGGTTACCGGTTGATTTAAATGAGCTACCAGTCAATGTAAATCAAGCCTTAGTGACAAAAGTCAGTAATGCACCAGGCTTTAAGCGTGCTAAGGCACTATATGAACTTGAGCGATTTACAGCGGCCCGACGTGAATGGAATTATTTAACCAACACTTCTGAAGATGATGAAAAGCTAGCAGCGTCAGTGCTTGCGGCAGAACTTGATTGGTTTGATAGTACAATATTTACCCTAGCAAAAATAAAAGCATGGGATTATGTTGATTTGCGTTTTCCATTTGCGTTTCAAGACATGTTTGAGCGCTACAGTAATCGTAGCAAAATAGATTTAACTTGGAGTATCGCTATTGCGCGTCGAGAAAGCTCATTTGCACCCGATGCCCGTTCTCATGCAAATGCACGCGGGTTAATGCAGTTATTACCAAGCACCGCAAAATATATTAACAAAGGCGATGTATCTAACCGTCGGTTGTATCAGCCAAAAACCAATATTCGACTTGGCACCCGTTATTTACAGTATTTGAAAAAGAAAAATCACGGTAATGAGGTATTGGCAACAGCATCCTATAACGCCGGGTATCACCGAATTAAGCGTTGGCTACCAGAAGAAGCAATGCCCGCAGAGCTATGGGTTGAGCTTATTCCATATAGAGAAACTCGAGACTACGTAAAAAACGTATTTGCGTATCGGCAGGTTTATCACACTCGCCTTGGCCGAGAGGGGAATTTACTCGCGCCACTATTAGAGATGACCATGGGCGGGTAGTAAAAATAAATCTACAACAGCAGAGGGATATTTACACAGTAACTATCCCTCTTTTTTGAGCGCTTTGTTTATAAGTGGTAGACTCAGAGCAAGTTAAATTTAACAGATGGGTTTATTATGGAAAAATTAGCCGTATTATACGCCGAACATATTGCAACATTGCAGCAGCGTACACGTACTATTTGTGAGCAAGAAGGGTTAGAAGGATTAGTCATTCATTCAGGCCAAGCTAAGCGCCAATTTTTAGATGATATGTATTACCCGTTTAAAGTTAACCCCCATTTTAAAGCGTGGTTACCGGTTATTGATAATCCGCATTGCTGGATTGTGGTAAATGGTAGCGATAAGCCAAAGCTTATTTTTTATCGTCCAATTGATTTTTGGCATAAAGTACCTGATGAACCAAGAGATTTTTGGGCAGAGTACTTCGATATTGAATTGCTACTAAAGCCTGATCAGGTTGAAAAACTACTTCCTTACGATAAAGCTAAATTTGCCTACATTGGTGAATACCTAGAAGTAGCCCAAGCACTTGGTTTTAGCATCATGAATCCTGAGCCAGTACTTAACTATATTCATTATCACCGTGCTTATAAAACGCAATATGAACTTGAATGTTTACGTAATGCGAACCGTATTGCAGTAGATGGCCACAAAGCGGCGCGTGATGCGTTTTTTAATGGTGGTAGCGAGTTTGATATTCAGCAGGCGTACTTAATGGCAACGCGTCAGAGCGAAAATGAAATGCCATATGGCAACATTGTGGCCCTTAACGAAAACTGCGCTATTTTGCACTACACCCATTTTGAGCCAAAAGCACCGCAAACACATAACTCATTTTTAATTGATGCGGGCGCTAACTTTAATGGTTACGCTGCAGATATTACCCGTACCTACGACTTTAAAAAGCAAGGCGAGTTTGCTGATCTAGTTAAAGCAATGACGGCGCATCAGATTGAGTTAGGCAAAAGCTTAAAACCAGGTGTACTGTATGGCGAGCTACATATTGACTGCCATAACCGCATTGCACAGTTACTAAGTGACTTTGATATTGTTAAGTTACCTGCAGCTGAAATTGTTGAGCGTCAAATTACCTCAACCTTCTTTCCTCATGGCTTAGGGCATCATTTAGGTGCACAGGTACATGATGTAGGTGGCTTTATGCGTGATGAAACCGGTGCACATCAGGCACCACCAGAGGGTCATCCATTTTTACGCTGCACTCGCTTAATTGAGAAAAACCAAGTGTTTACTATTGAGCCAGGTTTGTACTTTATCGACTCTTTGTTGGGTGATTTAGCACAAACAGACAACAAGCAGTTTATTAACTGGGAAAAAGTAGAAGCGTTTAAACCATTTGGCGGCATTCGTATTGAAGATAATATTATTGTTCACGAAGACAGCCTAGAAAATATGACGCGTGATTTATTACTCGACTAATATTTAACTAATAACAGTTTATATTATCCACGAAAGGGGCCTGTTGGCCCCATTTTTAATTTAACAGCCAAGTAAGCGCTATGTCAGAATATAAATACCCAGCCGACGATGTTTTTCATCAAGAAGAAATTAAAAAAAGTACCTTTATTGTGCATATAGGCCACACGCCTGATTTAAACTCTGCGAAAGCCTTTATTAAAAACATTGAAGAAAAATACAGTGATGCACGCCATAATTGTTGGGCGCATGTTGCGGGTAATCCTGGTGGAAGCCATGTTTATGGTTTTTCTGACGATGGAGAGCCAAATGGCACCGCCGGTAAACCTATGCTCAACGTGCTGGTGGGCTCTGGTCTAGGTGAAGTAACTGCTGTGGTAACACGATATTTTGGTGGTATAAAGCTTGGTACCGGTGGATTAGTTCGTGCTTATGGTGGCTCACTTAATAATGCCTTAGCAAAATTACACACAGTGGTAAAAGTACCCAGCATTGAGCTGGTTGGCTTTAGTGAATACAGTATGCAAGGCGCAATAGAACAGCACTTAAAAACCAATTTTCAGGTACTTAATATTGAAAAGCAGTTTACGGCAAATATTGAGTGGAGTATTACTATTGATAGCCGCCAAGCACAGCAAGCATGCAAAGATATTTTTGATTTAAGTCACGGCGCAGTTGAGTTAACAATCAAAGAGTAATAGTCTTACATCCATCCTATTTAATCACTACAGATTAAATTTTCGAGTCATACAGTAGTTATTTTAATTTACTAATAAAAAAGCGATACGCTCAATGCAATTTCGTACCATCATAAAAATTCTTGGCCAACTGGTCGCGCTATTTAGTATTACAATGGTGCCACCAGCACTCGTGTCTTTAATTTATAAAGATGGCGGAGGGGTACCGTTTGTTTTAGCCTTTATATTTAGCGTTATTATTGGCTTAATGGCTTACTATCCAAATAGGCATGAGCATGGTGATTTAAAAGCACGCGAAGGCTTCTTAATTGTGGTTTTGTTTTGGTTGGTACTAGGGGCGTTTGCGTCATTGCCGCTGATATTTTTACAAGAACCCAACCTCTCTTTGGCCGATGCAGTGTTTGAAGCTTTCTCAGGCTTAACTACCACAGGGGCGACCGTATTAACTGGCATAGAATATTTGCCTAAATCGGTATTATTTTATCGCCAGCAATTACAGTGGTTTGGTGGGATGGGGATCATTGTATTAGCAGTAGCCATACTGCCAATGCTTGGCGTCGGTGGTATGCAGTTGTACCGAGCTGAAATTCCTGGCCCAGTAAAAGACTCCAAAATGACCCCGCGTATTGCCGATACAGCTAAGCACCTCTGGTATATTTACGTATCTATTACTCTTGCGTGTACTTTGGCGTATTGGAGCGCAGGGATGAACTGGTTTGACGCTATATGCCATGCCTTTTCTACAGTTGCTATTGGTGGTTTTTCTACTTATGACGCGTCAATGGGGCACTTTGATAGCCCTGTAATTAACTTTATTTGTGTGTTCTTTTTAATTATAGCCGCTATTAACTTTTCACTACATTATGCCGCTGTAGCGAGCCGTAATATTAGTGTGTACATTCGCGACCCTGAGTTTAAAGTATTCTTGTGTATTCAGTTAGCGCTGGTGGTAATTTGCTTTACTGTGCTTTCGTCTCATGATGTTTATGCAAATGGTGATGAAACCCTCGATCAGGCGTTGTTTCAAGCGGTGTCTATTAGTAGTACTGCTGGGTTTGCCACAGATAATTTTTCAGCTTGGCCGTTGTTTTTACCTATTTTACTTATTTTTTCGAGCTTTATTGGCGGCTGTGCGGGTTCTACTGGTGGCGGTATGAAAGTTGTTCGCGTGTTTTTGTTGTACTTGCAAGGGATACGAGAGCTTAACCGCCTAGTACATCCTCGAGCTATATATTCAATAAAGCTCGGTCGTAAGGCCTTACCTGACAAAGTAGTTGAAGCGGTATGGGGCTTTTTCTCAGCTTATGCACTAGTCTTTATTATTATAATGTTAGCGTTAATGGGCACAGGGTTAGACAACATTACCGCATTCTCTGCGACAGCAGCCTGCCTTAATAACTTGGGCCCAGGTTTGGGTGACGTAGCCTCTCATTATGGTGCGATTAGTGATGCCGCTAAATGGATACTAACAGTAGCTATGGTATTCGGCCGGTTAGAGATATTTACACTGTTAGTATTATTTACCCCAACATTTTGGCGTGGATAATGTTTTAAATATTAGGAAGGAACTATGCAAAAAACCAATTTGGAAAAGTTAAACCAAATCGTCACAGGTGGCATAGTCGATGTAGAAATACTGACACCAACCAGTAGCCGACGTGTAAAAACGGAGTTTATTGGTTTATTAGAAAACAAATTTATTATTTTAAACTATCCCAGCGCTAAGCGACTTCCTATGGCAAGTGATTACCTGCGTGATGGTGTTATGGTAGTAGTAAGAGCGCTTATAGAGGGCAGTGGCGGGCACGTGATTGCGTTTCGTCAGCAACTTATGTCTGTAGCCTCTCACCCTGCTAAATTGTTGTTTATTCAATACCCTTCACAAGTGCAGTTGTTTGGGCTGCGCTCACAAGCACGCATACCCACGTTGTTTCCTGCTAAGTTAACATTAACCGATGAGCAGCCTCCCTTTGAAGGGGTTATAAAAGACATTTCGCTCACCGGAGTTATGTTTGATATTAAAACAACCCAAGAACTCGATGAGTTAAAAGACATGCGCTGTACGGTTGTATTTGATGGTGATACTAAGCATGAGGGGCAAATATGCAGTGTAAAAAAACATGCTAGCGGTATCTGTTGTGGAATTCGATTATTTGCCAGTGAAGAGCAAATGAAAGCGCTAATGGGGGATCATTTTATTGACCCTAGTGCGCTTGAAGTTGAAATAGTTTAGGGCATATCAAGTTGAACAAGCTTCTATTATAAGTTCAGTATACTCACGTGATTTCGTCATTTTGCAACAAATAGCCTTGTGCGGCTGTAAATTTTCTACGTCACCTTAAATTTATTTTTAAACTGTTTAAAAACAGCAGCTTAAATTTGTTTTTTAATTTTAATTTTTTATTTATAAAAAAATAAATCTCAACTCACCTTCCTTTTTGTTTAATTAACTTGCTTTGTTAGTGGTTTTTCACTGATCGTGTGGTGTTTTTATAAAAACCAACCCATTGTTTTTTAAGGTTTTAATTTTATCGCTTTATTCCGTGTTGCTAAAAAGCAACAAAATAATGAGTAAAATAACGCCACCCAAAGCTATTTTAAGTTTAACTTATTGAAAATAAATTGCTTTTTATTGTTGGCATCGAAGTTGTAATAGTCAGGTTGTATTGAACGAAACGTGATTTAAAGTAAAACACTTAATCGCATAAAACATAAACTTTGAAGGAAGATTGATTATGAAAAGCATTAATAAAACTTTAGCACTTATCGCATTGGCTTCTTCATCAGCTGCTTTTGCAGCAAGCGACTTTGATACGCTAGACGTTGACGGCAACGGCGCGATCAGTCAAAGCGAAGCATCAGTTGATGCAAAACTAATGAGCATGTTTTCAGAGCTTGATACAGACCAAAACGGTGAGCTATCAAAAGAAGAGTTCTCTAAAGCATAATCCTAAGCTATTAAACTTTGGGAGCTAAATCTCCCACATTATTTAAACGATTTTAAGGAATACTCATTATGAAAACATTACACAAAACATTCGCACTTATCGCATTGGCTTCTTCATCAGCAGCTTTTGCTGCCAGCGATTTTGATACACTTGATACCGACGGTAACGGTGCTATTAGCCAAAGTGAGGCATCAGTTGATGCAAAGCTAATGAGCATGTTCTCAGAGCTTGATACAGACCAAAACGGTGAGCTATCAAAAGCAGAATTTTCTAAAGCATAAGCTAAGGCTAGGCATATTCTGAGTTGCCAAAGACAACCTAAGTAGGCAAGGGAGCCTATGAAAAAGAATGACAAGGACGGTTATAGCCTGATATTTCCAATAGCACAAAGCATTACATTTTGAAGGATTAAATTATGAAAACATTACACAAAACATTCGCACTTATCGCGCTAGCTTCTTCATCAGCAGCCTTTGCCGCTAGCGACTTTGACACAATTGATGCCGACGGTAATGGGGTTATTAGTCAAAGCGAAGCTGCTGTAAATGCTGATTTAACGGCCGCATTTACTGAGCTTGATACTGACGGTAATGGTGAGCTTTCTAAAGCTGAGTTTGCAAACTTTTAATTTTTAACTTTTTTCATTGCACAGGGATCTCAGAAAAGGATTTCCCTCTTTAAGGAGACTTATTATGAAAGCATTAAACACAACACTTGCGATTTTAGTATTAGCGTCATCATCAGCGGCATACGCAGCAGTAGACTTTGCCTCTTTTGATAGCAATGGCGACGGTGTAATTAGCCAGCAGGAAGCTGCGTCTAATAAACAACTCATGAATATTTTTGATGACTTAGATACTGACGGAAATGGTGAACTTTCTAAAGAAGAGTTTGCAAGAGTACAATAAGTATTACCCCATCATACTCCACTAAAGCCGCTTAATAGTCAGCGGCTTTTTTGTGCTTGTTAGAGACTATATTTAAGTTGGAGAGAGAAGCTTCTTGGCTTGCCATAACGATATTGGTTATAGAACCCAATTTGACTGTAATAATGCTTATCAAATAAGTTATCGATATTTAGGCTAACAGATAATTGCTCATTCATTTGATAATTCGCCATTAGGCTGGCAATACCATAACTAGGCTGGTTTACCTCAACAGCACCATAAACAGGGTTGTTAACTTCATCATAGCTATTGCTTTGCCAGCGATAGCCACCACCCACTTTTAGATTGTCTAATGCACCTGAGAGTTGATAGCTAGTAAAAAGTTTAAATTGATCTTTTGGGTTGGTGGTATTTAATACCGTATTATCCGGTTTTTCGCCTTTACTATGGGTATAGCCAAAATAAGCGTTCCAGTTGTCGGTTAATTTTCCGTTGATTTCTAGCTCGTAGCCCTGAGTTAATGTGCCGTCAATGGGCTTGTAGATGGCCTGAAGTGTTTCTGCAATGGTATCTCCCGTGTACTCGCCTACATTATCTTGATAAATTTTAAATCCAGAAAGGGATATGTCTAAACGTTCATCAAGTACAGAAGCTTTTATGCCAAGTTCATAATTCTTACCTTCAATAGGGCTTAAATAATGTCCATTTTTATCAACTCGACTTTGTGGTGTAAAAATATCAGTGTAATTAGCATACAAAGCCCAACTCTGTGTCAGTTCATAAGTTGCTCCAAAATAATTAGTTAGTTCATCACTTATTTTATAATCATGCATGCGACCAAAATTATCTTGATTGGTTTGCCATTGATTTAACCGGCTTCCAACAATTAAAGACAAGGCATCGGTTATATTTAGTTGTGCAGCAACATAAAGCGCATCTTGTTTAGTTGTGCCATAAGAGCCGTAAGCCGCTTCTGACTGCCAATTTGGTTTTGCAATACTATAACTAGAGTCAGTGAAATCGCCGATAATATAGTCACTTTGTTCACTAGCATAATAAGGGGTCGAAAACCGTTGCTCTTGGGTATTATAACCAAATAGCAGTTGGTGACTTTGGCCCAGCCAATTAAACCTACCATTGAGTTCGACCTCATAGGTATCCTGCGTTCTGTTTGCATCAATATAGTTTATAGAACCGGGTTTCATTCCTGTGTTGTTTATAGGATCGGGCTCTCCTTTTACCCAAAACACATCATAGTCTAGGTCGTTATCACCATAGACATAATTAGCGGTTAGCTGCCAGTTAGCGTTAAAGTAATGCTCTAGGCGAATAAACGCATTAAGTGCATCGGTTCGAGAAGAGGCCCAATCTTGAGCCGTTGAAGCACCTCTGTCATAAGCAGTGCGGGAGCCATCACTATAAAAAATAGGCAAACCACCTGACATTGTTCCTTTAGGGGTTGTCGATTGATTATCAACCGCAAGAGTCAATAAAGTACTGTTAGAAAGATCTGCCTCAATAATGCCATACAATGTTTGACTGGTTTGCGAGAAGCGATCTTGATATGAGTGTCTATCTTGATAAGCAACAACAGCCCGTCCTCTTATACTTTCACTATTATTTATGCTTCCCGACACATCCACCATCGCACGGTAGTTGTCCCATGAGCCTAATGAAGCAGTAAGATTTATTTGAGTGTTTGCAGTTGGACGTTTACGTATCAAATTAATTGCTGCCGAAGGGTTACCTGCGCCCAGCATTAGCCCCGTTGCTCCTCTAACTATTTCGATACGATCATAAATTGCGGTATCGGTTAGGTTATCTCCATAATTAAAGCGGGTGTCATAGGTGGTTGCTATGCCATCATAAAGTATGCTGGTGACACCAATGCCTCGGGCTGAAATAGAAAACTTGCCATTATCTGCTTCTCGAGCATTTATGCCTGTGACACTGGTTATAGCTTCAATTGCGGTGTTTAGTTGTTGGTCTGCCATAAAATCGCTTGTTATCGCTATCGTTGATTGCGGTGTTTGCAAATGTGATAGCTCAAGACCTGTTGCAGAGCTCATGGAATTAACTTTATAGCCGTTCGCTTGCTCTCCAATAACGGTTAACCTTTCGATATCTTCGCTAGTGTGGGCGAGCGTTTGAGTTGAAACTGCTGAAAGTAAAAGACCAACCAGAGTGTAATGAGTTACGGGAGAATTTTTCTTTGAGAGTAGGTGTATCATTTGAAATCCATTTTTATTTAAAAACGTGAAATTAACTTTTCACATCAGTAGATGTCGCTGCTTGATAATCGAGCAAGAAGAGACTAATGGATTTTTCTTTATTAGTAAATGCTTTTGATAATGATTTTCATTTAGATTTAAATGTTCTCCTTTTTACTTACAAGCACGTTGTGAATAAAAAGGAGGGATTACTTATAAAAAGATTGCGCTAACTTGGAATAACTTTTCAACCACGTTAATGTGCTTTTTATCAATTAAGAACATAATTACATGATCGCCTGATAGAATTATCGTGTCGTCGTGGGCAATGAGTACATCGTCATTACGTACAATTGCACCTATTGTGGTACCTGCTGGCAATTTAATATCTGCAATCGCGCGACCCACTACTTTAGATGTGTTTTCATCACCATGGGCAACTGCCTCTATGGCTTCTGCAGCCCCTTTACGCAGTGAATACACGTTTACAATGTCGCCTCGGCGCACGTGCGTAAGTAACGCAGAAATAGTCGCTTGTTGTGGTGAAATAGCAATATCTATTTCGCCGCCCTGTACTAAATCAACGTAAGCACCTCGTTGAATAAGCACCATGGTTTTTTGTGCCCCCATGCGTTTTGCGAGCATGGCCGACATAATATTCACTTCATCATCGTTAGTAACGGCAATAAAAACATCAACTTGTTCAATGTGTTCTTCTGAGAGCAGCTCTTGATCGGACGCATCACCACAAAATACCACGGTGTTGTCTAGCATTTCAGAGAGTTGCTCTGCGCGCTCTTTACTGCGTTCTAATAATTTAACGCTGTGGTTTCTTTCTAGTGAGCGAGCAAGGCCAGCACCAATGTTACCCCCACCGGCTATCATAATTTTTTTGTACGAGCGTTCCAGTTTTTGTAGCTCGTTCATTACCGCACGAATATGTTTGGTGGCGGCAATAAAAAATACTTCATCGTCGGCTTCTATTACGGTAGTACCCTGCGGTTTTATTGCCTTGCCTTGACGGTAAATAGCGGCTACCCGGGTTTCTACATTAGGAATATGTTGCTTAAGTGTAGATAGGGCATAGCCTACCAATAAACCGCCATAGTAGGCTTTTACAGCTACTAAAGAGAGCATGCCGTCGGCAAATTGTAGTACCTGTAATGCACCAGGGTAATCTATCAAACGGCGAATATATTTAGTAACGAGTGCTTCTGGGGCTATGTAATGATCGACAGGTAAATCATCATTATGAAAGAGTTTTTCGCGGTATTTTAAATATTGCTCAGAGCGAATGCGGGCAATTTTGGTTGGCGTATTAAAAATACTGTAAGCAACTTGGCATGCCACCATGTTTACTTCATCTGAGCTGGTTACGGCGATAATCATATCGGCATCTTCAGCTCCTGCGCGACTCAACACGTCAGGGTGGGCGCCGTGGCCTGCAACACCTTGTAAATCGTATTTATCTTGCAGTTCACGCAAGCGGTTACCGTCGATATCAACTACGGTTATTTCGTTTTGTTCACCCACTAAGTTTTCTGCGAGTGTGCCGCCAACTTGCCCAGCACCGAGTATGATTATTTTCATTATGTACCCGTATTATTAATACTAATTACATCAAATAATAACTACCTCAAAAGCGAGGTAGTTAAATGTGTTGCGTGGCAATACTAGGCTTTTTTAACTAATTTAGCGTAGTAAAAACCGTCACTTTCACCTGGTAACAGCTGTAAGCCTGGTGTGGTTTTTGTGTCTTCGCTGTGCAGAGGAATATGCTCCACATCGTCGTTATTAGCTAAAAACTTAGCAACTTGTTGTTGGTTTTCTTGAGGAAGTACCGAGCAAGTTGCATACACTAATGTGCCGCCTGGTTTTAACAATGGCCAAATGCTATCGAGTATATCGCCTTGTAGGGTCGATAAGTCGTTAATGTCGGATGCGCGACGTAGCCATTTTATATCTGGATGACGACGAATTACGCCCGTTGCAGAGCAGGGTACATCTAACAAAATACGATCAAACTGATCTTCATCCCACCAAGTGTGAGGTTGCGATGCATCACCACATTGTAAGTCGGCGCCCAAACCAATTCGTTCTAAGTTTTGTTTAACACGTTCTAATCGTGTGGCATCGCTATCAAGCGCGAGCACATCTGCATCGGCAAGCTCTAAAATATGGCAGGTTTTACCACCAGGCGCTGCACAGGCATCAAGTATTGCATCACCATTTTGTGGGTCTAGGTAGCGAGCTGCAAGCTGCGCTGCCGCATCTTGTACTGAACAAGCACCGGTATCAAACTCAGGAAGTGAAAACACATCGCGTGGTTTGCTTAGTTTAATGCCATCAATAAAATCAGGGTTTAGAGTGTGTTCAATATCGTTAGCGGTTAGCATTTCGCTATATTCTTGGGTGCTAAACTGCGATTGATTCACTCGCAGCCACATTGGCGCTTGCTGTTGGTTTGCTTCTAGAATGTCTTCCCAGTGATCTGGATAGGCTTCTTTTACTTGCTTTATAAACCAGTTTGGATGGTTGTATAAACATACCGGAATTTGTTTGGCTTTTTCTTCAAGCTCAACTTGCTGACGTTGAAAGCTTCGTAAAATGGCGTTAATAAGCCCTTTTAAGCCAAGAGCGCGCAATTGTTGTAACGCATTAACCGTTTCGCTAATTGCTGCATGCGGCGGTACACGCATGTGTTGTAGTTGGTAAATGCCCACATACAATAAAAACTGGAAAATACGACGTTTGCCTTTAAGCGGTTGCTCGACTAGATGCTGGCAATAATTTTCTAGGCTAGGTAAGTAACGTAATACTCCGTAGCAAATTTGCTGCAGTAAGGCTTTATCTTTAGGTGATAGGCCTTGGCTAGCGAAAGGAAGTTCTTGATTAAGCGATGCGCCTTTATCAACCACGTTATATAAAGTTTCAGCGGCTAGCGCTCTGACATTGCTTACATTACTCATTATTTTCGCCTAATACAGTGCCGGGTGTGACCCAATCGCTACGACCGTTTAAAAAATCATTAATTGCCATTGGCTTTTTGCCTTGTGGCTGTAATTCGCCAATAGATAAAGCGTGTTTACCACAAGCCACAACGATACCGTTTTTATCACTTGCTAAGACAGTGCCAGCTGCGCCTGATTGTTCAACCACATTTGCTTGGTATATTTTTACCGTATTCCCACTCATTTGGGTAAAGCATACTGGCCATGGGTTAAAGGCACGAATGTTTCGCTCGATTTGCTCGGCATCCATAGACCAATCAATGTTGGCTTCGTCTTTTGAGAGTTTTTTAGCGTAATTGGCATCGGTATCGTTTTGTGGTTCAGGCGTTATTTCCCCGTTGGCTAAACGATTTATGGTATCGATTAATGCATCAGGCCCGAGTTCAGCAAGCTTAGTGTATAAGCTGGCACTGGTTTCAGTATTATCAATAGGGCAGCGGCTAATATGCAGCATATCGCCGGTATCTAGCCCTTCATCCATTTGCATTATCGTTACACCAGTTTGCTGATCGCCTGCCCAAATAGCTCGTTGAATAGGTGCGGCACCACGCCAGCGAGGTAAAATAGAACCATGCACATTTAAACACCCTAAACGCGGGGCATCTAAAATGGCTTTAGGTAAGATTAAACCGTAGGCAACCACAATCATAATATCGGCATTGAGGCTATTTAATTCCTCAAGTGCTTCATCTGTTTTGAGAGATTGCGGCTGAAAAACAGGGAGGTCATGTTCTAGTGCAAGCGCTTTTACTTCACTGGCTTTTAGTTTTTTTCCGCGACCCGCTGGACGATCTGGTTGACTGTAAACGCCCACAATTTGATGTTCACTATTGATGAGTGCTTGCAGATGGCGTGCAGCAAAGTCCGGCGTACCGGCAAATATAATGCGTAATGGTTGTGTCACTGAGTTTCCTAATTATTTACTAAGGTGCTTATTATTGCACTGCAAACTTCGCTTCTTTTTCAAGCTTTTTACGGATGCGTTGGCGCTTTAATGGAGATAAATAATCAATAAATAATTTACCTTGAAGGTGATCAAGCTCATGCTGAATACAAATCGCTAATAATTCGTCGGCATCAAGAATAAACTCTTTACCTTCTTCGTTGAGTGCAGCCACGGTGACGGTTTCTGCGCGATCAACTTTTGCGTACGAGTGAGGAACTGATAAACAGCCTTCTTCGCTCACGGTAGAGCCATCTTTTTTGATAATTTGTGGATTGATAAGTACTAGCGGTTCATCGCGCTCTTCTGATACATCGATCACCACAATACGTTGATGAATATCAACTTGCGTAGCAGCAAGTCCAATACCATTTTCATCGTACATAGTTTCTAGCATATCTTTGACGATTTCACGTACTTGGTCGTCAACAACAGTTACTTCTTTTGCGATTGTACGTAAACGTTCATCTGGAAATCTTAAAACTTCTAACCTAGCCATAGTTACCTTTTACACTTATGCTTAAATTTAGGGTATCGTATGTTTTTATTTTAGCCATTCACGTTCCCCTTTAACAGGTTTTGATTAATAATAATGAAAAAACACTATGAGGAAGCTCAATGAAATCTCCATTCATTGCAATAATACTTGCATTAGGTGCTGCTTTTCCTGTTCTAGCAGATGTACTAACTATAAAAAAAGACGCTCCTAAACAATACGTTGTAAAAAAAGGTGACACGCTTTGGGATATCTCAGCGATATATTTAAACGAGCCGTGGCTTTGGCCTGAGTTATGGCAAATGAACCCGCAAATAGACAACCCTCATCTTATTTACCCGGGCGATGCGTTAGCATTAATTTACGATGCAGACGGTAATCCGCGTTTAGTGATTAATAAAGCGTATAGAAAGCTATCACCTATGGGGCGTATTACACCTAAAGGGAAAGATGCTATCACCACGTTACCGCTTGAGTTGATTAAACCGTATTTGTCGTTTGAACAAGCGATAAACAGCGATACGATAAAAGAAAAACCCTACATTTTGGGTGCAAACGAAAATACCAAAACCCAAACAATCGATCATATTTTATATGTTAAAGGTAACTTAAAGCGCAATCAGGCTTATGCTATTTACCATGAAGGGGCGCCTTACACCGATCCTAAAACAGGTGAAAAGCTAGCGAGTAGAGCATCTTATGTGGGTATGGCTCGCGCTTTTAGAGCTGGTGATGCGGCTAATGGTGAACCTGCCTCAGTCAGAGTTGAATCAGTTAAGCGCGAAATCAAGCAAGGTGATTTTTTATTACCCGCGATGGAAGGACAGATGCTGCCGGTGTATTTTAATATGCATCGTCCTACCCAGCCGTTGCAGGGTCATGTAATTGCCTCTCCCCGTGAAGTGAGAGAATTTAGCACGATGGATGTGGTGGTGCTAAACTTAGGCTCTGAACAACAAGTTGAAGTAGGTCATGTAATTGATATTGAACGTCAATCACCTAAAGTAATTGATGGCGCTCGAGGTCCGCGTTATACAGAAGACTCAAGTCGTTTAGAAAAACTAGTATCCGCTACTAGCGAGTTGTTTGGCTCAGAGAGCGACGAAGATAGCATTACGTGGAAAATGCCAGCAGAAAAAGTTGGTGAAATGATTATTTTTAAAGTGTATGACAAAGTTAGTTATGCGCTGATCACTAAAAATCAGCACCCAATTCGCATTGGAGATTTAGCAGTTATTCATTAAGTAGCGAGTCGGTGTTCTAGGAGGGAACATGGAACAATCGTGTGGCAAGCTCAATCATTGGCTTGCCTTTTACTTATGCAAAGGGCTAGGGATTAAAACGCTCTTAGCCCTGTCTCAACAATACAGCTTAGCATCGCTGTTTTCTTTATCACACGCTGAACTAGTAAACATTGGCTTAACGGCTCACCAAGCTAGCAACTTACTTAACACTAACTGGCAGCAAGTTGCACATTATGAGCAGTTGATCAGCCAACAAAACATTGTTGTTATTAGTATTTTTGATACCACCTACCCAGAACTGCTAAAACAAATAGCCAGTGCGCCACTATTACTTTTTTGTAAAGGGGATATCAGCTTGCTGGCTTCGCCGCAAATAGCCATTGTTGGCAGTCGAAACGCAACGACTACGGGGCTTGAAATTGCTGCTGAGTTTGCGCATCAGCTAACGCTTGCTGGCATAACAGTAACCTCTGGTATGGCGCGTGGCATTGACGGCGCTGCCCATAAAGGGGCATTGTCAGGAAATGGTAAAACCATTGCAGTGCTAGGGACAGGCGTTGATATTTACTATCCTAAACGCCATAAGTTACTCACAGAGCAAGTATTAGCAACAGGCTTATTGGTTAGTGAGTTTTTGCCTGGTACGGCTGCCAATGCGCACAACTTTCCACGGCGCAATCGTATTATTTCAGGGCTCTCTTTAGGCGTTTTAATTGTTGAAGCCGAAATTAAAAGCGGCTCATTAATTACGGTACGTTACGCGCTTGAACAAAATAAAGAAGTTTTTGCGGTACCCGGTTCAATTAAAAATCCGCTTGCACAAGCTAGCCACTTTTTAATTAAGCAAGGTGCTAAGCTGGTTGAGAACGTCGCAGATATCCTTGATGAGATGAACTTTTCATACCCTTCTGGTCTAAACTATAAAGAGTTAACTGATGCTGTAACCTCAGATTGCGAGGTACTTAATAGTATTGGGTTTGAGGTGACCAGTGTGGACGATATTATGCGTCGAGTGCAGTGGCCAATTGATAAAGTACAAGCGCGATTGCTTGATTTAGAGTTAGACGATCAAATTGAGCGAGTATTAGACGGCTATATTAAATTAAGCGCTGGAGGATAATATGTTTGATATTCTTATGTATTTATTTGAAAACTATGTTCACAGCGAAAGCGATGTTTTTGTTGAGCAAAGTAAGCTTACTGATGAGCTACTGCGCGCTGGGTTTAACAAGCCGGAAATAAACAAAGCTATTGACTGGTTAGATCAACTTGCCGCATTACAATATAGTAATGAGTCGCCTTATTTATTAGCCACTGAGCAGCATGCAGTGCGAATCTTTACCGATAGTGAGTGTCGCGTTCTTGATACTGAATGCCGTGGCTTTTTAATGTTTGTTGAACAAACCGGCGTTATTAATAGCACCACTCGTGAAATGGTGATGGATCGTTTGGCGGCGCTTGATAATTCAGCCATTACTTTAGAAGATTTAAAATGGTTAATTTTGATGGTGTTATTTAATGCCCCTGATTCTCAGCAGGCGTATGAGCAAATGGAAGATCTTATTTTTGATGAGCCTAGCGAAGTGTTACATTAACCATTATTGCGTGTTTTATTATTTTCAGCGTTAACAAACCGACTGCCATAGCTTGTATCTTTAAGGGTTTTGGGTATATTAGGCGAAAATTCACCAACCACTAGGATTTACATGAGTAAAATCGATCATTCACTTTTCTCGGCCAATAAACACGCCCTAGAAAAAGAATATGAGATATGCCCGCAATGTGGTTCAGAACTTGTGATTCGTAATAGTAAGTCGGGGCCTTTTTTAGGCTGCGCTAGTTACCCAAAGTGCGATTTTATTCGCCCGCTTGCACATCATGATAGCAATGAAATAAAAGTACTTGAGGACAGCGAGTGTCCAGAGTGCAGCAAGCCGCTAGTGGTGAAAAATGGCCGCTACGGTATGTTTATTGGCTGTACCGGTTACCCTGAATGTCATTATATTGCCAGTGAGCATGACGACACCCCAAGTGAAGAGCCTGTGGTTGGTTGCCCTAAATGTAAAAAAGGGCATTTAGTTTCACGCAGTAATAAGTTTGGTAAAGTATTCTATTCCTGCGACTGTTACCCAAGCTGTAAATATACGCTTAATCATAAACCTGTAGCTCAAGCGTGTCCTGTATGTAACTGGCCAGTTGTTACTGAGAAAAAAGCCGCGAGTGGTGTTGTGTTACAATGCCCACAAAAAAGCTGTATGCATAAGTTTGCTGCCACTGAATAACATAAATATCTCTGGAGACAATTTTGTCTGACCTTTCTTCTTTATCTGCTGCAATAACAAGCTTAGAAAACGGCGATGTTATTTTATACCCAACTGAAGCTGTTTATGGCTTAGGTTGCGATCCTGACAATCAACAGGCGGTGGAACGTTTACTTGATATTAAACAACGCCCAGTTGAAAAAGGGCTTATTTTAATTGCTGACAATTACGGGCAATTATTAAAGTACGTGGATGACGCTAAGTTGCCCATGGACAAACGCGCTGATATTTTTTCAAGTTGGCCTGGTGCTATTACTTGGGTCATGCCTGCTGCTAAAACCACGCCGAAGTGGTTAACAGGGCAATTTGATACTATTGCAGTGAGAGTAACTAACCATCCTACAGTTAAACGTTTATGCCAAGAATTTGGTAAACCATTGGTATCAACAAGTGCAAATTTAACTGGTCAAGCAACGGTAACAAGTATTGTTGAGGCGCAGCAGCAGTTTGCAGATCAGGTTAGTTTTTATGTTGATGAACCATTAGGTGGTAACACACAACCAAGCACCATTAAAGATGCCACGACAGGCAATATATTCAGAGGTTAACTATGCAAAGCGAATTATTAAAACAAGTAAAAGCCTACTTTATGGCTTTGCAAGATACCATTTGCCAAGGCTTAGAAGCAGCAGATGGGAAAGCACAATTTGTTGAAGACAGCTGGCAGCGAGAAGAGGGCGGCGGTGGTCGTACTCGCGTTATCACCAATGGTAATGTGATTGAGCAAGGGGGAGTTAATTACTCTCATGTATTTGGTGCCTCTATGCCGGGCTCTGCCACTGCACATAGACCTGAGCTTGCAGGACGTAGTTTTCATGCGTGTGGTGTATCGTTAGTGATTCACCCTAAAAACCCACATATACCAACAAGCCATGCCAATGTACGTTTTTTTATTGCCGAAAAAGAAGGTGAAGAACCGATTTGGTGGTTTGGTGGTGGTTTTGATTTAACCCCGTTTTACCCTGTACTTGAAGATGTAGTGCATTGGCACCAAGTTGCGCACGATGTGTGTCAGCCATTTGGCGATGATGTTTATCCAAAATATAAAAAATGGTGTGACGAATACTTTTATTTAAAACATCGTGATGAAACCCGCGGCGTAGGCGGCTTATTTTTTGACGATTTAAATGAGTTAGGTTTTGAGCAAAGCTTTGCATTTATGCAATCGGTGGGTAATGGCTTTTTAGATGCTTACGTTCCTATTATTGAACGTCGTAAAAACGATGAGTACACCGAGCAGCAGCGCGACTTCCAATTATACCGCCGTGGTCGTTATGTTGAGTTTAATTTAGTCTGGGACCGTGGCACATTGTTTGGTTTACAAAGCGGTGGCCGTACGGAATCTATTTTAATGTCGATGCCACCTTTAGCCCGTTGGGAGTATAACTATACCCCAGCCGAAGACAGTGCAGAGGCATTACTATATAAAGATTTCTTAAAGCCTCGAGATTGGTTAGCACTGGGCTAAGAATGATATGCCAGTTAATAAGCTACTTATTGACTGGCTTTTAAAATTATTGTTTAAGTTTAAAACTGCGTACCTGCTCATCTAACGAACGAGCTAAATTGAGTAACTCTTCACTGACTTTTTGATTTTCATCGGCATCCACTAATGATTGCTCGGCGTTATCGCTAATACCAACAACACTTATATTTATTTCTTCAGCAGCTTGGTTTTGTTGCTCTGTTGCATCGGCTATTTGTATATTGAGCTCATTTATTTCATTCATTTGCCCTGAAATATCTTTTAAAGCTTGTGCAACTTGCTGTACTTGTTGCGCTCTTTCGTCTGCCTCTGCACAGGACTCCCCCATGGTTTTAACGGTTTGCGCGGCTTCTGACTGCAGCTTATCAATTGTGCGACGTATTTCATCAGTAGAGGCATGAGTTCGAGTTGCTAAAGTACGTACTTCATCAGCAACAACGGCAAAGCCTCGGCCAGCTTCACCAGCACGGGCAGCTTCAATGGCAGCATTAAGCGCTAATAAATTTGTTTGCTCGGCGATACTGCTGATCACCTCAAGTACTTTTCCCACTTCAAGCGTTTGCTCTTGTAGTTGTCTCACTTGATCTGCCGCTTGGCGTACATCTTCTGCTAACTGATTGATACTGAGTTCGGTTTGCTCAGCAACCTGCATGCTTTGTTGTGCTAGTTTATTACTGTTCTCAGATTTTTCTTGAGCAAAATGAGTGGTGTTTCTTACTTCATTGGATGAGCATTCTAGTTCATTAATTGCTGCGGCCACCGAATCGGTACTTTTCTTTTGTTCTAAAATAGCGCGCTCAGTGGTATCGGCCGAGGTATAAATTTTCTCTGCTGAATGAATAAGTACTTTTGAAGAGTGAGATACCTGAGCAATATTATCTTTAAACGTAGCAATCATTTGGTTAAAGCTGGTGGCAAGCCAGCCGAGTTCATCTTCGGCGTTATCTTTAATGCGTAAGGTTAAATCTTTATTGGTAGTGGCTAAGTGCATTGCATGGCCGAGCTTTTTAAGGCGCACTATAAATATTTTTCTAAACACTATACCTAGCAGCACAAAGGCAATAATAAAAATAGTAGAAAGTAGGCTGGTGGTTACTAAGGTGTTGTAAGTTACCTCATTATCAATATCAGCTAAGGAATAACTAATTTTTACCACGCCTAGTACATCGCCTTCTTGCGCTTGGTGGCAGCCTAAACAGTTAGTACCTTTATAATCAGAGCTAGCATACATAGGGCGTAGGTAGGTCATACTGCGGCTATCGGTGTTTTGCTCTATAAATAAGCTTTCTTTACCCTTTAGTGCTTCGCGTTCGTTGTTATTACTTGCTGTTTGGTTTTTATTTCCGGCACCATACAGATTATTAACTATATCGGAGCGAATAATATGAGCATCTTCTATATTAGGGTGTTTGCGTAGCTTTTGGCTCAATAATTCTCGATTAGCCATAGTACCGGTTAGCATCATGGTGTTTATTGAATCAAAATAGTTATCGGCAAGCAGCTTAATGTTTTCTGCCACCGTATCCTGGGCGAGCGTGCGCTGCTGGCTAGCACTACTAAAAATACTGGCTATTAATACAATAACGCCAGTTAGAGCTAATAAAGCATAAATTTTATGTTGGATTGATTTCACACGCGCCACGCTTTTCTAATTATTTGATAGGGTATTATCTATATTTTAGAAAAGCGGATTTTGACTTAGCGCAAATAATCCCCAATTAAAGAATGAGGTAGGTTAATGCTGGTTAATCATATGGCTTGCAAGCTGAGCCAGTGACTGACGTAAGCCCTCGCGTAACACGGGGTTATCAATTTCTATATCTAAGGTTTTATTCATGCAATACATCCACTGATCGCGTAGGTCTTGATCAATAGGGAACGGCATATGGCGTTTACGCAGCATCGGGTGGCCGTGTTTTTCTACAAATAGGCCAGGCCCACCAAGCCAACCGGATAAAAACTCAAAAAATACTTGGCGAATTCTGTCTAATGGTTGAGGATGCATATCATATAACGGTTTAGCGTATTCATCGCTGGCCATTATATCGTAGAATCTATTAGCAATTGCACGCGTGGGGGCTTCTCCACCAATGATTTCATACGGGGTTTTATCTGGCGTAGGTGCTTGTGTAGTTGTAGACGGCTTTGATCTTGAAAAGAGTCTTTTAATCATAATTTTATCATCGTTAATAGGCAGTACTAAAACTGCGAAGAGGTTGTTTAAAATGGACAAATATGCGGTTTTTGGAAATCCAATCAAACATTCAAAATCTCCCATTATTCATCAGCAGTTTGCAAAATCATTGGGAGAGCAAATCGACTATCGCGCAATATTAGCACCTATCGATGGATTTGAAAAAACAGTCGCTGCTTTTTTTGAGCAAGGGGGAAAAGGCGCCAATGTCACTGTTCCTTTCAAAGAGCAGGCTTTTGCTTTAGCCGATGAACTTACCCCAGTTGCTAAACTGGCAGGCGCAGTGAACACCCTTAAAAAGCGCGATGATGGCAGTTTACTCGGTGATAACACTGATGGCACTGGTTTTGTTAACGACTTACTGACCAATAAAATAACGATAACAGGTAAACGCCTGTTGATCATTGGTGCGGGTGGCGCTGCTCGAGGAGTTATCTTACCTTTACTAGAGCAAAATCCCGCAGAGATAGTTATTGTTAATCGCACAGTACACAAAGCCCAAACATTGGCAAAACTCTTCACTGGGCATGGCAATGTTTCGGGGTATGGTTTTGACGACCTTCCTTTTACTGATTACCATTTAGTTATTAACTCAACCTCGAGCAGCATGAATAACGAATTACCTGCGTTAAGCGAAAAGCACTTAAGCACATGTGAAATGGCTTATGATATGTTTTACGCCACGCATAATACGCTATTCATGAATTGGGTCAGCGAACACAATAAAGCAGCTAAGCTATTAGATGGCAGTGGTATGCTAGTAGGGCAAGCCGCACAAGCTTATTATGTATGGCGAAATAAAATGCCTGAGATTGTTCCTGTTATTACTGCACTAAAGCAGGGAGTGCTTAAATGAATCAAGCAATACAGTTTATAGATCGACTCGAATTTAGAGAGCCAACTCATCAATTAGTTTTTTTTGCACAAGTAAATGGCATGCTAGTTGAGTGTGTGATTGCTGTCAGTAGTTTAAATTTAGCCGATGAGAGTCATGCAACGCGTTATTTTGAGCAATACCGTTTTGATTATGAAGAACGTGCCGAGCAGCTTATTGAAGATGAATGCTATAACTCGGCAGGTCAAATAGAAGTGAGTTTAGTTAGTTAAATTAACTAGCGTCTTCAGCTAAGTATTCATCTTTAAGCTGCACGTAATTATCAGCAGACACTTTTAAAAAGCTCAGCTCTTGCTCTGTTAATGGGCGAGCTTGTTTTGCTGGGCTACCTACATATAAAAAACCAGACTCTAAACGCTTATTAGGGGGTACTAAAGCACCGCCACCAATAATTACCTCATCTTCTACAATCACATTATCCATGATAATGGCGCCCATACCCACAAGTATGCGATTACCTAATACGCAGCCATGTAGCATTACCTTATGACCAACGGTTACATCATCACCAATAATAAGTGGGTAGCCGTCTGGATTATTCTTTGTTGCTCTTGATAAGTGTAAAACGCTGCCATCTTGTATATTAGTACGTTGACCAATACGAATATGGTTAACATCACCGCGGGCAGCAACTAACGGCCATACACTGCTATCATCACCTATAGTGATATCACCGACTAATACAGACGACTCGTCTACATAAACAGATTCATTAAACGCAGGAGTGATTCCTTTATAAGAACGTATTGCCATATATGCACCTTTAAATTAAACATATTAAGAGTATTAGTGTAACAGTAGCGCTTATTTTAGTGCCAGCAAAGCCTATGTTGATTATAAAACTACCAGTTTCACCTGCTTTCGCTCAGATACTAACCGAACAGTGTGTTTTTTTAGTTTTTCTTTAAAAAAGTACTTGCGTAAAAATCTGTTCTCCCTATAATGCGACCCCACTGAGACGGGGAACGCCAACGCATAGCGAGGCACGAGCTACTCAGAGAGTTAAATAAAACTTAAGTTTAAATCATCGTAAGAAAGTTTAAAATTAAGTGTTGACTCGAAAAATAAAGGATGTATTATACGCATCCCTGGCGACAACGTCGCAACGTTCTTTAACAATATAAAGCAATCATCTGTGTGGGCACTCGTACAGATTGAGTTCTAACAG
>NZ_JALNTM010000002.1:0-124452 GCF_023161845.1 Pseudoalteromonas sp. 2CM39R
GTCATTAGCTCAGTTGGTAGAGCAGTGGACTTTTAATCCATTGGTCGATGGTTCGAGTCCATCATGACCCACCATTCCTGATTTATCTTTTCTTTCTAAGTTATCCTTTATTTATCTTAACAGCTCACAGCAATACTGTTCTTTAGCTTAAGATTCTCGTATAATTCGCGCCATGAATGCACTGTGGACTAAGTGGTCGAGAAATGAGTCTAGCTGAACAAATTATGCCTGAAGATTATATCTTCCCTCCAAAGCCTGCTCCGTTATCAAAAGACGAGCAAGCTGAGTATAAGGCACGTATCAAACAATTATTAAAAGACAAGAACGCGGTTCTTGTTGCCCATTATTACACTGATCCTGAAATTCAAGCACTTGCTGAAGAAACAGGCGGTTGTGTTGCTGACTCGCTAGAAATGGCGCGTTTTGGCGCTAAGCACGACGCAGATGTAATTGTGGTAGCCGGTGTTCGCTTTATGGGCGAAACAGCAAAAATCCTAACGCCAAATAAAACAGTTGTTATGCCAACGCTTGCTGCAACGTGTTCATTAGACGTAGGTTGCCCAATTGAAGAATTCTCAGCGTTTTGTGATCAGCACCCTGATCGCAAAGTAGTCGTGTATGCAAATACATCAACCGCTGTTAAAGCGCGTGCAGATTGGATTGTTACTTCTTCATGTGCCCTAGAGATCGTAGAGCACCTTGATGAGCAAGGCGAAAAAATCATTTGGGGTCCAGATAAACACTTAGGTTCTTACATTCAAAAGAACACAGGTGCAGACATGATCATGTGGAATGGCGCCTGTATCGTTCATGACGAGTTTAAAACCAAAGCACTTAAGGATATGAAAGCCTTACACCCAGATGCGGCTGTATTGGTTCACCCAGAGTCTCCTGCGGAGATTGTAGCCTTAGCTGATGCGGTTGGCTCAACAAGCCAATTAATCAAAGCAGCGCAAACTATGGACAACAAAAAGTTCATCGTAGCGACTGACCGAGGCATTTTCTACAAAATGCAGCAGTTATGCCCAGAGAAAGAATTCTTTGAAGCACCAACAGCAGGTGAAGGCGCAACATGTAAAAGCTGCGCACATTGCCCGTGGATGGCAATGAATGGCTTAAAAGCTATTGAAGAAGCACTGACAGACCCAGAAGGTAAAGAAGTGTTTGTTGATATGGACTTACGCGAAGGCGCATTAAAGTCGCTTAACCGTATGTTAGATTTCTCAGCAACGCTTCAGCGTTAAGTGCGAATTGACTATATACAAAAGGCAAGGTGTTTACCTTGCCTTTTTTGTTTGATTACTAATCACTTAACTGCACTATTTTAAAAAGCCCTTGCGTCTGTAGGGTTGTTTTCATACTATAACGCCGCGCTAAACTCTAAGCGCCTTAGGTGACGTGTCCGAGTGGCTGAAGGAGCACGCCTGGAAAGTGTGTATACGGCAACGTATCGAGAGTTCGAATCTCTCCGTCACCGCCATTTCTTAAATTTACCCTGCCATCGCAAAGTGCTTTTCAAGATTACATTTAGCGCGCATGGCTATGTGGCTACTGACTTTCCTAGCAAGTTCTATTACTAATAATTCAAGTTGTTCACGGCTATAACCTAGTAATACACAGCGTTTAAGTTGCTCGCTAACTAAGCTGCTGGCATTGTCTAGCGCAAATAAAGCGCCTAAAGAGGCAAGCTCAAATACCCTGTTGTTTTGCTGATCTAAACCAAAAGGTAGTTGGCCAAATGTGAGCGCGGTTTTTAGTTGCTGCTCTGTCCGTTTAATAAGCAACGTATTTGAACCTTTAATATCATCAAGGGACTTTAAGATCTCTAGTGCTAGCAATGTTTTTGGCACCCCAGAATACACACTAATATGCGGTAAAATATCACACAACTCTTGCATTGAAACGCCATCATTCAATGCGTGCTGACATGCTCGTTTTAACAAGGGCTTGTCATGAACGGTGACCAAAGCAGCGATCGCGACAAACACAAATAAATCCGTGTTGTTATGGTTCATAATTTCTCTTTTGATTTTAGATATTGAATGTATTGAGGTTTTGTAGCATTGGCTGATTGCAAAGAGCATGCAATCGAAAAATTGAAAATACATTATGGTTGATGATGACAGTTTCTGCTTGCCATAAATGATTTAATTTTTGCCTAAAATAACGAACTGTTACCTAAAATGGTCCTAACCTCAAATTACGGTGATACACTTAATTGAGTATTTCTTAGAGGTAATCTAAATGCGTCAGGCATTAATAGAAGCGGTTAAAGCGATAGCGATTGCAGACGGTAATTTTGAAACGGCGATTCCTGAGTTATTGGTGTTCAGACGAAGCGAAGTTTCATTACCGATGGCCTGCGTGTATGAGTTAGGGCTGGGTATTAGCTTGCAAGGTGCAAAGCGAGTTGTGTTGGGTGAACATAGTTATGATTACACTGACGGCCAATCATTGGTGACCTCAGTCGATGTGCCCGTAGCTTCACAAATAACGCGTGCTAGTAAAGAGCAGCCATTTTACGGCATTTACTTACGTTTAGATGCCCATGAAATCAGCCATATTGTTGCTGAAATGGATTTTGCTGGGCAAGACAAGTTCCCTAAACACCAAGCCATGTCGGTGGTTGATACTGACAATGGCTTGCTTGACGCTTTACTTAGGCTTTTAGAACTCGACAAAGAGCCTCAATTAAAAGCTAACCTTGCGCCACTTATTAAAAAAGAAATCATATTGCGCTTGTTAAATAGTCCGCACAGCCCTTATTTAAGGCAAATTGTGATGTCTGGCTCTGCCCATCAAAAAATCGCCAAAACCTTATGTTGGTTAAAAGAAAACTACACGAGTCATTTTTCAATTGATGATTTAGCCCGTGATGCGCACATGAGCCCGTCGACATTCAGGCTACATTTTCGTGATGTGGTAAAGATGAGCCCATTGCAATACGTAAAAAACTTACGGTTGCAGGCGGCAAGGCAATTAATGCTGAATGAGCGAATTGATGTGGGCTCTGCGGCTTTAAAAGTGGGTTACGAGAGTCCATCCCAGTTTAGCCGCGAGTACACACGCTTTTTTGGTAAGCCACCGATAAAAGATATTTCGGCACTGCGGTTACAACAAATCGCATAAAAAAGGGAGCGCTTGGCTCCCTTACATTTAAAATCGTCTTTTTGGCATTCTCAGTTGTGAGTCAAACTCATCGGGGAATAAAATTGTGCCGTCGTCTTGGTCTGTTGGGAATACAGCAATGAGTAAGTCATCTTGCTCAAGGCCCGGTGTCCAGCGACTTAACCAGTCTTTTACAGGGATGGCTTTTGGTGTGCAGTCTTGCCATTCACCGGTTGCCCAGCTTTGGGCAAATTCACGGCTAGGCCATACAGGCACGCAGTCGTCGTCTTCGTTTGAGAGCATGACGCAGCCATGTTCATCATTGAGGATCCACACTTGTTTAAACTCTTGAACCGTTTCAAACATATAAGCGAGTCGTTTCTTAGCGCCTAAGGTGAGTACAGCATCAAATTCAGTTTCAACACGTTTAGCAGTTGCATTATTCATGACAGGCTCACTCTTTTAGTTATACACAGCTACACCTTAATCATAAGGTGATAAATTAATATGACAAGTAAAGTTAATAGCTAAATTAATTTACTAATGCGGCAAATAGATCGTCAGCAAGTTGTTGCAGAGATTTAGGATCTTGATTTGTCAGCGCATAGGTACGAATACCGTATATGCCCATGACTAAAAAGCGCGCCAACTGTTGCGCTGACTTGCTACTTACAAATTCGTTGTTATCTAGCGCTTTTTGAAGCTGCTCAGCGAGGGCATGCTCATAAGCGTTTAAGTTACCACGAAGCACAGTACAAATCTGGGGGTCGTTGCCTTCAACCTCAGAGATACTCTTTGTAAGTAAGCACACTTTAGCTACTTCACCTTCAATACACTCATCAACAATCACAGTTAAGTAATGTTTGAGGGTCGATAAAATTGATTGTTGGTCATTAAAAAGGGCAGTAAATTGTTGGTTTCTATCTTTTTGATACTGCTCGGTGGCGGCTAAAAACAAGCCTTTTTTGTTGCCATAAGCCGCGTAAATAGAACCCGGGTGAAGGTGAGTTACTTCTTTTAATTTTTGCATACTGGTCTTCGCATAGCCATATTGCATAAAAGCATGCATGGCTTGGCGTAGAACAAATTCAGTATCAAATTCAGCAGTTCTCATTAAAGCTCCTCACGGTATATAATACCAATCCGCAATAATACTTAGTCATTTTGAGGGATTAAACCTATCGCTACCCGCGTTAAAAATTTCTGATTTACGACTGCATGGATGCAGAAGGTAGAGCAATGCAGGAGCAATTGCCGAGCACAACTAAATAACGAAATTTTTGCCTTGTTATCAACGAGGTTTTCTTGCCTCAAAATAGACCACTTAATTAAGCGAGTTGGTATAAACGAAGTTTACGTAATCTTGAACGATTATTCAAAATAAACCTTGAAGTGTGTATGTTTCGCCCTTATCTTGAATGTATGTTCAAGATAAGGATAAAACCATGACAACCGATTTACTTTCTCCGTTTAAATTAAACGACAGCATTGAGCTGCAAAACCGAGTACTAATGGCACCACTTACGCGCTGTATGAGCGACGATAACCTAGTACCTACACAAGCAATGGTTGATTATTATGCACGCCGTGCCGATGCTGGCTTAATTATTAGCGAAGCAACGATTATTCGCCCAGATGCTCAAGGTTATCCAAATACACCGGGCCTATTTACCAGTGAACAAATACAAGGTTGGAAGAAAGTGACCGATGCTGTGCACGCTAAAGGCGGTAAAATGTTTGCTCAGCTTTGGCACGTAGGTCGTGTTGCTCATCCTCACTTTTTTGGTGGTGATGTACTGGCACCATCAGCAATTGGTATTGAAGGTTCGGTACCAAGAATGCGTGAATTAACTTACGTTACTCCAAAAGCGGCAACCATTGAAGACATTCAAGGTTTAATTGCTGACTACGCAAAAGCGGCCGAAAACGCAATTGAAGCGGGTTTTGACGGGGTTGAAATTCATGGTGCTAATGGTTACTTAATTGATCAATTTTTACACTTTGCTGCCAACCAACGTGAAGATCAATACGGTCAAACACCAGAAAACATGTCGCGTTTTGCTCTTGAAGTCGTTGATGCAGTAGTGGCAGCAATTGGTGCAAATAAAACTGCATTACGTTTATCGCCAGGCGCGTATTTTAATATGACTGAAAGTGACGGTGATAAAGCGGTATTTGATTATCTATTACCAGCCCTTGAAACGCGTAATCTTGCGTACTTACATGTTGGTATTTTTGATGACAGCATGCGCTTTGCAAGCTTAGGTGATAAGTCAGCATCTGAATATATGCGCGGTGCGTACAAAGGCACTTTAGTCGGGGTAGGTAGCTATAGCTTTGAGACAGCTAATCAAGCTATCGATAATAACCAATTTGACTTAATTGCGATTGGTCGCCCATTCATTGCGAACCCAGATTACATCAGTAAAGTTAAAAATGGTGAAGCGTTAACACCATACAGCGACGAAATGCTGGCTGAACTGATTTAAGCAAACCTAATAATATTGTCCAACCAACAAGCGCTCAGTTAATTTAACTGGGCGTTTTTTCTAATACTTTCTTATTTATTAAACAGTTAAGTCTTAAATGTGCCATGAAAATGCATTAATTGTTTAATTGTTGTGTCAAAAATTTTGACCCTAAATGTCATACACGCTCTGCATACTGTGCCCGCTTTTAAATACGTAACCTTGGAAAAACAATGAGCACAGTAACTAAAAAAACAAAGCTAAGCCTTGTAGTCGCAACGCTTTTAGCAACATCGGCAAATGCAAACACGAATAACGAAATTGAAGAAATTACCGTTGTTGCAAAGCCAACCAGTTATGCAAATAACGTTATTGAACCTGCCATGCTTGAGCAACAAAGTTCAGTATCAAGCGTGTTAGCCGTGATTGATAACCTACCGGGTATCAGCATCAACGAAGGTGATGCGTTTGGTGGTGATGATTGGTCAACCACCATTACTATGCGTGGCTTTAGTATCGATGGTAATCAACAGCAATTAGGTATGACGATTGATGGTATTCCTAATGGCGGTTCTAACTATGGTGGCGGTGCAAAAGCAAACCGTTACTTAGACAGCGAAAACTTAGCAACGGTTGAAGTAGGGCAAGGTACGTCTGATATTGCCTCTGCATCACTCGAAGCATTAGGTGGTACTTTTAATTTTGTGAGTGCACAACCGAGTACAGAGCAAAGCACCACATTTGCTTATACAACGGGCGATCACAATGCTAGCCGCTACTTTGTGAAGCACGAAACCGGCACTGTGTTTGATAACACGCAAGCCTATATCAGCTATTCGCAAACAGATACCAGCCGCTGGGTTGGTGATGGCAGCAATGGTGGTAAAGACAATCAGCACATCGAAGCGAAGTTTGTATCAGACTTTAGTGACTTAACTGTAACAGGTCGTGTTTCGTATGATGATGTTCACGAAATTAACTATAACAGCATTAGCATTAGCGAGTTTGAACAAAACCCTGATTGGGATCGTTTAACTTGGAATTGGACTGGCGTGCCGCATTTTGATCAAATGTTTGCTGAGGGCTGGGGTACACTGCGTGAAAATACTCTTGCGTATGTAAAGTTTGATTACGCATTAGGTGCCACTTCAAACTTAAGCTTGTCGCCTTATTACCATAAAAACTCGGGTCGTGGTGATTGGATCCCGCCTTATTTAACGTCACCGGTTGATGGCGATGGCAACCCAACAACGATTGGTGGCGAAAACGCTGGCAGCTATGGCTTTACAGATAGCGACGGTAACCCACTTGCACCAGCTGCAGGTTGTACGGCAAGCTTAGAATGGCCATGGTCATCTGGCCCTGGCTTAAACCCAGCCTGTTACCCAGATGATGCCATTCCGGTTATGTCGTATCGTCATACTCACTACAAAAAAGACCGCTTAGGTATGACCGGTGAATACCAAGTAACCCTTGGCAATCATGATATTGAAGCCGGTTTTTGGTTTGAACAAACAGACCGTGATGAGTCACGTGACTGGCATAAAGTTATTGATGCCCGTATTTATCATCACTTTGACCATACGCCGTATTGGACACAGTATAAAAACACCTTCGAAACAGATACATTCAAGTGGTACGTACAAGACTCAATCAGTTTAGGTGATTTCACGCTTAATTTAGGTGCTAAACAGTACCTTGTTGAGCTGCAGCGTTATAACCATTTTGAAGATGAATACTCAGATAAAATCGACAGTGATTCAGACATACTATTCAGCGGTGGTGTGCTGTATCAGCTATCTGCAAGCACAGAGCTATTCACCAGCTACAGCGAAAACTTTGCGGCAATTAAAGATGGTGTACTTGAACGTGATTCATCAACACTGACCGAAATTGAACCTGAAACAGCTGAAAACATCGACCTTGGTGTGCGCTACAGTGATGACCGCTTAAGCTTAACGGCAACAGCTTACAGCATTGAATTTGATAACCGCATTACCTTTATTGCTCCGGGCAGTGATACCGATGGAATTGATTACACCATTGGCACGAACGGTTCTTACATCAACGTTGGTGGTATTGAGTCAACGGGTGTGGAGCTTTCTGCAAGCTATATGCTGACTGACAAATGGAATCTTTACACATCGTATACCTACAATAACTCTGAGTATCAATCGAACGATCCAAGTGCTTACAACAGCGAGGGTGAGTTACTTGAGGATGCATCAGCCAGCTTTAAAGCGGGTGATGAAGTGATTGACTCATCACAAGATTTATTTGTGGTATCGGCAGACTACTACAGCGGTGATTTCCGCTTTGGTTTATCGGCTAAATACACAGGTGAGCGTTTAGGTGCATGGACTGATGAGCAAACCCGTTCGCGTAATGAGGTTGATGGTTACACCTTGGTTGATTTAAACATTGGTTATAACACCAGTCTTGATTCAGGCGTGTTTAAATCAATCGACCTTGCATTTGTGGTGAATAACCTGTTTGATAAATCATATCTCGCAGGTGGCACAGGTAATGGCTCTACCTACTTTATTGGTGCACCACGTACCGCAGCTTTAACACTTACAGCGCAGTTTTAAGTAATAAGCTAACGTTTTAAATAGCCCATCGTTGATGGGCTTTTTTGCAGGTGAAATATGAAAAAACTAATTTTAGCCACGGTGGTGGTAGCGGCAGCACTATTAAGCTTAAACAGTAAAGCTGCCGACAATGTTGTGCTTGTCACACTTGATGGACTGCGCTGGCAAGAAGTGTTCTCTGGTGCAGATAAAAACCTAATCAATAACACTGATTTTGTTGCAGATACAGATGAACTAAAGGCGCTTTTTTGGCGAGATGACCAAGCACAGCGAACTCAAGCGTTAATGCCATTTTTTAGTGAAACATTGGTAAAGCAGGGCGTTTTGATTGGCGATAGAACGCAAGGCTCATTGATGTCGGTAAGCAACCCGTGGTATTTCTCATACCCAGGTTACAGTGAAATTTTAACCGGTATGGTAGATGAGAATATCGATAGTAACGATAAAGTGCCTAACCCCAACAAAACCATTTTAGAGAGTTTAAATACTAAGCCAGAATTTAAAGGTAAAACCGCGCTTTTTGGTAGCTGGGATGTGTTTCCTTATATTGTAAATCGTGAGCGCAGTGGGGTTTATGTTAATGCTGGCTTTGAAGATTTTGATCTTGTGAAGTCAGAGGAAGCGACTCTGCTAAACCAAATGCAAAGCGAGATCCCAAGTCCTTGGCACAATGTTCGCCTCGACAGCTTTACCTACCGATTTGCCAAACAATATTTATTAAATAAACAACCCCGTTTGCTTGTTATTAGCTTGGGTGAAACCGATGACTTTGCTCATAACGGTAAATACGATGCCTATTTAAAATCGGCTAAACAAAGTGATGCGTTTATTCGTGACCTTTGGCAAACAATTCAACAAACACCGGACTATAAAGACAACACTACATTGATCATTACCACCGATCATGGCCGTGGCAGTCATGCAGATGATTGGCAGCATCATAGTTCGAAGCGTGCTTTGGCACGTTCAGAGCAAGGTAAGCAACGTTTTCCAAACGGTATTGTTGGCTCTGAGCATATTTGGTTAGCGGCCATTGGCCCAGATATAAAAGCAAAGGGCTTAATAAAGACCAAAAATGAGCTTAAACAAGCGCAAGTGGCTGCAACTGTGTTGAGCGTTTTAGGCATCAACAGTCAGCAAGTTAACCCGAAGATGGCAGCGCCGATTAAGGAGATTTTAAAATGAGTTTAACGCTTAGTTTTTTTAGAAGCGCCTTATCTGGATTAATGCTGGTTAGTTGTGCGAGTGCGATTGCCGCACCGAGTAAAATTTTGTTTGGCTCATGTGGTCATCAAGACAAAGCTATCCCCATTTTTGATGCTATCAACAAAGAGCAAGCCGATTTATTTATGTTCCTTGGCGATAACATTTATGGAGATACCGAAGATATGTCGGTACTTGCCGATAAATATCAACGTTTAGGGCAAAAGCCGGGCTTTAAAACATTACGTGCAAATACACCGATAATAGCCATGTGGGATGACCATGATTATGGCGAAAATGACGCTGGCAGCGAATACCCAAAAAAACAGCAATCACGAAAAATCATGCTCGACTTTTGGCAAGAGCCAGCAGATTCTGCTCGCAGAACTCGCGAAGATGGTATTTACACTTCGTACACGTACGGTGAGGGTGAGCAAACAGTAAAAGTCATCATGCCTGATCTGCGTTTTAATCGCGCACCGTTGAATCACGTATCGGCGATGACCTATCAACTTAAGCGCAAACCGGCAAAACAAGGGCCTTATAGTCCAACAACCGATAAAAATGCCTCTATGCTTGGCGAAAGCCAATGGCAATGGCTTGAACAAGAGCTTAAGTCAGATGAAAAGATAAAAATCATTGCCTCAAGCTTACAGTTATTGGCTGATTTTACAGGTTGGGAGTCATGGGCAAATTATCCGGCTGATCGTGAGCGTTTATTTGCGCTTATTAAAAAGCATAAAGTAAATGGTGTGATTATTGTCAGTGGCGATACCCACTGGGGGGAGCTGTCTAAGTATCAACAAAACCTAGATTACCCGTTATATGAGATGACCAGCTCTGGGCTTACAGAAAAGTGGAAAGATGTTAGCCCTAATAAACACCGTGTGGGTGATTACACTCATGAGGTTAACTACGGCGATTTAACAATCGATTGGCAAAAAGCAGACCCTACCATTCGTATTGCGCTTAAAGGTATCAAGGGTGATGAGATAATGCACACCGAGTTCGCGTTATCGACGATAAGCCCATACCAGTAAATATTGCCTGCTGTGCATATCCTTAACATATGCCCGCAGCCCATGCCCGTAAACATGGAATAAGCCTTGTTTGCGGGTATTTCTCTCTATCCCATCTAATTAAAATATCTTACACTGTGTCAATTAGTTAGTTTCAAGCAAGGACAGTGTAAAGTGCTGAATATAATTCAATCAAATCGCATGGAAGCACTGCAAGCGCGGTTTCACGCTCTTCTTAAAGTTAATCCATTAACGAGTCCCTTTAAAAAAGAAATTGTGCTTGTGCAGTCACCGGGTATGTCGCAGTGGCTAAAAATAGGTTTAAGTGAACACTTGGGGATTGCCGCTCAGGTTGATTTTCCGCTGCCTTCGAGTTTTATATGGCAGCTTTACCAACAATTGCTGCCTGATGTACCCAGTGAATCACCGTATAACAAAGCTAACCTTGCTTGGAAGCTGTTTGCGATTTTACCAAACTGCATTGATGAGCCGCTGTACTTACCACTTAAAACCTATTTAGATGGTGACAGTGAAGGGCAAAAAACCTTTGCCTTGTGCGAGAAAATCGCCGACGTTTATGACCAATATTTAATGTATCGCCCCAATTGGATTGCCACTTGGGAGCAGGGCATCGATGAACTTGATGATGTTGATGTGGGCATTGCGCCATGGCAGCCAGATCTCTGGCGTAAGCTGGTGGCGCACAGTAAAGAACTAGGGCAAAGCCAATATCACCGCGCCAATATGCAAGACAAACTTCTTGCAGCCCTTGAAAAAATGGACGCAAGCCTATTACCTGAGCGCATTAGCTTATTTGGTATTTCTGCAATTGCGAGTAGCCAGCTTGAAGTATTTCAGGCCATTGCGAAAAAAACGCAGGTGTTTTTGTTTTTCTTTAACCCGAGTGAGCATTATTGGGGCGACACACTCGATGAAAAAACAGCAGCCAAGATTGCTGCTAAATATGCTAAACGCCCGCAGTTGCAAGCGCTTGAAGACAGCGCTAAAAACCCTGATCACGAATACTTTTTTATTGGTAACCCGTTACTCTCGTCGTGGGGTAAATTAGGCCGAGACTATTTTGAGCAGTTACTACAATTAGACGCGCAGTGGCTTGACGGATTCGATAACGAGTTTGATCAAAGCTTGCTATCGCAAATTCAGTCTGAAATTTACCAATTAGCATTTAAGGGTGAATCACTAACGCCTGATAAAGAATGGTTTATTAATGACGAAGGCAAATTGCCAATTCAGGCAGACGATACCAGCATTGTGCTGAGCGATTGTCACACGCCTCTTCGTGAAGTAGAACGACTACATGATTACTTACTCAATTTATTCAATGAAAATAAAGCGCTAACACCGAAAGATATTATTGTAATGATGCCGGATGTTGGCACATACAGCCCGTATATTGAGGCGGTGTTTGGTGGTGCCGAAGGGCGACGCTTTATCCCTTATGCGTTAGCCGATTTAGCGATAGAGCAAGAAAAACCAGTACTTAGCTCGTTTGCTAGTTTAACCGATTTACCTTACTCACGCTTTGGTGTGTCTGACATTCTTGATTTGCTGCAAGTCACGCAAATTGCGGAGAAGTTTAACCTCGAAGCCCATGAATATGAGCAAATTGGTTTTTGGCTTGAACGCGTTGGCGTTAAATGGGGCTTAGATGCCGCCCACAAAGACAGTTTTGGCTTACCCGCAATAGATTTAAACACTTGGCAACATGGCCTAAACCGCTTGTTACTTGGCGTTGCACAACGTGATGAACAATTGCCGTTTTCGGGGATTTACAGTGCCGATGAAGTTGAGGGCATGGCATTAAATACCTTAAATAAACTCATTGAATTTATTGATGTACTGGCCCGTTATAAAGCCAAACTGCAAGCTGATGCACCACTTAACGAAAAAGCAGAAATTCTAAAAGAATTATTAAACGATGTGTACAGCGATGAAGGCGAACAAAGCTGGGATTTATTAGTGCTGCAAAAAGTGCTCGATACACTGATTAAGCATTATGACAATGGCGATTACCAACAAGCTGTTTCGCAGCGCATTGTTAGTTACCTTGTAAAACAAGGTATTCAAGAAAAAGGCGTAGGACAGCGCTTTTTAGTGGGGCAAGTTAACTTTTGTACGCTGATGCCAATGCGTGCGGTGCCATTTAAAGTGGTGTGCATGCTAGGTTTAAATGATGCGGATTATCCGCGTACAGTTCAGCCAATTGGTTTTGACTTAGTGCCTTTCTCAAAACGCCAAAAAGGCGACCGCTCTCGTAAGCTCGACGACCGTTACCTGTTTTTAGAAGCGATTTTAAGTGCCCGTGAGAATTTATACATCAGTTATATTGGCCGTTCTTGTTTTGATAACCAACAAAGAATGCCCTCAACTTTAGTGAGCGAGCTGCTGGAATACATAGCCCGTAGTTTTGAGTTTGCTGATCAAGACACTCACTTAAAGCTACCAGAGGCGCTGATTAATTATCAGCACTTACAGCCATTTAACTCGGCTTATTATCTAAAAGAGAAAACTGATGACGAGCAAAAAGAAAACAAACCGTTAGCCACACAATTACACAGCTATAACCCTGTGTGGATGCCAACTCAAGCTGTTAACCCTGAACCTCAGCAAGCGCTTAGTGTTCAGCCAGAAAGCAGTGTTGAGTTAACTCAGTTTATTCGCAGTATTTGCCAGCCGCACGAGAGCTTTTATCAGCAAAGTTTGGGTTTACGCTTACCGCAATTTAACGATATCGCTAAAGATGAAGAGCCATTTAGTTTAGACGCATTACGCCGCTACTTTTACCTCGATGAAATTCTCGAAGCGAGCATTCAAGAGCTACCGCTTAATAAAGCGCAAATTATGCAGCGCGGTGAATTACCACAAGCCCATGTTGGCGATCTTGTATTTGAAAGTATGCAGCACCGAGTTGATGCGCTTGCAGGGCAGGTAAAAGCGCATATTCAAGGTGATGAAGCATTACCCGTTGAAGTAAATATTAAAATAGCCAATACCACACTAGAAGGTTGGTTAAATCATATTTATGGTCAAAAACAGGTGTTTTATCGCACCGCCAGTATTAAAGCAAAAGATGTTATTCGCGGCTTTGTGCATCATTTAGCGGCGCAAATAATGGGCCAGCCGGTTGAAACCCTTATTCTTGGTTTAGACAAGCAAATTAGTTTTTCACCCTTGTCAGAAGACGATGCCCGCAGCTATTTAAACGATTGGTTTTCGTTTTATGAAACGCTTTTAACTCGCCCTGTGGCGTTTTTCCCGGTCAGTGGTTACGAGTACATAAAAACAGACAAAGATATGGTTAAAGCAAACAATAAGTTCGCACCGCAATACATAGGCATAGGTGAAGGTGAAAACCCGTATATTCGTTTAACCATAAAGAGCCTTAAAGACTGTGAAGAAGAGTTTATAAAATGGAGCGAGCTGCTGTTATCGCCAATTGTTGAATTAGCACAGGAGGCAGATCATGCAAACGCTTAATCCAATGAGTATGGCGCTGTGTGGGCAAAGCCTTATTGAAGCCAGTGCCGGTACAGGTAAAACCTACACCATCACAGGTTTGTATTTACGGTATTTGTTGGGCTTACAAAAAGCGACCGGTGAAGATGAACAATTAAATACGCCGCTGAGTGTTGAGCAAATACTGGTGGTGACCTTTACTGAGGCCGCAACTCAAGAAATTAAAGACCGTGTAAGGGCGCGTATAATCAATGCCAGAGATGCTCTGCTTGGTAAAAAGCCTGATGATGAGCTGATTGAGCAAATAATTAACGAGGTAACTGACAAACACGCCGCATTTGATTTGCTAGACGCTGCGGCAAAGTCGATGGATGAAGCCGCTATATTCACTATTCATGGCTTTTGTCAGCGAATGCTGAAACAACATGCCTTTGAATCCGGCGTGGCGTTTAACTTAGAGTTTATTTTAGATGAGCGTGAGCTTATTCAAGAAACCCTTAATGACTTCTGGCGTGCTTTTGTTTACCCACAATCAAAAGAGCGCACCCAAGCAATTACCGATATTTTCCCAGTACCTGCGTCACTGTATTCACAGGTGGTAAGTCTACTCAATAAACAAGGGGCAACGATTACCCCTGAGTATGACCTTGATGAAATATGGCAAGCGCGCGACAACTTTGTGGCAAAAGTACCAGCATTTAAAACTGCCTGCCGTAAGAGTGAATTTATCAATGCCGTAAAAGCGTCTGATTTAAGTGGCTCAAAAACCCCTGGTCGAAAAAACAGCCTTGCTGCGCTTGAAGAGTATATAAACAATGACGAGTTGTTTTTTGTATTTGGAACCAGTAAATACTCGTTTGAAGTGTGGAGCTCAGAGAATTTAAGCGACCCTGCAAATTATAAGAAAAACGGCAGTTTGCTGAGTCATGAAATGCTGGCTCGGTTTGATGAAATGGACACACTCAGTAGCCTCATTAATAACGGGTTGAATATTGCGATAGTGCAATACGCAGCTAAATGGGTGGCAAATGCATTAGTTAAACGCAAGCAAGAGCAAGGCGTTATTACTCCAGATGATTTACTGAGTAACTTGCATCAGGCACTTTTAAGTGAGCAAGGCCAAGCATTAAGTGAAAAAATTGCCGCCTTGTTTCCAGTTGCCATGATTGACGAATTCCAAGATACCGACCCAGTTCAATATGGTATTTTTAGCCGCATTTATGGCATTAAAAACACCACGCTTGCCATGATAGGTGATCCAAAACAGGCTATTTATGGTTTTCGTGGTGCAGATATTTTTACTTATATTGGCGCAAAACAAGCCGTTTCAGAGGATAAGCAATACACCCTAGATACCAACTACCGCTCAAGCGAAGGGGTTGTTGATAGCGTAAACCGCTTATTTGCTAAAAATGCTAATAGCTTTATTTATAACGATGCGATCCCATTTCAAAAGGTTAATGCCAAAGGAAAACAGCAAGACAAAGCGTTTTTAATAAACGGTGAAATGCCCAGTGCGTTTGAATTTTCGGTTTTTGTTGATGAGTACGCCGAAGCTAACAACAAGCCAACCAGCAAAGGGGTTGCTCAACAAGCATTGGCTTTGCAATATACGAAAAAAATCACTGAACTACTAAAGCAAGCTAATGCAGGCCATGCGACTATCGCAGGAAAGCCTCTCACCGCCGCTGATATCTGTGTGTTAGTGCGTGACCGAAACGAAGCACAGCTTATGAAAACAGCACTGGCAGAAGCCGCCATTGCCAGCGTGTATTTATCCCGTGATAGTGTTTTTAACCAAGAGCTTAGTCATCATTTACTTAACTTTTTAACGGCATTGCATGGTCAGTATGATGAGTCATTACTGCGTGGTGTACTAGCAGGGCCATTGTTTTGTTTAAGCTACAACCGTATTTATGAGCTTCATGAAAATGAAAGTGCATGGCAAGAACATCTAAACTTTTTTGCTCAGCTTGCCCACATTTGGCATAAACAAGGCGCAATGGCGATGCTCGAGCGTTTATTAAGCCATAATCAACTTGCAGCGCGCTGGCAAGGCTTAGGCTACAACGTTGAACGCTGGCTCACCGATTTCCGCCATTTAGGGGAAATATTACAGCAAAAGCAAATTGAGCTTGAGGGCACTCACAGATTGCTGCGTTGGTTTGCGCAAAAAGTCAGTCAACAAGATGGCGAAGCGGTGCAAGTTCGCCTAGAAAGCGATGCTAATTTGGTGAAAATTGTCACCATGCACGCCTCAAAAGGCTTAGAGTACCCGATTGTATTCATGCCGTTTGCCTGCGGTTATCGCGAAAGCAAAGAAGCCCTTTACCATAAAGACGGTAAGCTGATTTATGACCTTGCTAAAAGTGACGACGCAATGCAAAAAGCAGAGCAAGAGCGCTTAGCTGAAGATTTGCGCTTACTTTACGTAGCATTGACTCGTGCCGTGCATTTTTGTTCTGTGGGGATGTATAACATTGCCCAAGGTCGCAGTGCTCGCCCTGGTATTCAAAGTACTAGTATCGGCCACGTATTATTTGCAGGGTTAGAGATCAAATCGGGCGATGAATGGCGCGCGTTGTTACAACAATTTTGTGAAGGCTCTGCGCACATGCACTATGAGGCGTTTAGCCAAGCAGATGAGCTTGAGAAGTTAACATTTGCTGGTGAAGACAGTGAGCAAGTTTATCAAGTTAATACTGTTAAAGCAGACATTCAGCGTGATTGGCGCTCAACCAGCTTTAGTAGCTTAACGCTGAAAAAGCATACTGATCATATTGAGCTTGGTCGCAGTGATGAAGACCACGAAAAAGATGAGTTTTTAGCCCAAAATGCAAATGCTTTATCTCCTTACAGCTTCCCTAAAGGGGCAAAGCCGGGTAGTTGTTTACATGAAATTTTTGAGCAATTAGACTTTACTGACCCTTATGCGTTAAAGCGTCCAGCCACTGAGCAAGACGACCACGCCCTTGATAAAGTGATCAAAACGTTATTCGAAAAATACCACATTGACGATAGCTGGCAGGAAATGACCGAGCAGTGGATCCTTGCTGCACTGAATTGCCCATTAAACGATAAAGGGCTTAGTTTATCAGTACTTGAACCTGATACCTGTTTGGTCGAAATGGAATTTAACTTACCCCTGTTATCGCTCTCAAGCGATAAGCTTAACCAAGTTTTAGTTAAACATTTCAACTTACCCGGGCAGCTTGATTTTAGTGAGGTGCAAGGCTTACTAAAAGGCTTTATAGATTTAATATTTTGCTGGCAGGGTAAGTATTATATTCTTGATTATAAATCGAACTTTTTAGGCAATAGTGCGGCTGACTACCAACATGAGCAACTAGAGCAAGCCATGACCAGTCATCAGTATCATTTGCAGTATTTGATATATACCGTGGCATTGCACCGCTTATTAAAACAACGTATTCATGATTACGATAGCGACACGCATTTAGGTGGTGTTTACTACACCTTCTTACGTGGTATGAGCGAAGGGCAAGGGGTGTATTTCAATCAGCTAACAAAACAGCAAATAACTGAGCTTGATAGCTTATTCGCACAAGGAGCGATGCTATGAGTCAAATGACATTCGGCTTTGATGACCATGAGCCAAACGAGCCAATGAATAAGCAGACAGCACAACATGCCCAAAGCGATTCAGTGTTACCTGTCACAGAGATTAAAACGCAGCCTTTACTGAGTTATTTGCTTGAGGCAAAACGTATTCGCTTAGTTGATGTTAAACTTGCAGAGCTATTGACTGGTACAGAAACAGTAGCCGGTTCACAAACACTGATAGAGAGTAACGAAGCGGCGCACAGTGAAGTTTTTTACCTGATTTTATTACTTGCGGCTGCGCAGCAAAGTCAGCACAGTTGTTTAGAGCTGGTGAATATAAACTGGCAAAACCCGTTTGAAATTAAACAGCAAAGCCTAGCTGATGCCAGCATTGCAGCCCCTGATGTTTTAACCCCGTTTGATATGGAATTTGGCCTTGCTGAAGCCGTTGATAAACTAATGAATGCTGAGTGTGTCGGGGACGACAAACCACTGCTATTGTTTGCGAATAAACTTTACTTTGCCCGATTGGCAGAGTACGAAACCACACTGGCCTCGCGTTTACATCATTTAGCAACGAAAGAACTCATCCTTGATGAAGCCGCATTAACGTCATTACTTGAGGTGTATTTTCCTAGCAGTGAACATACAACCAACCCAAGCGATCCTATTAAAACATTAAACTGGCAAAAAGTAGCCTGTGCGATTGCCGCAACAAAAGGCTTTAGTGTGATCACTGGCGGCCCGGGTACAGGTAAAACCACCACTGTAACTAAGCTACTAGCCATATTACAATCTTTGTATGCCAGTGCGCCGCTAACAATTAAGCTGGTTGCACCGACAGGTAAAGCGGCAGCGCGTTTAACCGAGTCGATTTTAGGGGCAAAGCAAAAGCTTAGTATGATCCCCGATAATATCGCGCCACTTATTCCTGACAGCGCGCAAACGATTCACCGTTTACTGGGCGTTATTCCGCATACCAATAAGTTTCGCCATAACAAGCGTAATCCGCTGCATTTAGATGTACTGATCATTGATGAGGCATCGATGGTAGATTTATCGCTTATGGCAAAACTAATCGAGGCACTTCCAAGCCATGCAAGACTTATTTTACTGGGTGATAAAGACCAATTAGCCTCGGTTGATACGGGCAGTATTCTCAGCGATCTATGCCAAGGCTTAGAGCTTGGCAAAATGCCTGATTACAGCAGTGAAAGAGCAGCGCAGCTTAATCGCGTTTGTTTTAATGATCAGAGCGAAATACCCGCGGCGAGCAGTCATTTTGTACTTAACGATTGTATTGCGTTTTTACAGCAAAGTTATCGTTTTGATGGCAGTAGCGGCATTGGTCAATTAGCACAAGCTGTAAATACCAATAACAGTGGCTTACTAGGCTACGTTGAGCAAACGATTAATCAAGGTGGCTTTAAAGACCTTAAACTTAATTACAGCGTAATTAGTAAACCGATTGAGCAATTTGTGCAACAAGCGGCGTTGCAATATCACGATTATTTGCAGCTTATCCAGCAAGGGGCAAGTGTTGCCAGTGTGCATAAAGCATTTGCGCATTATCAGTTGTTAGCTGCAGTCAGAGAGGGAGATTATGGTGTAAATAGCCTTAATCAGCGTATTGAAAAAGCACTGGCTCAACAAGGTTTAATCTCGCCATATCAAAGGCATTACGTGGGTATGCCAATTATGATCAGCCAAAACGACTACCAGCTAAAACTGTTTAATGGCGACATCGGTATTTTAATGCACGATGAGCAAGGTCAGTTAAAAGCCATGTTTGTTGATGAACAAGAAAATATTCGTGCCTTTTCGCCCGCACGTTTACCTGCTCACGACAAAGTGTATGCCATGACAATTCATAAGTCGCAAGGCTCTGAATTTGCTTACACAGCGATGATTTTACCGCCAATAAAACAGGCTAATCAGGGCATTAACAGACAATTGGTTTACACGGGGATCACCCGCGCGAAAACCACATTTGAGCTGGTGGCCGATAAAAATGTATTGCTCATGGCAATGAATAAATCTGTTACACGTGCATCGGGTTTATACGATAGGTTAAAACATGAAGCTAGTTAAAGTAACGAGTGACCAACTCAACGAGTTAATGGGTTGGTTTAACTCAGAGGCTGAACTGCGTATTTGGTCTGGGCCATTTTTTAATTACCCATTTGATACACAAAGCTTTAGAAAAGATTTAAACCTAGATGCGCTGAATTCCTTCGCGTTGATTAATGACGAAGGCCAGATGTTAGGGTTTGGGCAATATTATTTACGTGAAGGTCGTTGCCATTTAGGGCGGCTAGTTATCGCGCCAAGTGAACGTGGTAAAGGTCTTGCAAAAGTGTTGATTAATTTACTAGGAGAGCAGGGCAAACAGCAATTGAACTGCGATAGTTTGTCGTTGTTTGTGTATAGCCACAATACCCTTGCTAAAACAGCCTATGAAAAACTGGGTTTTATACAAACTCAGTATCCAGCGGACATGCCACTCGATGGCTGTATTTATATGACTTGCTAAGAGCGTTTAAAGCTTCTTTTACGAAACAGGTTAGGTTGCCAGCCAAAGTGTATGGCGCCTAATCTTAAACATACCGTCACAGCAAATGCGCCAAGAATGCACCAAATATAACTCACCTCAAGGGTGAATAAAGCCGCGTAAGTTAACCCGCCAGATAAGCAAGCGGTTGAATAAAGTTCTTCGCCCATTACTAAAGGCACTTCTCGGCAGATCACATCACGCATCAGGCCACCAAAAATACCTGTGGTCATGCCCATAGTGATAGCCACAACCATATCAGCCCCTTCAATCAGTGCCTTTTCGATACCAATAATGTTGAAAATCGCCATCCCTACGGCATCAACTAACAACATGCTGTAGTTACTTAAATCGGGTAAGTGACGAATAGATAAAATAGAGGCGAATATGGCTATATAAGTTGCGTACAAATAATCTGGTTGTGCTATCCAAAATACTGGTTTGTTGAGCAATATGTCTCGAAGTGTGCCACCACCCAGAGCTGTGACTGTGGCAACAACCACCACACCAAAACCACCGACACTTTTTTCATGGCCCAGCAAGGTGCCAGAAATAGCAAAAAACGCTACACCGATAATGCTTAAAAAATGAAAGTATTCTGATGTCATGGGGCTTCCTTACCTGTTTATAGTAATCTAACCCTAGCAAAATGAACTTTATTGATGCTGAACAGCTAAAAAATAGGGCGGGTAGTTATGTCACCCGCCGGTAAGAAAATTTTTATTATTTTAGGTAATCAACCACTAATTGCGTCATTGCATTTACGCCAAGCTGTAAAGCTTTTTCGTCTGCAAAAAAGTGTGGTGAATGGTTACTAGGTGCTGTAACCGCATCTTGGCCTTTTGGTGTGACACCTAAGAAAAAGAACATGCCTGGTGTTTCTAAGGCGTAGTAACTAAAGTCTTCGGCACCAGTGATAAGTGGCGTTGTGATCAGGTTTTCTTTGCCAACCACACCAGCAAGAGTTGGTGTCATTTTCTTGGTTAATTCAACATCGTTCACTGTTACTGGGTAGCCATGATCAATGTGAACATGCGCTTCTGCGCCACCTGATTCAGCTACCATCTCAGCGGTTTTAGCTAGACGTTTTTTAATATCAGCACGCATTTCTTGGTCAAAGGTACGAATTGTGCCAACCATTTCAACTTGATCAGGGATGATGTTGTTACGCACACCGCCATTAATGGCACCAAATGAAACCACAGAAGGCGCTTTGGTTACATCAACTTGGCGTGAGGCAATGGTTTGTGTTGCCATGATAATTTGTGATGACGCCACTATTGGGTCAACCCCATTCCAAGGGCGTGAGCCGTGAGTTTGGCGACCTTTTACTGTAATTGTAAATTTGTCGGCGCTGGCCATTAGCGGCCCTTCACGAAAACCGATTTGTCCGGTATTAAGTGAGCTGGTTACGTGTAAACCAAATACGGCTTCTGGCTTTTCTTTAAATAAGCCTTCTTTAAGCATCAGCTCAGCACCACCTTCTTCGCCATCAGGAGCACCTTCTTCAGCAGGTTGAAAGACAAACAGAATATCACCTGCTAGTTGGTCTTTAATTTTTACTAAAGACTCAGCTGCCGCCATTAAAATAGCCACATGGTTATCATGACCACAGGCATGCATTACGCCAACGGTATTGCCTTTGTACTCTGTTGTTTGAGTTGACGCGAAAGGTAAGTCTACTTGCTCTTTAACAGGTAGTGCATCCATATCTGCACGTAGCGCAATAAGCGGGCCTTTTTTGCCCCCTTTAAGTTTGGCAACCACACCGGTATGAGCCACACCTGTTTGAACCTCAAGGCCTAACGAACGTAAATGCTTAGCCACGTATTTGGCTGTTTCAAACTCACGGTTACTAAGCTCTGGGTATTGGTGTAAATGACGGCGCCATTTAATAACTTTTTCGCTGACACTTTTATTGGCAGATTTAAGTTCAGTATTAACATCACTAGCAAATGCAGGTGTAGAAATAGCACTGAGAAGTAGGCTGGTCGAAAGTAGTTTGTTTAACATCCCGTATCCTTTTATTATTTGTATGCACACTACAACAATGTAAAGGATAAACACTTGAATGAACAAGACCTTTCGGTAATTAACCAAGACAAATGGTTTAAAAATCGCACACAATTATTTAGGGACAAGCTAGTAAAAAATGCTAAATTAATCACCTTAAATGCGGGTGATGCATTGTTTTTGCGTGGTGATGAAAATACCGGTCTGTATTGTGTTATTAATGGCGTGCTTAGAGTTTCTGGGGTTAATAGCCAAGGCAAAGAAGCCGTGCTCAGTTTTGTAACCAGTGCTATGTGGTTTGGTGAAGTTGCTCTGTTTGATGGTGGTAAGCGGACCCACGATGTGTATGCTCAAACTGCGGTACGACTTTTACACGTACCTGAGCGGGCATTAACTCAGTTATTACAAGAGCATCCTGCATATTGGCATGATTTTGGGCTTCTGCTTACCAATAAAGTGCGAAACCTGTTTGACTCATTAGAAGATCACGCACTCCTTACAGCAAAGCAAAAGGTAAGTAAGCGGTTGTGCATGCTTTATCAATCGTCACTCCAAAGTTGTTTGCCGCTTACCCAGCAACAACTTGCCGATATGACCTATTTAACACGCCAAACCATTAACCAAATATTACAATCCCTGCAAGCTGATTCAATTATTAATCTTAAATATCAAACGATTGAAATTATTGATATCGATAAATTGCAATCTCAATGCTAGCTTGGAACCAAAATTGCTACAAGGTTGTAATCAAGCTTAAATGGAAGACAACTTGTGGCAATTACATTTCATAATCAATATAGCCCTTATCACGCTTCGGCTACAGCTAAGCTGCCGCAAACGGCTCGCACTGAGGGTGTGAAAGCCATGCATGCGCCAGCATCTTCAGCACAACAACTTTTACAAAAGCAGTCTGAGCCCAGCTCTTTTTTAGCACAAGCTCAAGAAGCTTTGGTTTATCAGCGGCTCGGGGTTGATAAAGAGAAAATTGATGAAATAAAAGCGCAAATAGAGAAGCTTGCTGAACAAATGCAACAACAAGGTGCCGATACTAAAGCACTGCAAGAAAAAATGAATGAGCTGCAAGCGATGCTCGATGAAGAGTATCAAAAAGGTCGCGAACGCATGGATATGCGACCAGAAGCTGAAAAAGGCAAAGTTATTGATGCGTTGGTTTAATGTGTGAGATTAAGCTAGCAACTTTAAATGTCGGCTAGTTGACATTCTTGTTGGTGAATTTTCTGCTAATCTGAATTTTGAACACAGTTTTGGCAGGAAAAACAATGAAAACATTAAAACGACAACTGACAAATTACGCCCTCTATCACCGTTCTAAACGCAATATTTACACTCACTTTATTGGCATTCCATTAATTGTGTTTGCAATTATTTGTTTATTGCAACGCGTCACGCTTATCTCTGAACCTGCCGTTATCTCCTTGGCAACCGTGGTGATTGCACTCACCTGCCTTTATTACTTAATGCTTAGCTTATCAATGGGGTTAATTATGGCTGTATGCTTAAGTTTGTTAAGCATTGCTGCTGAGCCTGTGGTGTCGCTTTCAACAGAGTTATGGCTAGCTGTGAGCGTTGGCAGTTTCGTTGTTGGTTGGGTGTTTCAGTTTATTGGTCACTATTTTGAAGGTAAAAAGCCAGCTTTTGTTGATGATTTAATTGGTTTGGTAATAGGGCCTTTATTTGTATTAGCAGAGTTCTTGATTATGCTTGGTTTTTATAAAGATATTGCTGATCATATCGAACAACATGCAGGGCCTAACAAAGCATAACAACAATAATAAGGAACACACATGCAATTAAATGGTAAAACAGTTTGGGTTACTGGGGCATCTTCTGGAATTGGTGAGGCACTTTGTGAGCAATTGGCGGCAAAAGGGGCAACGCTAGTACTGTCTGCCCGTAATGAGGAAAAACTCAACGCTCTTAATACAAGACTCGGCGGTAATCATCATGTGGTCGCTCTTGATTTGGCAAAGCCCGAAGCCTTGCTTGAAGATATGCCTGCAGTGATTGAGCGAATTGGCCGCATTGATGTGCTTATCAATAACGGTGGGGTGTCGCAGCGTAGTCTATTTTTAGAAAACGAATTTACGGTTTATCGCCAACTGATGGAAGTAAATTACTTTGGTTTGATTGCTTTAACTAAGGCGGTCGTACCACAGATGGTGAAGCAAGGTATGGGCATGGTGGTATCAATTAGCAGTGTAGCTGGTAAAGTCGGTTCAAAGTTCAGAACTGGGTATTCGGGTTCTAAGTATGCGGTTGTCGGCTTTATGGATTGCTTAAGAGCTGAACTAGCCGACAAAAATGTGAATTGCCTGACTATTTGCCCGGGTTCAATTAAAACAGCCATTGCGCATAATTCGTTAGATGGCCAAGGTAAACCGCAAAATAAGCCAGAGGAATCAATCGAAAACGGTATGGATGTGGCAAAAGCGGCTGCAAAAATGATTAAAGCCATTGAAGCCGAGAAAGATGAAGTTGTTATTGGTGAAGGTATAAGTGGTTTAGCACCGACTATCAAGCGTTTTTTCCCGGGCTTTTTTAATCGCCTCACAGCAAAAATGAACTACAGATAATTTATAGTCATTTGTTAGCGAATGATTCTCAGTAAACAATGCGCAACTTGGGTTGCGCATTTTTTGTACCAAATGGTCGGATTATTATCACTTTAATCGATAAAAGGCACTAGTTTGCTATGGTTAAACGGGGATGGATTAGCATACAATGGGGTAAAAGTAGTCCAAACAAGAGAGAACAACAATGGCCGCATTTGGTACTGTATTTATGCCACAAATGATCCAAGCACGTTTTGCTGATAACTCATGGAGTGAAAGCGCGCTGGTCCCATCTGATAAAATCGAATTACATGCGGGTGCTCACGTATTACATTACTCAAGCACCTGTTTTGAAGGATTAAAAGCATTTCGTCACGAAGATGGCTCGGTCTATATCTTTCGTATGGATGCTAACATTGCTCGTATGAAACAAAGCTCTAAGTTACTAAACTTACCTGACTTTGACGAAAGCATGCTTGAGCAAATGATCAAAGACATTGTAAAAGAGTACGCAGACGAAACACCAACACCGCCGGGTTCAATGTATATTCGCCCAACTCACATTGGTACAGAAGCGGCAATTGGTAAAGCGGCTGCACCGTCAATGAGTTCCTTGCTTTATGTATTACTTTCGCCAGTAGGTGATTATTTCTCAGGTGGTGCTACAGCATTACGTGTATTACTTGAAGAAGACGGCATGCGCTGTGCACCACACATGGGTATGGTTAAAAGTGGTGGTAACTATGCAAGTGCATTAGGTCCAATCTTAGAAGCTCGCTCAGAGCATCAAGCAGACCAAATTTTATTCTGCCCTGGTGGTGATGTACAAGAAACTGGTGCTGCAAACTTCATTCTAATTGATGGTGATGAAATCATCACAAAAGCACTTGATAGCACATTCTTACACGGTGTGACGCGTAATAGTATTTTAACGATTGCTAAAGATTTAGGTATGACAGTATCTGAGCGTAACTTTACTGTGTCTGAGTTACTAGAAAGAGCCGCTAAACCAGGTACTGAAGCTGCGTTATCAGGTACCGCTGCGGTACTTACCTCGGTTGGCACACTTATTCATAACGACCAAGAGTTTAAAGTGGGGTCGGGTGAACCAGGTGAGAAAGTTGCTAAATTACGCCAAGCATTGAATGATATTCAATGGGGTAAATCAGCAGATACTCATGGCTGGTTAACAAAAGTATAATCGTTGAGCAAATACATGCTTTGAAGAGCCACGTTACTACGTGGCTTTTTTGTTTTTACATTGGTTTACAGCACTTCCTGTGTTTAACCGCAAATTACTAGACATTCTAATGCTTTAATTTTACTTTCATTTTATTAACAATAACTAAAAGTAAATTTATTATGATCAAGAAAACACTAGCATGTGCAATTGTTGTTGCATTGGCGGGCTGCGGTGAATCTACCCCAACAAAAACAGAACAAACAGTAAAAACTGCAGAGGTTAAAGCTGCTGTGAATTATCCAGATACTAAAAAAGGCAATGTTGTTGATGAATATTTCGGTGAGAAAGTAGCCGATCCGTATCGTTGGTTAGAAGACGATATGAGCGACGAAACAGCCCAGTGGGTTAAAGCCGAAAATGACGTTACCTTTTCTTATCTAAAAAATATTCCGTATCGCGATAAACTAAAAACTACGCTTGAAAAGTTGATGAACTATGAAAAAGTCACAGCGCCATTTAAAGAGGGTGAGTACACCTACTTTTATAAAAACGATGGTCTGCAAAATCAGTATGTAGTTTATCGTAAAAAAGGTGACTCAGAAGCTGAGGTGTTCTTAGATCCAAATACTTTTAGCAGCGACGGCACAACCTCAATGTCGGGCTTAACATTCACAGAGGACGGCACGCTAGCGGCCTATCAAATCTCTGAAGGCGGCAGTGACTGGCGTAAAATTATCATTATTGATACAGCGACTAAACAACCAATTGAAGAAGCATTAGTCGATGTAAAATTCAGCGGTATCTCTTGGCTTGGCAACGAAGGATTCTATTATTCGAGCTACGATAAGCCAAAGGGTAGTGAGCTATCTGCAAAAACAGATCAACATAAAGTTTACTACCATAAGTTAGGCACGGCACAAGCAGATGACCAATTAGTTTATGGTGGCACAGAGGCTCAGAAACATCGTTATATTGGTGCTGATGTAACCCGTGATAATCGTTATTTAATAATTGCTGCAAGTACTTCAACTTCAGGTAATAAACTGTTTATCAAAGATTTAACTAAGCCTGACAGCGAACTAGTGACTATTTTAGATAACACTGACTCAGATACCTCAATTATTGATAATGACGGCTCGAAACTGTATTTAGTGACTAACTTAAATGCGCCAAATAAACGTGTAGTGACTGTTGATGCTGCTGATCCAAGCCCTGAAAATTGGCAAGATTTAATCCCAGAAACTGACAATGTGCTTAGCCTTTCAAAAGGTGGTGACTACTTCTTTGCTAAGTATATGGTTGATGCGATTTCACAAGTAAAACAATACGATAAATCAGGTAAATTGGTGCGTGACATCAGCCTGCCAGGTGTGGGTACTGCATATGGCTTTAGCGGTAAGCACGATGCACAAACGCTGTATTACTCATTTACTAATTACACTACACCAGGCAATACCTATTCGTTTGATGTTGAATCAGGTAAGTCTGATGTGTACCGCAAGTCGGGTGCTAAATTTAATAGCGAAGAATACATCTCTGAACAAGTGTTCTATACATCAAAAGATGGCACCAAAGTTCCGATGATTATTTCGTACAAAAAGGGCACCGAACTTAACGGTAAAAATCCGACTATTTTATATGGTTATGGTGGCTTTAACGTGAGCCTAACACCAAGCTACAGCCCTACAATTGCGGCATGGCTTGAGCACGGTGGTATCTATGCTGTTGCTAATATTCGTGGTGGTGGCGAATACGGTAAAGAATGGCATGTAAATGGTACACAGCTTAAGAAACAAAATGTATTTGATGACTTTATTGCTGCGGCTGAGTACTTAAACGAAAAACAATACAGCTCACCTGATTACCTAGCGGTTCGTGGTGGCTCAAATGGTGGCTTATTAGTTGGTGCGGTTATGACACAGCGCCCTGAGCTATTTAAAGTTGCGCTTCCTGCTGTAGGTGTTTTAGATATGCTGCGTTACCACACCTTTACAGCGGGTGCTGGTTGGGCGTATGACTACGGTACGAGTGAACAAAGTAAAGAAATGTTCGAGTACTTAAAAGGCTATTCACCAGTTCACAATGTAAAAGAGGGTGTTAGCTACCCTGCAACCTTAGTAACAACAGGGGATCATGATGACCGTGTTGTGCCTGCGCATTCATTTAAGTTTGCAGCAGAGCTACAAGAAAAAGGTGCGAAACAAAACCCGTATCTTATTCGCATTGAAACAAATGCAGGCCATGGTGCAGGAACACCAACAAGTAAGATCATTGATCAATACGCTGATATTTATGGCTTTACCCTATATAACATGGGTGTTAAATCGCTATAAGATATTTATTAACTAAAATGAAAACGCCGAGCTAAGCTCGGCGTTTTTGTATCGAATAATCGAGATGTTTATAAATCGATACCCAGCGCGAAAATCATTTTGTAATCTTCTTTTTCTGGTACTACACCGTTTTCATCGGCAATCGGGTCAGCTAAATAGTCCCATACTAATGACATATCAAAATCAATATCATCAGTGATCTCAAACTCAAACGCAGCCATCGCATATTGAGAGTCACCACCTGCATCACTGTTTGCAGTTAGGTAGCGATAATTAAAGGTAAAATCAATTTTCTTGGTGACCTCTAGCTCGTAATTAGTGCCGACAAAATATGACCAAGATGAATTTGATTTTTCTTCACCCGTAGCGACAGTATCAAACTCAGTTTTTTGATAAGCAGGGCCTGTTGAAAAATCCCATTCTGTTTTATCGGTATCCATTACATAGTAACCAACACCGGCACCCACAGTGTACTTGTTAGCGATATTTTGAAACGGATCACGGTAGTACTCAAAGAAGATAGGGCGGTAATACATTTTTTGGGTCTGGAACCAGTCGAAGGTACCGTTAGCGCGAATGTTGTTTTTAGTGACTTGCTCATCGCTGGTGGTGCGATAACCTAAAAACTCTGCGAGGAAACGGCTAGACGCCGTACGGCGCTTGATATCTGCACGAGCCGAATATTCGGTTTGCTCGGTATTACCTTTTGATATATCGGCACCTAGTGATATTTTCACTGTCCATGCACTGAGTTCGCTTTCAACTGAAGGAGCAATAGAGACTAAATCGCGATAACGGTATTTAGCTTCTTGTTCGCCAACTTTTACATAACCACCAGAGATATTTAATGTGCCGCTTAGCTCATTACCATCATTAAAGCGCACAGTATGGTGACGATCTGAGATGATCATGTAGACATCTTCGCGATCAATAATTAGTGTGTCGAGCACATCACTGTCGAACTCAATCTCTTTATCATACATGGAGACTAGCTCGCCTTTGAGCCATTCGCCCGAATTCAGCCGTACCCAATCGAAATGAGTGGCATCTTTTATGATTATGCCGCGTTCTTCAAGAAGCGGATCAGGAAGTGATTCTGCACTATAGCAAGCAAATGAGCTTGCAACAGCAGCACTAATAAGCAGGTATTTTTTGAGCATTATTTCAATCCATGTTAAATAAAATGCATTCAAGGGGTGAGGTTGTTATTACTATAACCTGTTTAATTTTAGAACAATTTTAACTGCTGTTCAAAAAATTACTTAAGCAGATGGCAAAAACAAGCGCTGATAGGTTTTATAAGCATATTCATCACTCATCCCTGATAAGTAGTCACATATTATGCGCATTGCATTATCACCTTGCTGGTGCGCATTTAGCCACATTTCTTGGGTTGTTTCAGGTAATAAGCGCATAGGGTCGCTGGCAAAAGCACTAAATAACTCAATCAGCAGGTTTTGCCCTTTAAATTCTACTTGCTGCATCTTTGGCTCGCGAATTAAACGTTTAAAAACAAAATGTTTTAGCACGTTAAGAATTTCAGCAAATTCATCCGGTAGGCTTACTGTGTACTGCAGTATTTCAGATTCGAAATCTGCGTTTTGTACAACTAACTGAGCGTTAATAATAAAGGTGTTAACCAACTCACCAATAGCGTCTTTACGCTCATACTCGTGATGAGAAAAGAGTCTGGCGGTTATCGTGCTTAAATGGGTAGTTAGCCACGCTGAGTCAAGCTCTTGTAATCGTACAAGGGCATGATTTTGCCAATCAGCCAGCGTTAAAACTTCGGTGGCTATGGCATCTTCTAAATCATGTACGGCATAAGCAATATCGTCAGCTAATTCCATAATTGCTGAGTCTATCGATTTGTAATGGGTTTTAGCTCTAAACTCATCAACCTTATAATGACTACTCAGCAGCGCTTTATCATTATTAGAGAGTGGCTCAATGATCCAATCGAAAACATCTTTATCGTCTTTATATAAGCCTTTGGCTGGTCGCCAATGGTCAGCTTTAATAAAACTACGTTGCTCAGTCAAAGGTGGAATGCTGTGCCACAAATCATCAATAAAGGCTGGGTATTTAATAAAACCTAATAAGGTGCGTCTGGTTAAGTTCATGCCATAGCCATTTGAATAGGGCTCAAGCTTAGACACAATTCTTAATGTTTGGGCGTTACCTTCAAAGCCACCATGCTCGCGCATCATGTAATTTAATGCTATTTCACCACCATGACCAAAAGGAGGGTGGCCAATATCATGAGCAAGACATAGGGTCTCGAGTAGGCTACCGCTCGGAAAATTCGTAAATTCAGGGTGCTGCTTTTTTAGATGACGTAATAAACCACTGCCAATTTGAGCAACTTCTAAAGAATGGGTCAGACGGGTTCTATAAAAATCATTTAAGCCAATACCCATAATTTGGGTTTTAGCCTGCAACCGCCTAAAGGCTGCGGCGTGTATGATTCGAGAGCGGTCAACTTGCCAAGCTGAGCGGTTATCGTTTGGACGATATTTTTGTTGATCAATAATGCGAGCTTGCCAAGATTGGCACATAAAAAAAACCTACCTTTTTCTCGTTTGCTTGCTTTTCAGTATACGCAAGCGCTTGAAAATTGCGAGTAAATTGGCGCTAAATCACGCTATTTTGGTAAAGGTTTAGGTAATTTTCTTAGGGCAAATTCGCCAAAAATAGACGGTTTTGGTATACTTCGCCTTTGTGTGTGCGTGACGTTACCGCACATGAGTAGTAGTTTATATGAGAGAATACATGCTTAATTACGTTTTTCGAGCTTTACTTGCTGCTTTTTTTGCATGGGCGTTGTTATCGCCATTTGTAGATAAAGAAGTAGTAGAAAGTGGGTCTGAACAATCGCAGACAACGCCAAAAGGGACCCAGCGCGTAATCAAAAAAGAAAAGCCATTACATAATGTGAAACTGCCAGATTTTGCAGCTTTTACTGATGTGAAAGAAAAGAAACATGCATTTTTTGATTTTATTCGCCCTCATGTTGAGGCCGAAAATAAAAAGATTCTACAGCAACGTGCGACTTTAGAAATCGCGCGCATGATGCTGGAGTACAATGAGCCACTAAGTAGCAAACAGCAATCAGATATTAAAAAAATACTGAATAGCTACAAGTTGCCTACCACCATAGATACTTTATCGCTTACCCAGGCACTTCGTCGTGTAGATATCATTCCTAAAGAGCTTGCGCTTATGCAAGCAGCTAATGAGTCAGCATGGGGTACGTCACGTTTTGCACGTATTGGCTTAAACTTTTTCGGCCAGTGGTGTTATAAAAAAGGCTGTGGCATGGTTCCTCGTCGCCGTGCCAACGAAGCTGCTCACGAAGTGGCTGCATTTCAATCGGTACGTGCTGCTGTAAACTCTTATTTTAAAAATATTAATACCCATGCGGCGTATAAAGATTTAAGATCAATTCGTGCTGATTTACGTCGCCAGCAAAAGCCAATTGATGCAACTAAGCTAACACAAGGTTTGCTGTCTTATTCTGAACGACGTGAAGCGTACATTGAAGAATTAAATAAAATGATAAATCAAAACAGAGCTTACTTTGATGAATAAACTCCTTCCATGGTTAAAAGCAGCAACCATCGCGGTTGCGCTAGGTGCAGTTGCTTCAAAGGCCGCTGCAACAGAATTTGTTGTTGCCTATGATGGCTTTTACGATCGTTTGAAAGTTGTTAATAAAGGCGAGTTTCAATACGCACAAGTTAACTTTTATTTGTCTGATATTGCAAGCAACGAAGTATGCACAATTAAATCAGGTAAAATAATTACAGAAAAACAAGAGTTTGACCTAACTTATACAGATAAGGCTCAACTACTTTTACCATTCGATAAGCAGCTTGATACAGATAAAGCCGTAATAGTTGTTCAACCAGAAAATCCAAAACATGAATGCCAATTAAAGTTACAAATTGAAGCAACGGATCTGGCTGATTTTGAACTCAGTAAAGCGAACTTATATACGTTAAATGAAGAATTTGACGAGCTTTTATCTGATTTGTCAGGCTTTTTTGTTAGCAAATTAATGTGGTTTTTACTGCCTGAACAACAAGGTGTTGTACTTAAATTTAATGGCCAAGATGCTATTTCGGCAAATGACGTTAGCTGTAAAGAGCAGCGTTGTTCAATAAAAGTAACAGACGACTGGCAAGACGATAAAACAGTTCTTAGCAGTCATGCTGAGCTCATCAGTGCCACACCGTGGATTGTTAAATAGCGTCCATATATTGGCAAAAGCGATTAAACATCTACAAAAGGGACCTTATTAGGTCCTTTTTTCGTTGTGAAGCAGATAGTTCTTATGTCTCTTTTTTTAAAGAGTTGCCTCGGTATTTTGGTTTAGCATCAAAATTTGAAATTCATCGTAAGCAGAGCAGTTACTTTTACTGTTTATTTTATCTTCATTATTTCCCTTAATTCATATCTTTTCTAACTATTTGTATTGCTGTGCATTTAAGAATTAGCGTGTTTTTAGATCTGCAAACAGTATGAAGATATGAGTTTTTACTGGTTGTTTCTTGCTATAGATAAAAGGTTTAATTTTATTTTAGTATCCTTATTTTTAATTAATTATTAAGTGCTAACCTTCTATTTTTAAATGATTTTTCAAGAATTAAAAATATAGATTTAGATCAAATTACTTAGCAATAACTGGCTTAAAGTAAAACTATAAAGATCTCAATATAGGTAGTTATAGTTTAAAAGGAGTCGTTATGCAGACATTCAATGTCGAACCTGTATCAGTTAAACAACAGAAATTAGCCGAAGCTAATGCTAAGCAGGATGTGGTTTTTGATCTAAATGTTAAAAACCCAAGCTTAAAGTGGAATGCTGACGGTAAATACCCATATAAACGCAAAATGGACGTAGTTGAATACGAGCGCCATAAACACGAACTGCAAATCGAGCTTTTAAAAATGCAAGGCTGGGCAAAAGATACCAACCAGCAAATTGTGATTTTATTTGAAGGTCGTGATGCGGCGGGTAAAGGTGGCACTATTAAGCGCTTTATGGAGCATTTAAACCCTCGTGGGGCGCACGTAGTGGCTTTAGAAAAACCCTCTGCAAGAGAGCGTGATCAATGGTACTTTCAGCGTTACATTAACCACCTACCTACCAAGGGTGAAATTATACTATTTGACCGTTCTTGGTATAACCGAGCCGGTGTTGAGAAGGTAATGGGGTTTTGTGATGATCACGAATATTTAGAGTTTATGCGTCAAACACCCCAACTTGAACGTATGTTGGTGAATAGCGGTATTAAGCTATTTAAATATTGGTTTTCGGTCAGTAGAGAAGAGCAATTTAGACGCTTTAAATCGCGCCAAAATGATCCGCTCAAACAATGGAAGCTAAGCCCAGTTGATATGGCATCACTGGCTAAATGGCATGATTATAGTGATGCCAAAGATGCCATGATGTTTCATACCCATACTAAGGATGCACCTTGGACACAAATTCGCTCTGACGATAAAAAGCGCGGGCGTATAAATTGTATGCGTCATTTTTTAAGTTGTTTGGATTACCCAGAAAAAGATCACGAAATTGTGAATCGTCTCGACCCGCTTATTGTCACCGAGCCTACCCGCATGTCTGCACGTCAGTAAAGGAGAATACTATGCAAAATTCACAGTCAGTATTTGAGAAACGTCTTGCTAAGCTCGAAAAAATTCTCGAAAAGAGTAAAAAAGAAGTGGCCAAAACCACTGAAATTGCAAAAGATGCAGCACTTAAAGCACAAGCAGCTGTAGAGTGTGCTAGTGAAGCAGAGAACCTAGCAGAAAATGCTAAACAGCGCTTGAAAGCAGCAAAAAAGCAATTAAAAGAGGCTAAAGTGTTAAAAATAGCGCAGAAAAATGCGTCGAAAAAGTCGGCAATAAAACGTGCTAAACGAATGGCAAAGAATAAAAAAGCTAAAACTAAAAGCGCTTAACGTTAACAAAGGGCACAGGGCTAATGTGCCCTTTGTTTTAAGTTTATAGCTAATCATTTCAACTGGCTCAAAAAGTCCGTATAATCCACGCCGAACTTTTTACTATGAAACATGGCTTACAAAAGCCTGTATGAGCAGAGCAAATGAATCAAACTGATACTAGAAAAGAAACTCTTGAATTTAATAAACTTCAAAAGCGTCTAAGAAGGCATGTTGGTAACGCAATTACTGATTATAACATGATCGAAGACGGTGATGTTGTTATGGCATGTATCAGTGGTGGTAAAGATTCTTTTGCAATGCTAGATATTTTGCTTAATTTACAAAAAGCAGCGCCGATTAAATTTGAAGTGATTGCAGTAAACCTTGATCAGAAGCAGCCTGGATTTCCTGAGCACATTTTGCCTGATTACTTTGAAACGCTAAATATTCCGTATTACATCGTTGATAAAGATACTTACTCAGTAGTAAAAGAAAAAGTACCAGAGGGCAAAACAACCTGTGGTCTGTGTTCACGACTTCGTCGCGGCACACTTTATTCATTTGCAGAAAAAATTGGTGCAACCAAACTAGCACTTGGTCATCACATGGATGATATCGTTGAGACAATGTTCTTAAATATGTTCCATGGTTCACGACTAAAAGCGATGCCACCAAAATTGCGCTCTGATGATGAACGTAACGTGGTAATCCGTCCGTTGTCATATTGCCGTGAAAAAGATTTAATTAAATACGCTGAGCACAAAGACTTTCCAATTATTCCTTGTAATTTATGTGGCTCACAAGAAAACTTGCAGCGTCAATCAATCAAAGCCATGTTGACTGAGTGGGATAAGAAAACTCCAGGTCGTGTTGAGAGTATCTTTAAGTCTTTACAAAATGTTAGCCCAAGCCAGCTTGCAGACAGAAACTTATTTGATTTTGAAAATTTACCACTTGATAGAGAAGGCAATCGTGAAAGCTATGACTTTAGCGAGGCGGTGGTCTCATCAACAAACATTGATGAATCATTATTTATTGATGTAACAAATATATAAAAAGAAAAAAGCCCCAAACTGGGGCTTTTTTAATGCATATTTAAAAGGTTATTTAGCAAGTGGGCTTACATAGCCGTCTGGTTTTAGTGCTAAAACATCGCAGTCAAGGCTATCAATAACATGCTCTGCTGTGTTACCGACAAGCGCAGCACTTAAGCCAGTACGTCCAACTGTACCTATCACTACTAATTCGCTGTTGAGGCGTGAAGCCACATCAGGAATAACATCTTCTGGTAAGCCTTCTTCAATGTGGCAATGAGCTTTATCAATATCAAACCCTTCAGCTAATGAAAGCGTTGATTCAAAGTGATGTTTTTTAACTGATTCGTTGTAAACACCTGGGTTAAACTCAGGAATTTCAATAGCGATATTAACTGGAGTTGCTGGGTAGGCATTCACAAGGTTAAGCGTTGCGTTGGCTAAATCACAAATGAAACGAGCGTCATTGATAATACGCTTGTTAAGTTCAAGGTGTTGTTCATTCTCACTCACTGCGTTCACAGCAGCTAAAATGTTGCCTTTTGCCGGCCACTCTTTCTCTTTAACAAGCAAAACTGGAGCAGGGCACTTACGAATGAGGTGCCAGTCAGTTGGTGTGAAAATAACAGACTTAAGTGTATCGTGTTGATGGGTGCCTTTGACAACAAGGTCAAAACCATCGTTGATCACGGTATTGATAATGGCTTCGTAAGGGCGGTTATGCCAAACAACACAGCTATCAATGGTAAGCTCTGGGTAAAGGGCAATTTGTTCATTTAACCATTCTTGGCGGTCTTTTATTACGGCTTCGCGCATTGCTTCACGCTCATCAGCAGAAAGCATTGTGGTCATTTCATAAGAGAAGTCGTAGATACTGAGGAAAGCGGTGATGGTCGCGCCAGATTTTTTGGCTAGATCAATTGAGCGGCTTAAACTATGTTGCTGCTCTTTGGTTGGGTCTATAACTGCTAAAATTCGTTTAATTGCGTCCATGTGCTGCTCCTTAACTGTTCCGCAAAAAGTAGTACTTTGAGTGTAACCTAAATTTAGAACAGTTAAAGGGGCAAACAATATAAAGTTGCGTTAAATCAAACTCTATTTACATTTAATCGCTGCTGTTGCTGCAAGCGCTTGCTGGTCCAAAATGGTGATAAATTTACCTTCAACCTTAATAAAACCAGCTTTTTGGAAGCGGCTTAAAAGGCGGCTAATTGTTTCAACAGTAAGGCCTAAATAATTACCGATTTCACCACGTGTCATGGTTAAACGGAATTCTTTACGTGAGAAACCACGTTCACCAAAGCGCTCTGCAAGATTATAAATAAAACTTGCTAAACGCTCTTCAGCTGACTTTTTATTGAGTAACAATAACATTTCTTGGTCATAGTTAATTTCATTACTCATTAAACGCATAATTTGTTGGCGTAGCTTAGGTAGTTTACCCGCTAATTCGTCTAGAGTATCGAATGGAATTTCACATACCATTGAAGTTTCAAGGGCTTGTGAGAAGCTTTGATGAGCCATTTTGTTAATAGCATCGAAACCAACCAAATCACCAGCTAGATGAAAACCAGTAATTTGTTCATCACCTTGTTCTGACAAAGTATAAGACTTAAACGAGCCAGAGCGTACCGCATAAATGGCATTTAAGCTTTCGCCAGACTCAAATAAATAATCACCTTTATGCAGTGGTTTCTTACGTTCGATGATTTCATCTAGACGATCCATTTCTTGACCGTTTAATGAAAATGGCAAACATAGCTGGCTGATACTGCAATTATTACAGCTAATTGTGCATAAGCCTTTTGACTTGTTTTGTGAGAAGTCCATACATCAAATCCATTCAAATAAGTTAACAACCAGTAATATTAATGAATTAGCTTATCGGTTGCTATAATTAATAAGTATATACCGTACCATATTATTACGCTGCCTAGAATAACCCTAGTCCAAACATGGTTGAAAATAGTGTTTATTTTCTGGCTGACGAGTCCTACGCTTATCATCGCAGGAAAGGTGCCTAACGCGAAAAACAACATCACACCTGCACCATGTGATGCTGATGGGCTAGTCAGTGCCCAGGTTAGCGCTGAATAAACTAATCCACAGGGCAGCCAGCCCCACAAAGCGCCATAGAGTAGGGCTTTTGGGGTAGTATCGACAGGTAATAAATAACGATTAAGTTTAGCTAAATGCTGCCATACTAGGGTTTTGCCAAGTTTTTCTAGCCACTGAAGAGTTGCCGCTAAACGCATAATGTAAACCCCAACAAGGAGCATAAAAATACCACTCAAAAACGACAACGCTATCGATATAGAAGTATTTTGCGCTGCAAAGCGACTACTAATTCCTGCTACAAGTGCACCGGCAAGCATGTAACTGAGTGCACGGCCTAGGTTATAAGCAATCGAAAAGCTCACAGCACGGTTTTTGTTGGCAGCAAGTTGTAAACTGCTGGCAATGCCACCACACATAGCAAGGCAATGACCACTGCCTAACAAGCCCATTATAAATGCACTAATAAACAGCGGATCAATCATTACTTTTGTTGTGCTGCTCTTTATCGTCTTCGAACAGGATACTGTGGCCCTGTTTGTTTAAATCAGAAAATTGTTCGCTTTTTACAGCCCAAAAGAATACCCCAATAGCAATTAGCACAAATAAAATGGCAATTGGGATAAGCATGTAGATGATACTCATAGTTTTAATAACCTTAATGAGTTGGTAATAACCAAAATGGAGCTTGCAGACATACCAATTACAGCCATCCAAGGAGCAACGAGCCCAAGGGCTGCCAATGGTAAAATCGAACCATTGTAAATAAGTGATAATGCCAAGTTTTGCTTAACAATACGGCGCGTCTTTTTCGAGACAGTAAGCAAATGCTCTATGGCTGTTAGATCACTATTGAGTAATACCACATCAGCACTATTTTTGGAAATATCAGCGCCGGTTTCCATCGCAATAGATAAATGGGCACTGGCAAATACTGGGCTGTCATTCACGCCATCACCCACCATAGCAACAATGGCACCTTTACTTGCAAGTGCTTCGACATGGGTTTGTTTGTCGCGAGGGCTACATGCAGCATGCACGGTATCTAAATTGAGCTGTTTTGCAATTCGCTCACCACTGTTAGAGGCATCGCCCGTTAACATATGGCACTTAATTTGTTGCGAATGAAGTGTAGTAATCAATTTTTCTGCGTTATTACGTAGGCTGTCGGCTAAGTAAAAGCGCGCAATGACTTGCTTATCGATATATAAGGTTGCTTGAGCATCTGCTTTTTCGGTATCAAACCAACCGCTTTTACCTATCGCAAGGTGCTGATCATTTAGTAAAGCGGTAATGCCTTTACCCGGTTCGATAGTCACATTTTCAATAGGGTTCACTGTGTCGTTGAAACCAGCGAATGCATTAGCAATAGGGTGCTCAGAGAAACTTTCAAGTTGCGCTGCTAAGCGTAATGCATCAGCTTCACTGTATTGGGTGTTAACTAGTTCAACGCGTTCAATGGTAAAGCGACCTTGCGTTAAAGTACCTGTTTTATCAAAAGCGATATCTGTTAATTGTGGTAGCGTTTCTAACACATGGGCTTGTTTAATTAAAATTCCACGCTTCGTAAGGCTGGCTACAGCGCACGTGAGAGCGGTTGGAATTGCTAAACTAAGCGCACAAGGGCAGGTTGCAACAAGTACAGAAATAGTAACCCAAAAGGCATGCTCGGGGTCTATTTGATACCAACCAATTGCTGTTATTGAGGCAAACACTAATAAACAGGCAACAAACCACTGCGCTACTTTATCTGTTATCTCAACTAATCGCGGGCGCTTGGTTAACGCTGTGTGTTGCAACTTAATAATTTGATTAAGCAGGGTATTTTGACCGATTTTGTTGATCTCAATACTGATCACACCATCATGGTTAATCGTTCCAGCGTAAACTTGATGGCTGACAAACTTGTTAACTGGCTGGTGTTCACCCGTCATCATGGCTTCATCAACGGTTGTTTGACCTTTTGTAACAATACCATCAGCAGGAATTGTCTCGCCTGCTTTGATTAATACAATATCACCCAGTTTTAGTTTTTTAGCCGCAATTATCGATTCTTGATTATTTTCATCAATAATACGAGCTGTAAGCGGCAGTAACTTTTGCAAATTAGCGGTAAATTCACTGGCTTTTAAACGGGCTCTAAATTCTAAATATTTACCTAATAATAATAAGAAGGTAAACATACAGATAGATTCAAAATAAACTTCGCCAACCGACATTAATGTGGCGTAACAACTTGCCCCATAAGCACCGAAAATAGCTAATGAGACGGGTAAGTCCATATTCAGCTGTTTGGCTTTTAAACCATTAATGGCATTGGTTAAGAATGGCAGGGCACTATAAAGAATAACTGGAGAAGCAAGTACTAAGCTTATCCATCGAAAATACTGCTCGAAGTTCTCTTCCATGCCAGAGAACATGCCAAAATACATGGCAAAAGCAAACATCATTACTTGCATGGTCATCAGACCGGCAACCCCTAAACGGCGAATGTAGGCTTTCGCGGCTTGTTGTTTTTGGCTCGCTTCAAGGTCTGCCTGAAACGGGTAGGCTTTATAGCCGATTTCATGTAATGAGGTGATAATTTGGCTAAGCGGTATGACCGATTTATCCCATTGGATCATGGCACGGTTAGTCGATGTATTTACATCAACACGTTTTATCGCTTTTAAATTAAGTAACTGTTTTTCGATTAACCAAGCACAGGCAGCACAGGTGATGCCTTCAACAGTTAATAGCACCTCTGATAAATCATTAGTGGCTGAAATAAACTCGTCTTGAATATCTTCGTTATCGTAACTTTTAATCAACTCGAGTTGCTCTGGAACAAGCTGTTCAACTTTACCAGAGCGCACAGTTCTAAATTTATAGTAATCGGTCATGCCTTGGGCGACGATATTCTCAGCAACCGTTTGGCAACCAATACAACACATAGGTTGTGCCTTACCGTCTATTTCGACAGTCGCATTAAAGCCTTTTGGCACACTTTCAAGACAATGAAAGCAATTATCGGACATTAGAGTTTACTACTTATATTCAGGGCTAATCGAAATCGTTTTATCAGTTGGTAGAATTACATCTTCTTTAAGTTTCCAACTGTTATCGATTGGTTCAATAAACACTGTGTATGCACCGTCAACATGGGTGTCGAGTAGGGCAGTAAAATCGCCATGAGCGTTTTTCATTAGGCTTACATCAAAGTCATTGGCTTTAATGGTGCGATGATAAAATGACATTTTTAAAGAGTGAACATTGCTTGCATCACCCTTGGTGAAAGTGAAAGTTACTTTGTCGCCTGCAACATTTAAATCGCCATGTAAATAAAGTGCTTTTGCTTTATTAAATTTGCTGAGTTCAAGGTTAATTGCTTTGCCTTTTTTATAGTAATCATCAACAACCATATCTGGGCCGTTGCCAATCGCCATATAAATAAGACCAGCACAGCCGATGATAGCTGCAAGAGGAAAAGAGATTAAAAACCATGGCCAAAAGTTTTTATACCAAGGAGTGGGTTTCATAGTACTTATACCTTTAAAAACGTTGTACGCATTTTATCGGATTTAAAAGCAAAAGACTAAAAAAAAGCCTCCAGATGGAGGCTTTTTTGATCTTAATTAATCTATTGAATTAAAAGATTAATTGTTTATACATTTTATTAACCGCGTGGTTATTTATCTTGCGATAAGCTGTAAACGTACGCTGTTAATAAGTGAACTTTATCTTCACCTAAAATGTCTTTCCATGCTGGCATTACACCGGCGCGGCCATTGATTAGTGTTTCTTCAACAGCACGTTTAGAACCACCGTATAACCAGATGTTATCTGTTAGGTTAGGTGCACCAAATGGTAAGTTGTGTGCAACTGAACCTTTACCGTCAGCACCGTGACACGCAGCACACATTGCAAACTTAGCAGCACCTGCAGCAGCGTCTTTTTGGTTAACAGTACGGCCTGAAAGGCTAAGTACGTGAGCAGTCATTTCTTTAATGCCTTGCTCGCCAAGTGCATCACCCCAAGGTGGCATCGCAGCAACACGACCGTAAAGAAGTGTTTCTTTGATCTTGTCTGGTGTACCGCCGTATAACCAATCGTTATCCGTTAGGTTAGGGAAGCCTTGACCACCACGTGCATCTGAACCATGACATTGTGCACAGTTTTGTGAGAATAAACGTTGACCAATCTCAAGCGCTTTTTCATCTTTAACTAGTGTTTCAATATCTTGTTTTGCGAATGACTCAAAGATTGGGCCAAAACGCTCATCAGCAGCGATAAATTCTTGGTCTAATTGAACGTTCTCACCGTTAGCTAATGCTTGTTCAGTCGCTTCTTTAGACTCAGCTAAAGAAGTAATACCTTGGTTAGAACTTGTCCATTTACCTAAACCTTCCCAGTTACCTAAACCTGGGTAAGCAGCAAGGTAGTATACAGACCAAATGAATGTCGCGAAGAACATGTAAGTCCACCATTTTGGTAGTGGGTTGTTTAGTTCTTCAATGCCGTCAAATTCGTGACCACAGCTTTCGCCTTCTTTAACACCTGTGTAGTTTTTTAAGTTCCACAGAAGTAGGCCGAAGATGATAGCAAGACACGCTAGGGTTAATACGATAACCCATATACTCCAAAAGCTAGTCATTTCTCAGACTCCTTTTCCTCGTTAGAGATTGTGTTGTTGTGTTTTTTTTCATCTTCAAATATGGCATTAGCAGCGTTATCAAATCGGCTTTTGCTACGCTTGCTGTATGCCCATACAACAATCACAATAAACAGTACTAAAATTACCAGAGTCAAAATGCCTCTGTATGTTCCGTAATCCATAATAATTACTTCAAGTGTGTGCCAAGCTGTTGTAAGTAAGCGATTAGAGCTTGCATTTCAGTTGCGCCTTCACCATTGTTCATGGCTTCGATTTTCGCAATGTCAGCTTTTAGCTCTTCGTCACTTCCGTAACCTTTACCGTCGTAACGGTCGCTTGCTTTGTCGATTCCGAAGCTATCACGGAATACTTGAAGCTTTTTAAGTGTATGGGTCGTATCGACTCTGTTTTCGTCTAACCAAGGAAACGCTGGCATGTTTGACTCAGGAACCACAGCACGTGGGTCCATTAAGTGAGCATGGTGCCAATCGTCTGAGTAACGCTCACCAACACGAGCTAGGTCAGGACCAGTACGCTTAGAACCCCATTGGAATGGGTGATCCCATACTGACTCACCAGCTACAGAGTAGTGACCGTAACGCTCAACCTCGTCACGGAAAGGACGAATCATTTGTGAGTGACAGTTGTAACAACCTTCACGCACGTAGATATCACGACCTTCCATTTCTAACGCTGTAAGAGGGCGTAAGCCATCAACAGGTTTAGTCGTATCGTCTTGGAACATTAGTGGAGTAATCTCAACTAACGCACCAAAGCTGATTGCAAAGACAGTCAAGATAGCCATTAGGCCAACGTTCTTTTCGACTATTTCGTGTTTGTTTTGTGAATTATTATTGCTCATCGTGCTACTCCATTATGCCAATTGTGCGTCAGCGTCTAATTGAAGCGAATCTTTCTTCGCTGCAATAGTACGATAAACGTTGTAAGCCATAATTAGCATACCTGCTACGATGAATACACCGCCTAGGAAACGCATGATATAGAACGGATACGAAGCTTCTAATGACTGTACAAAGCTGTACATTAACGTACCGTCTGAGTTTACTGCACGCCACATTAGACCTTGCATTACACCTGAGATCCACATTGCTACGATGTATAGAACAACACCAACAGTGTGTAACCAGAAGTGCGTGTTAACTAGTTTAACACTGTACATACGGCCTTGTGAGAATAGTGCAGGGATTAGGTGATAGATAGCACCGATAGAAATCATTGCAACCCAACCTAGTGCACCTGAGTGTACGTGACCTACAGTCCAGTCAGTGTAGTGAGAAAGCGCGTTAACTGACTTAATAGCCATCATTGGGCCTTCGAACGTTGACATACCGTAGAAAGATAGAGAAACAACTAAGAAACGAAGTACTGGGTCAGTACGTAGTTTATGCCATGCACCTGATAACGTCATGATACCGTTGATCATACCACCCCAAGATGGAACGAATAGGATAACTGACATAACCATACCTAAGCTTTGCGTCCAGTCTGGAAGCGCAGTGTAGTGTAGGTGGTGAGGACCTGCCCAGATGTATAAAGAAACAAGAGCCCAGAAGTGAACTACCGATAAACGGTAAGAATAAACAGGGCGACCTGCTTGTTTTGGTACGAAGTAGTACATCATACCTAAGAAACCAGCAGTTAATAAGAAACCAACAGCGTTGTGACCGTACCACCACTGAACCATTGCATCTACAGCACCTGCGTAGATAGAGTATGATTTAGTTAGTGAAACTGGAATTGCCATGCTGTTTACAATGTGTAAAACGGCAACAGTAATGATGAAACCAGCGTAGAACCAGTTCGCAACATAGATGTGCGATACTTTACGCTTGATTAACGTACCAAAGAATACAACTGCGTAAGTTACCCAAACAACGGCGATAAGAATATCGATTGGCCATTCAAGTTCTGCGTATTCTTTTGAGCTGGTGATACCTAGTGGTAAGGTAATCGCTGCTAGTACGATAACAAGTTGCCAACCCCAGAAGGTGAAGGCTGCTAGTTTATCTGAGAAAAGGCGCGTTTGACATGTACGTTGTACGACGTAATAAGACGTCGCAAAAAGTGCACTTGTACCAAATGCGAAAATTACTGCGTTCGTGTGTAACGGACGTAGTCGAGAGTAAGTTAACCATGGTGTATCAAAGTTAAGTGCTGGCCAAGCTAATTGGGCAGCAATCAGAACCCCAACACTCATGCCAACGATGCCCCAAATCACTGTCATAATAGCGAATTGGCGTACAACTTTATAATTGTACTCAGTTTGTGATGCTACTGTTTGGCTCATTTTCTGGCTTCCGCTGCAATAAATGCGTTTTAGAAATGAATTACCCACTTTTATTCAAAGTGGGGCCTACTATTACTTCACAAGCGTGTTACCTAAAGCCAACTTAGCGGTGCTAGCTTCAGAAAACAAACTCGAGAAACCCTTATTTTTGCGATGGAAATGATAAAATTTTTGACCTTAAAAAGATAGGTCAATTGCATAAAATTATGACATCAATCAAATTTTAGCGCTTTGTTGGTTATTTTTTGTCAGAGATTGTATTTTTATTAGCTTATTCCATCTAGCATGGTTGTCTTTTCGCGGGTAGCTCACTAGTATCCGCTTTTATTTTATACAGGCAAATAGAGTGCGAACTAGTTTTTTACCCGTTTTCCTTTTCAGTGTATTTTTAGCTGCATGTGATAGCCAAAGTATAGAAGAGGGCAGCACAAGTACAAGTTGTGAGAACAATAGTCATTGTTATTACCCTAATAATGCAGAAGTTTGGCTGAGCAACCCAGCTGTCAGCCCTGAGTTGCCTTTTGCAATCAACCTAAAGCTGCCGAAAGATGCTAAAAACCTCTCTGCAAAACTTGAAGGGGTCACTATGTATATGGGGTTTATTCCGCTGCAGTTTAAACAGAAAGGGCAAGTTTGGGTTGCTGATACTATGGTTGGCGCATGCTCTGAGCCTGTAATGACCTGGAAAATGATGCTCACTTATACTACTGGTGACAATCAACCACAAACCTTGCTTTATTATTTCGATTCACTGCAAACTCGATAACATCTTCCCTTATTATTGTTGATCACAGCTTTTGATTATTTAAAAGCTGTGATTGTCGTCATCCCTACGTCATCTTTTTCTACTTTAATGTTCTTTATTAGCCGTATCTTTATACGGTATTACAAATTTAAGGAACAAAAACAAAAATTCTTCCTCTAATACACTGTTTAACGGGCTAACTTTGTCTATTTAGTTAATTTAAGTGAATAACTATGGTTAGCATTCTTACCAAGCTTTTACGGTTTTTATAACGTTGTGTGATCAACTTGTAAAAATTTCATTTGTAGCACTAATTGGGCTTTAGTTACACTTGATTACAAAGTGCGTGCAATTGATTTCAATCGTGTTTTTTTTGCTACTTAATAATGTTACATTGCTGATGTAGAAGTGTTTTTTTCTGTTAACATTGATACATCGTGAAACCTTATTACCTAAAATGGATACGTCATTTTGGGGTTGTTTTTTCTTTAACCTTTCATTCAGTTTTCGTTCAGTTAACTGAGCCTAAGTTGCCCTCCGCTGACTCGTGATTCTAATAATAACGAGCGCTACCTAACTAAAGGTAAATTTCCAACAAGTAGGGTTTTCACATGAAAAAATCAATTCTTGGTTTAGCTGTTGTTTCAGCAATCCCAATGTTCTCAAGCATGCAAGTTTTAGCTGCTGATGATGCAGCAGAGTCTATTGAAAAAATTCAAGTTACAGGTTCTCGCATTAAGCGTACCGATATGGAGACGTCTAGTCCTGTAACTTTAATTGGTGCAGATGACATCAAAGCAATGGGTGCATCAAGCATCGATGGCGTTCTACAAAAAATGACTGCAGCAAGCGGTGCGATGACTAACCCTGCTGTTAACAACGGTTCAGGCGGTAACGCACGTGTTGACCTACGTGGTTTAGGCGCACAACGTACTCTAGTACTAGTAAATGGTCGTCGTATGATCAACTCTGGTACTGGCGCAGCATCTACTGTTGACTTAAACACAATCCCAGTATCAATGATCAAGCAAGTTGAAGTACTAAAAGACGGCGCATCTGCTGTATATGGTACTGACGCGGTAGCTGGTGTTGTTAACATCATCTTAAAAGACGACTTCGAAGGTCTAGACATGAACCTTAACGGTGCTATCACTGGTGAAGGCGATGCAGACGAAACGTCTTTCGATATCACAATGGGTTCAAGCTTTGACCGTGGTAACGTTGTAATTGGTTTACAATACACAGACCGTGGCGACGCTTCTCAAGCAGACCGTGATTTCTCTGATTGTCCAATCGAAGAAGATTACGAAAACGGTAGCTTCTACTGTGGCGGTTCTTCTTACACGCCTTTCGGCCACGTTTGGGCTGAAAATGCAGACCTACAAGGTCAAGCAGACGGCGAGTGGCACGACTTCACTTCAGCAGGTGATGCTTACAACTACTCAGCAACAAGCTACCTTTACACGCCAATGCGTCGTTTAAACCTTACAGGTATCGGCCACTTTGACGTAACTGATGAAACGCGTTTAGTTTCTGAGTTCACTTACTCTAAGCGTTGGTCAACTCAACAAATGGCTCCACAGCCAGTATGGTTTGACTTCACTTACGATGCAGACGCAATGGGTGATTCACTTCTTTCTCACGGCGTAGCTGATGGTGAAGACATCTCTTACGGTCGTCGTATGACTGATGTTGGTCCTCGTGGTTATGAGCAAGTTGTTGATACTGTACGTGCAGTAGTCGGTCTTGACGGTGCATTCGACAACGGTTGGGGCTGGGATACTTCAGTAGTATTCGGTCGTAACGACTCAGTTGACCGTGCAACTAACCTACTTAACATGGGTTCAATCCAAGACGCAATCGAAGAGGGTACTTTCAACCCACTTAACCAAGCTGATTGGTCAGGTAGCAACCTTGCACAGTACAACTACACTGAGAACAACTCAGGTGGTAGCCAATTATTAGTTCTTTCTGCTGGCCTTAACGGTGAAGTAATGGAACTTCCTGCTGGTTACGTTGGTTTCGCTGCTGGTATCGAGCGTCGTGAAGAAAAAGCATGGTACGTTCCAGATTCACTAACTTCACAAGGTCTTGCAAATGACCCACGTGTTGAACCAACTGGCGGTCGTTTTGACGTAAACGAAGCTTACGTAGAATTCGCTGTTCCACTTCTAGCTGATGCACCATTTGCAGAAATGGTTGACTTAAGCGCAGCTGTTCGTGCATTCGATTACAGCACATTTGGTTCAGATGAGACTTGGAAACTTGGTCTAACTTGGCGTGTAAACGACGAACTAATGCTACGTGCTGTTCGTTCAACTGCATTCCGTGCTCCTACAGTATCTGAGCTTTACCAAGGTAAATCACCTTCATTCGAACAAGTTAACTTCCCTGGTGCACAAGACCAAGCTGAAGTAACTGTTGGTGGTAATGACCAATTAACGCCAGAGCTTGCTGACACAGTAACTGCTGGTTTCGTATACGCTCCAGAATGGTTCGACGGTTTCTCAATGACTGTTGACTACTACGAAATCGAAATTGAAAACTCAATTTCAAGCGTAAACAACCAGTACATCGTTGAAAACTGTCTTGATGCCTCTACTGGCGCATACAAGAACCAAGATACTGCTCTATGTCAGTCTTCTGCAATCAACTTCAACCAAAGCACTGGTCGCATTAGCTTCAACAACCAATTACAAAACATTGGTAATGAATCTACTAAAGGTTATGACGTAAACTTCAAGTATGCATTTGAAGCTGCAGGTATTAACTGGCGCACAGGTCTTGATGTAACTATCCTTGATGAGTACATCGTTGATTCAGGCACAAGCACAATCGATTACACAGGTCTTGTAACTTCAGGTATCGGTAGCTACGCGAAAGTTAAGTCTAACTTCACTCTTAACGCGTCTGGCGACAACTGGGATGCACAATACCAAGCACGTATGATCGACGGCTTAGACAGCTACGCATGTCTTGCTGACGACAGCGAGTGTCTAGTACCAAGCGTTGGTACTGTTGTATACCACGACATCAGCGGTTCATACATCCTGAACGACACAGTGTCATTCTCTGCAGGTGTTAACAACTTATTCGATAAGCAAGCACCTTACTACTCAGGTAACAATGACTCAAACACTGACCCGTACACATACGATGTACTAGGTCGTCGTTTCTTCGCTGGTATGAACGTTAAGTTCTAATCTAGTTTGAAATGATTACTAAGGCCCAGTTTTTACTGGGCCTTTTTTATTGTCTGAAAGCCTATCAACGCGTAAACTAAGGGAGCATTATTAAAAAACGAGGTGATATTGCTTAAACAAGACGAAAACTTATCTTTTATTATTGAGCCTGAGCTTAAACCACGCACAGAGCAACGACTCGACCTGTATTTCTCCATTCCTAATGAAATGAGTGTTAATCCACAAACACTTAGCGAAGAATCTTTCTTTAACAACAATTTTAAATCGCACCTTGCGTATAACGCTAACAACATTCACTTACCTTTAGTTAGAAGCCGCTTTGTTAGTAAAAACAAAGGTGAACAGCAAGATTATCGGCAAAACTTAAACTTATATTGCTATCAAGTTCGATTAGCGCTGAATGCCGATATTAAAGACACCCTAAAACACCAAGAAGCTGAAGAGTTTTACCCTGCAGCCATTGAGTTGTGTGAGCAAACCAGAGGTTTGTTGAAAAAACTAAGACGCTATACCCCAGATGACGAAAAACTACTGCCATTTTATAAAAATGCCGATAACTACTTAAGCTGGCATGTAGAGCAGTCATTTTTAAAACTACTGGATGAAGGGCCGCGTAGTAGTGATTTTGCAAAAGAGCGCAGTGAGCTATTAGAGTTTTGCAAAAATGAAAACAGTTACCGTGACGAGCAAGAATATAACTCGCAATCGACACTTGAAGATGCCAACCGTATCACCAACAAAATGCGCCTATTACAACGTTTGATTGAGCATGGAGTGGTACTTACACGTAGCACGCGTCACTTAAACAGTTATTTAAAACGTATGGTAAAGGGCACGGTGACCGCTGTGATCATGGCCTTTGTGATGTTGGTTGTGTTAAATGCTCGCTCAAACTTTACCGAAGTAACAGCGACGTTGATTTTGATCTTGGGTGTTATTTATGGTCTTCGTGAAATATTTAAAGAAGACATAACACGGGTGATCTGGCGAGCTATCGTACGAGGGCGACCTAAATGGCGCTTTCAATTTAAAAACAGCATAACCAAAGACAAAATTGCTAGCCAATACATTTGGCTTGAATACACCAGTTTTAAACGCCTGCCTAAAGCGGTAAGAAGAATTTTTTCAAAGCGACGTCATCAAAATAAACAGGCTGCTCAGTGGCTGCGTTTTGCAAGCGAAACACAAGTTAACGCTAAAGAGTTTTTACCTGGCTACGATACCTTGCAACAAACTATGCAATTTAGCTTGGCACCGTTTGCTCGCTATTTAAAGCGAGGTGAAGGTAAGCTCTATCATCTAGATAGCAATAAAATCTCTAAGAAAGCCGTAGAGAGGCGTTATCAGTTAAATGTGGTATTAGTGTTTACACAAAGCGAAGATGAAACTTTGTATCAGCGCTACAAGATTACGTTAAATCGCAGCAAAATTGTTAATATTGAGCGTATTTACTCACAAACTGACATTTTGAAAGATGAAAGATGAAAGGGTGGCCTTGGCCACCCATTTCGGTTTATTTAGCGTCTAAACCTGTTTTGCTGTAAAGCGACACTTTGTCTGATACTAAGGTAATTTCGATGTTTTTATCTTTGCTACCCCAGATACAGTTAGTGTGTAGTGTCTTTTCTTCACACTTATCAGCTGAACCTAAAATAGCTTCAACCTCAGTTTTATCCATACCAATTTCAATTTTTTCGTAGTTCTCTAAATTTACTTTTGAGCAACCAGCTAAAGTAAGTGCCGCAGCCGCTGCTGCAATTGCCATATATTTTTTCATAATTGTATCCATTAATGGTTGTAGCGTCTTATTTGCACGATCATCCCCATACGTGGGTGATCAAAATAATGTATCTCGTTACTGATCACACGTTTGAATTGTGAAAAACGTGCTTTTTCGTAATCACCAGTTTCTAAGCGCTGACTAATATCAAAATCTGCGTTTATAAAAAGGTAGTGACGAACATAAATCTTCATTAAACCGTCTAATTCCCACTCAGGCACATTTTGCAGCTGATCGGGAATGTAGCGCTCAGTAGGGCCGACTAAACTAATAAAATCGTTGTTTTCTTCTACAGGACTTGCGTGTTTTGCTAAGTGTTCACCGGCGAATATGCGGATACTCGGTGCTCTTCTTTCACTCATTTCAGGAAAACGCCAGCCGGTGTGTAAAATTGGGGTTAAGCCTTTTCTATCAAGCTGATTTTTTTGCTCAACAAACTGTAATTGTTCTGGCGCCATTAAATAAATTTCGTCAGTGTCTTCACGGGGTTCTACAACGGGTGTCACAGGCAGTTGATTATAACTTGCTAAAAAATCAACACTGTCATCACACACGTTTGAGTGAGGGTTGGTATTGACTAAAGAATCTGTGAACGAATCTGAGCGAAAGCGGCTATCGCCTTCAATACAAGCCTGTTTTGCCTGCTCTGTGTAGGCAGGGGATAATAGATCTTTGCTACGCTTAGCCTTGATTTCATCGTGTTTTAAACTGAAATCTTCCTGTAAATAAGGAGCCGGGCGCTGTTTATAAATAAGAACTTCTATTTCGAACCAACGTGTTGCAAATGACGAGCTTGTAAATAAGCAACAAAGCAGTAGTAAACTATTTCTAAACAACATTAATGGCTAACCTTTTTATCGAAATCTGCAATCATTGCAGTGACCATTTTTAAGCGTTCGCGAGCGTTGGCTTCGCTAATTGCAAAGCGCAGTTTGTTTGCGCCATCCATTTTATACACCTGCGGTGCACTTTGTATCAAACCTATAATGAAGCTAGGGTTAACCTTTGTATGCTGGCTAAACTCAAAATAACCGCCTTTCGGGTTTGCTTCAATCTTCTTAATGCCAATATTACTTGCTTGCAGTTTTAATTGCTGCAAACTGAATAAGTTTTTCGTGGCGTCAGGTAGTAGACCAAAACGGTCAATAAGCTCTACCTGTAACTCGTCCATATCGTTGAGGTTAGCACAGCTTGCAATGCGTTTATAGATACCTAAACGTACGTTTACATCATGAATATAATCATCAGGTAATAACGCTGGCAGCTTTAAGTCAACCTCAGTTTGTTGACCGAGCAAGTTCTCAAGGGTAGGCTCTTTACCCTCTTTGAGCGAGTTAACCGCTTGTTCCAGCATTTCCATATACAAACTAAAACCAATTGTTTGCATTTGACCTGATTGATCATCACCAAGCAGCTCACCGGCACCACGAATTTCTAAATCATGAGTTGCAAGCGCAAAACCTGCACCAAGGTCTTCCAGTGACTCTATCGCTTCTAATCGTTTAACAGCATCTTTACTGAGTGATTTAGGGTTACCAGTCAGTAGGTATGCATACGCTTGGTGATGGCTGCGGCCAACACGACCACGTAACTGATGCAGTTGTGCCAGACCGAGTTTATCTGCTCTATCCATAATAATGGTGTTGGCAGTTGGTACATCGATACCGGTTTCGATAATAGTGGTACACACAATCACGTTATATTTTTGGTGATAAAAATCACTCATGATTTGTTCAAGCTCGCGTTCTCGCATTTGACCATGTGCCGTAGTTACGCTGGCTTCAGGTACCCACTCACTAATTTCCTCTGCAACTCGGTCTATGGTTTCAACATTATTATGTAAGAAATACACCTGACCACCGCGTTTAATCTCACGCAGAATTGCTTCGCGAATTAGTTCTGCATCTCTTTGTCTAACAAAGGTTTTAACTGCTAAACGTTTCGCAGGCGGTGTGGCTATGATTGATAAGTCGCGCATGCCACTCATTGCCATGTTTAATGTACGTGGGATAGGGGTCGCAGTGAGCGTTAAAATATCCACATCGGCACGTAATGCTTTTATTTTTTCTTTTTGACGCACCCCAAAACGGTGCTCTTCATCAACAATTAATAAGCCCAAATCTTTAAATTGAATATCTTGTTGAATAAGCTTGTGAGTACCAATCACGATATCTAATTTACCCTCAGCCATTTTATCTAGGGTGTCTTTTTGCTCTTTGGTTGAGTTAAAGCGTGATAAAACGCCAACCTCAATTGGTAAATCGGCAAAGCGGTCTTTAAAGTTTTCATAATGCTGCTGTGCAAGCAGTGTGGTTGGTACAAGTACCGCAACTTGCTTGTTATCGTTAACAGCAACAAAGGCTGCGCGCATTGCCACTTCGGTTTTACCAAAGCCAACGTCACCACATACTAAACGGTCCATCGCTTGCTTACTTTGCATATCACCGAGCACAGATTCAATGGCGTTGCGTTGATCGTCAGTTTCTTCAAATGGGAAGCTGTCGCTAAACTGACGATAAGCACTGCCATCAAGCTTAAATTTATTGCCAGGCTTTGCTTGGCGTTTAGCGTAAATATCTAAAAGCTCAGCAGCCACATCACGAACTTTTTCGGCGGCACGTTTTTTTGCTTTTTCCCACGCATCAGAGCCTAACTTATGAAGCGGGGCAGAGGCTTCTTCGCCACCTGAATAGCGGCTCAGCATATGTAACGCTGAAACGGGCACGTATAGCTTTGCCTCGTTAGCGTAGATGATCGTAACAAATTCAGTGATCACACCGGCAGCATCAATGGTTTCAAGGCCTTGATAGCGTCCTACACCATGATCAAGGTGCACAATCGGTTGACCTTCGCGTAGCTCAGCAAGGTTACGAATAAGCGCATCTTGGCTGGCTTCGTATTTGTGTTTACGGCGTCGACGTTGCGAGACCTTAATGCCTAGCAATTCTTGCTCTGTGATAATGGTTAAACGCGGCTTACCGTCTAGCACCACACTTTGCTCAAGTGGCGAAACAATTAGGCCAACATCACTCGAACTGTTGGTAAAATCGCTAAACGATTCAAATTCTTTAAGCTTTAAACCACTTGGCTTTAATAAAGTGAGTAATGATTCGCGGCGGCCATCTGATTCAACCGAGAGCAGCACGCGGCCTTTTTGTTTTTTCTCACTGGCAACATAGTCAATTAAACCTTGGTAAGGTTCATGTAACTTATGATCAATACGAACATTTGGCAGCTCTTTACTCGCAAGGTTGGTGTGACCCGCTTTGGTGCCTAATTTTGCTTGCGATAAACGAATGCGCGCGTACTTACCGAATTCACCAAACAGCTCATTCACGCTTTGATACAGCTTTACAGGTTCAAGTAAAGGTCTGAGCGGATCAACACGGCGATTTTCATAGCGTACATTCACATCATGCCAAAACTGATCAGCAGCATGCTCAATATCGCCAAAATGCATAAAGGTTGTATTACTTGGTAAGTAATCGAAGATAGTTGCCAATTCATCAAAAAACAGTGGCATATAATATTCGATACCGGCAGGCCAAGTTCCTTTAGTCACCTGCATATAAATTGAGTCTTGTTCAGAGCTTGCGCCAAATTGTTCACGATAGTTGATACGAAAACGCTCAATGTCTGAGTCGTTAGTTGGGAATTCGTGAGCAGGCAGTAACTCAATTTTGTCGACCTTTTCATCTGAGCGCTGGCTTTCAACATCAAATAAGCGAATGCTGTCGAGCTCATCATCAAAAAAGTCTAAACGGAATGGGTGTGGGCTACCCATAGGGTATAAGTCAACGATAGAGCCGCGAATCGCGTACTCACCATGCTCCATTACTTGCTGTACATGTAAATAGCCCGCTTGTTCTAAGTTTTCACGCAGTGTGTGCGTATCTAGGGTATCACCCACTTTAAAGTTAAGGGTTGAACCATAAATAAACGAAGCAGGGGCAGTACGCAGCATCAAGGTCGACACTGGCACGATTAATACACTTTGTTGTTCTTTTTTTAAGGTATTTAACGTGGCTAAGCGCGCCGAAATAATATCTTGATGGGGTGAAAAATGATCATAAGGTAAGGTTTCCCAGTCAGGGAAAACCATGACTGGGTTTTCAGGCAACAGAAATTCGAGTTCAGTTTCAAGGCGAAGGGCGCTTGGCGTATCTGGGGTGACAATCACAACCAGCTCGTTGTGTTGCTTTACACCTTCTGCGATGGCGATGCTAAGCCCGCTACCGGTAAGTTGTCCCCATTGAATCTTATCTTTTTCAGATTTTACCCAAGGCAATGCTGCCCATTGCGCAAACGCCATTTACTACTCCTTTAAACTGTTTTTACTGCTTAGTCTCGATAAATCTTGGTTAAGTCCTGATAGTGATCGATGCGACGATCACGAAGGTAAGGCCAAATTCGACGTATGTTTTCACTACGCGCTTGGTCTAATTCAACAACTAGTAATTGCTCATCGCTGTTGTTCGCTTCGGCTAAGATTTCACCTTGAGGGCCTGCGATAAACGAGTTACCCCAGAACTGAATACCTTCACTTTGACCGCTTGGATCACTTTCGTGGCCAACACGGTTACAGCTGATCACAGGTACGCCGTTGGCTACTGCATGAGCGCGTTGCGAAATAACCCAGGCGTCTTTTTGACGTGTTTGTTCGTCTTTTTCATCGCGCGGGTCCCAACCAATGGCTGTTGGGTAAATTAAAATTTCAGCACCGGCCATTGCCATTAAGCGTGCAGCCTCTGGGAACCACTGATCCCAACACACTAATACGCCTAGTTTACCAACAGAGGTTTGAATAGGCTCAAAACCTAAATCACCCGGCGTGAAGTAAAACTTCTCGTAAAAGCCTGGGTCATCAGGAATATGCATTTTACGGTATTTACCGGCAATGCTGCCGTCAGTTTCAAGTACCACAGCAGTATTGTGATAAAGACCCGTAGCGCGCTTTTCGAATAATGATGACACGATCACCACATTAAGTTCTTTGGCAAGTGCACCTAAGGTATCTGTGCTTGGACCCGGGATTGTTTCTGCTAAATCAAAAACGTCTACATCTTCGGTTTGGCAAAAATACAAGCTACGGTGTAGCTCTTGAAGAACAATAAGCTTAGCGCCTTGGCTTGCTGCATCACGAATACCAGCAATTGATTTTGCCATATTGTCATGAGCATTATCGGTGTTTGATTGCTGAACAAGAGCAACCTTTAAATGCGTTGGTTTAGTCATTGTTTGTTCCTGCTAAAAAGCCGCGCGGTAATTGCATTGTAATACAGTGTAAGCTGCCAAATTGGTGAATAATTGGTAAACAATTAATACCCACCACAGTGTGATTTGGGTATGCTTTGGCAACCTGACCAAGCGCCAGTTGGTCGTTTTCGTCACCATAAATTGGTACTAAAACAGTTTTATTGATAATTAAATAATTAGCGTAGGTGGCAGGTAGTCTGTCACCATCTTCATCGAACACTGCTTTTGGCCAAGGTAAGGCAATCAGCGTGTAGTTTTCACCCTCTGCTGTTTTAAATGATTGCAGTTGTTTTTCCATTGCATCAAGGGCCGCGAAGTGCTCATCATTTTTATCGTCGCACTTAACATAAACAAGCGTGTTGTTTGGGGCAAAACGTACCAGTGTATCAATATGGCTGTCGGTATCATCACCTGCAAGGTAACCATGATCAACCCAAAGAAACGACGTAGCACCCAGTTGCTCAACCAGCGTTTGTTCTATATCTGCTTTTGTAAGTTCTGGGTTACGATTTGGGTTTAATAAGCACTCGCTGGTTGTGAGTAGCACGCCGTGTTCATTAATCTCGACACCACCGCCTTCAAGAACCAGATCACTTTGCTGATAACCATTTTTAAGGCTCGCGACTTGATTTACAAGTACTTGATTAATTTGATTATCAAGATCACTTGCAAACTTATTGCCCCAACCATTAAAAATAAAATCCATTACTTTCAACTCTGTTGCGTCATCAATATTCGCGCAGGTCAATGGGCCATGGTCACGTGCCCAAGTATCGTTACAGGGTGTCACCACAAAGTGAATGCGTTTAGCATCAACCTCTGCATTTGAAAGTAATGCCTCAATATGTGCTTTGAGGGCATTATCATGAGCCACAATCACAACATCTTGTTGTTGGCTTATTGCTTGGCAAAGTGCTACATACACAGGCTCAACAGCGGTTAAATTTGCTGCCCAATCTGTGTCTTGATGAGGCCAAGTAAGCATAACTGCATCTTGCTCAGCCCATTCAGGTAAAAGTCTAAATTTCATGAAGGTATTAAACAAACTAAGGTGGGGCTAGTTTAGCATTTTAGCCATAGATGTCAGCTTTTTGTGCGCGATAAAGCGTGATTTTTAACTGTCTTGCTGATTGTTTTCTTGCTGACGTTTTTTAAGTTGGCGTGTTTGTGCGTGCAGGGCCGCTCTTACGACTAAATCTTGGTCAGCATCGCGAATGGCAGTAAACAATAATGTGTATTGGTATTTATCATCATCACATTTTTCAATGGCCACTAATTCGGTATAGCAATAAATAGCTGATGCTTCGTGTTGTAAGAATAACTTTGTGCGAAATGTTTGCCCTAATTCATACACATCAGCGGAGGTAAGTTTTACACCGCCACCGCCATAACTATCGCAATAGTTTGCGTTATCGTCAGGCTGCTCTGAGGCTAAGATGTGACTCATGATTAAATCAATTTTACGAGATTGCGCCTGTAAAAAGGCCGCCAGTTCTTGTGCAACATCACCTAGATTACGAAGTGGTCGTAAGCTTGTTTGCTCAAGTTCGTTTACTTCGTTGGCAAGTTTAAATAGGGCAGGGATATCCGCTTCAAGTTCAGCATTGGTTTTTGGCACAGCACTTGGTTCAACCGCATATAAATTGACACGGTTGCTCTCGTTGATTTGAAAATACTGTTCAAATTCGGCTAATTTTTGATTATTCATGCTGTACTCCACACATCTTTCCTTAATACTAGCGTTCGAAGCAGTAAATTGCTAGTAATCAAATAATCAAAAAAAAGGGCAAACTCATTGTTTGCCCTTCATTTTTTACAGGTTACCCTCTTGGGTTTTGACATGTTCTTGTTGATGATGTGCTGCTATCTCATCAGCAAGCTCTTGTCTTGAACGTTTTTCAGTTAACTTACGTGCCGTTAACCAATAAAAGAACAGCGGCACAAAGAATACTGCAAGGAATGTCGCTGCCATCATACCGCCCATTACACCGGTACCAACACTGTGACGGGCACCTGCACCTGCGCCAGAGCTTAGTACTAAAGGCACTACGCCTAAAATGAATGCAAGCGAAGTCATAATGATAGGTCTAAAACGTAACCGTGCAGCCTCAAGTGCTGCAGTACTTGCGCTCCAGCCTTGTTGATGTTTCATCAAGGCGTATTCAACAATAAGAATCGCGTTCTTACTGGCAAGACCAAGTAGTGTTACCAGACCAATTTGGAAGTACACATCGTTTGTCATGCCAACAACCCAAACCGCTATAAGCGCACCAAAGGTACCAAATGGCAAAGCAAGCATCACAGACAGCGGTAGTGACCAACGCTCATACAGCGCTGCTAGAATCAAAAATACCATGATCACAGCAAGGCCTAAGGCAATTCCTGTGGTGCCTGAACTGCGTTTCTCTTGGAATGCAGAGCCTGTCCATTCGTAGGTCATATTAGGTGGCAATACTGCTTGTGCAATACGTTCTACTTCAGCAATAGCTTGACCAGAACTGTAACCCGGCGCTGCATTACCCATCAATTTAACCGCAGGTAAGTTGTTATAACGATTTAGGTTTTCAGGGCCTCGGCTATACTCGATAGTGGTAAAGGCTGAAAGCGGCACCATAGTACCTTGGTTGTTTTTAACATAGATACGACCAATGTCATCAGGCTTCATTCTAAACTCAGCATCTGCAGACATTAGTACTTGCCATGCGCGACCAAATTTATTGAAGTCGTTAACGTAATAAGTACCTAAGTTACCTGCAAGGGCAGTGAACGCATCATCAATTTCTACACCCATGGCGCGGGCTTGTTCACGGTCAACATCAACACGTAGCTGTGGTGCATCAGGGCGCCAAAGTGTTTGCAGATCACTGATGATAGGGCTCTTTTGTGCTTCAGCTGTCATTAATTGCATTGCATGTTGAAGTTTGTCTGGGTCGCTATCACCTTTGTTTTGAATATAAAACTCAAAGCCACCTGTGTTACCTAAACCAAAAATAGCCGGAGGGTTAAAGGCAAGAACGAGCGCCTCTTTAATACCTGCTGTTTTCATGAAGAGCTCTTGCACCAGTGCCTTGGTATCAACTTCACGCTCATCCCAATGCTTTTGTGTCACGAATAAGGTTGCAGCGCTGTTTTTGTAGCCACCGCCAATAAAGTCAAAACCGGTAAATGCCACCACGTTTTCGTTCGCTGGGTTTGATTGCACGGCCTCAACAACCTGTTGTGTGACTTGCTCTGTGCGTTCAAGTGATGAACCGTCAGGTAAGAAGATTGCAGAGATGTAATAACCTTGGTCTTCATCTGGCACAAGCGAACCAGGGGTGTTTTGCCAAAGACCAATCGTTGCTGCAATCATACCTGTCATTAAGATCAGCCCTAACAGACCACGGCGCACCATAAATCCAACAGCACCAACATAACGGCCGGTGATCTTGGTAAACATGTCGTTAAACCATAAGAAGAAGCGGGCAGTTTGCTTGTGTTCTTGTTTTAAAATAAGTACACAAAGCGCTGGCGTCATCGTTAAAGCAACAACACCCGATAAACTTACAGCAATCGAAATAGTAATAGCGAACTGACGGAATAACTCACCGGTTAAGCCACCTAAAAACGCAATTGGCACAAACACTGAACAAAGTACTAAAACAATTGCCACCACCGGGCCACTTACTTCGCCCATCGCTTTAACGGCGGCTTCTCTGGCACCTAACCCTTCTTCATGCATGATACGCTCAACGTTTTCAAGTACCACGATGGCATCATCAACAACAATACCAATCGACAGCACCATACCGAATAAGGTGAGTGAGTTAATTGAGTAACCCAGCATATACATGCCGGCAAATGTGCCCAGTAGTGATACTGGTACTGCAAGGGTTGGAATAAGCGTTGCGCGCCAGTTTTGTAAGAATAAATACACCACTAAGAATACCAATACCATGGCTTCAAGTAGTGTTTTTACAACTTCACGGATTGATACTTCAACAAAGCGGGTTGTGTCGTAAGAAGTTAAATGGGCAAGTCCGGTAGGGAACTGGCTTTTCATTTCTTCAATAACACTGTTTACTTCTTCAGCTACATCAAGAGCGTTTGCACCCGGTTGCAAGAAGATACCTAACAGTACCGCTTCTTTACCGTTAATTGTTCCTTTGAAGTTATAGTCTTTTGAGCCAAGCTCAACGCGGGCTACGTCTTTTAAGCGTAAGCTACTACCATCTGTGTTTGAACGAATAATGATATTTTCAAACTGCTCAGGCTCAGACAAACGCCCTTGTGCAGTCACACTATAAACGAGCTCTTGTGGAGATTGCGTAGTAGGTGTCGCACCAATTTTACCAGCCGCGTATTGTGAGTTTTGTACGCGAATTGCCCCTGCAATTTCTTCAACAGTAACACCTAATTGGCTCATCACATCAGGGCGCAACCAAATGCGCATTGCGTAATCTTTGGCACCAAAAATTTGTACACTGGTAGTGCCAGGAATACGTTTAACACGGTCAAGCACGTTCATAGTGACATAGTTTGATGTCCATAAACTTGAACGTGTTCCATCTGGTGAGTAAAAGGCATGAACCTGTAAAAAGCTAGAAGAACCTTTTTGAACTACCACACCTTGGCGGCGTGTTTCTTCAGGTAAACGTGCTTCAACCTGCTTAACACGGTTGTTTACGTTAACGGCTGCTTGGTCAACATCAGTACCAATTTCAAAAGTAACTTCGATTGTGGTTGAACCTGCACTGGTTGACGTTGAAGACATATACATCATGCCTTCAACACCGGTAATGGCATTTTCAATCGGTGTCGCAACCGTTTGCTCAAGCACATCGGCAGATGCACCCGGGTAGGCTGCGGTTACTTGTACAACCGGTGGTGCTATTTCAGGATATTGCGCCACAGGTAAGCTGCGCATCGCAGCAAGGCCCGCAAGCACAATAACAATAGATATAACAAACGCAAAAATGGGTCTGTCTATAAAGTAACGAGAAAACATAAGACTCCCTGTGCTTATTCTGCGTGGCTTGGGTTAGCGGCAGGTTGGCCAACATTGACTGGCATACCCGGGAAGAAAATACGTGCCATGCCATCAACAATAACTTGGTCGCCTTCTTTTAAACCACTGCGAATTAACCAAAAGTTTTGGTATTGCTCGTTTTCTGGTTTTTTGATCCACTCACCTACAGTAACAGGGGCAGGTAAAGCGACATCCATACCTTGCTCGTTTTTACTTACTACATAAACAAACTTACCGGTGCCGTTATCAAGTACTGCACGTTGCGGAACAATGAAAGCGTTTTTGCGTACTGCACCACTTAACTCAACGCGCACGAATTGGCCCGGGCGAAGTTGAAAATCAGGGTTAGGAATAATTGCCTGAAACTCACTGGTACCTGTGTTTGGATTAATACGCACATCAGAGAAGTTAACTTCACCGGTTTGTCCGTATAAAGAGCCGTCTTGAAGTTTAATTTGTGTTTTCCAGTGGCCTTGCTCAGGTAATGTCAGTGAGCCATTTTTAACATCTTGACGCATTTGCAGTTGTTCACGCTCAGATAAGCCAAAACGAATACGAATAGGGTCAAACTGAGTCATTTGAGTCAGTAATAAATCTGGACCAGAAACATAGGTTCCTTCAGAAACAAACTCACGTCCCATTACACCTGCGACAGGAGCTTTTACTTGCGCATATTCAAGATTTAGTTGTGCTTCTTTTAACGCAACTTTTGCAGCGGCTAAATCTGTCTTAGCAATATCATTGGCTGAGCTTGCGTTATCGTAATCACGTTGTGAAACAGACTTTTCGGCACGTAGTTTAGCTAATCGTTTAACGTCACGATCAGCTTGAACAAGCGCTGCTTTTGCACCATCAAGTGCAGCTTGTGCTCGGTCAACTGCGAGTTGATAAGGTTCTAGGTCAATTGTAAACAGTGATTGGCCTTGCTCTACACGCTGACCTTCTTCAAAGTTGCGTGATTCAAGAATACCAGTGACACGGGCACGAACTTCAACCTCTTTTGAACCAGACAGCGTCGCTGGTAGCTCAATCGTAAAAGGGGCATCGTGAGTTTCCATTGTCATAGTCGCGACAGCAGCGGGGTGCATTTGACCCTGTTGTTGCTGTGGCGCTTCAGAACAACCTTGCAGTAGCAAAGGAGCAGAAACTAATAACAACGCAGATAATGATAATTTGGCAGGTGCGAAAGGCAGACGCATGTTTACTCCACAGTCCAATTGTTAAGTAGGTATGCATAAAAAATAGTCTATTAGCATGAAAGACGTCACTATGCATATTCATTTAGCGTTTAGTTTATACCCAAAAAAGAGAAAGGTACACCCTGTAGTTTACTTTTTTGTTAGGCGCAAAAAAACGCAAAGCATTTTCGCTTTGCGTTGATATAACGGTTTAAATCGTTTTTTACTTTTTCGTTAGTAAAGAGGCTAACTCTTCTAGGTTTTTAACAATGTAGTCTGGTTGCTTTGCCAGTGGGTAAAGCGCTTTACCGGGCCTTGCGATAAACGCTGTTTGCATACCCGCTTCTTTAGCGCCTGCTACATCCCAACCGTGCGCAGCAACCATTAAAGCTTCGTGAGGCGCTACATTTAATTGTTCAAGCAACCACTTGTAAGCGCGCAGATCGGGTTTATACACTTTAATATCTTCAACACTGTAACGGTGAGTAAAGTAATCTGTTAAGCCTGCATGTTGAAACTGCGTTTTTACACCGTTATTTGACGAATTTGTAAAGCTGACTAGTTTATAGTCTTGCTTTAATTTCGCTAAAGCAGGTTTAACATCGCTATGGGCAGGTAAAGATAAAAGCGGTGGCACAATCGCTTGCTTTGCTTGCTCTTTAGTTAACGAAATTTGATTATTACTTGCCACCATCATCAGTGCAGCGACGCCAATTTCACCAAAGTCATGATAGTCATTCGACACCGTACTCACTAAGGAATGATGCAGCATGGTCGAAAACCAAAGCGGTAATAGCTGGGTATTACCATTAAGCGCTTCAGCGACTGAGCTTTGCATTTGTTCAAGATCAAGCAAGGTTTCGTTGACATCAAACACAATTACTTTTGGTTTTGCTTGGTGTTGAGACTCTGCCATTGTGCCTCCCGAGTAAGTTAGGGTTACCAATAAAACTAGACTAAAAAATGCTTTTTTAAACATGGTTTAGTGCCTTAACAGCGTTAAGAACATCTAAAGGCTCTGCTCTAAGTGTGTAATCTTCATGAGCAAATGCAAATTGAATCACTCCTTGGCTATCAATAACATAGCTTGCTGGTAGTGGTAATTCGTAGCTTTCGTCACCATTGGCTTTTGGAATATCTAAACCAAGTTGATCGTAAACAGGGATTAAGCGTTCATCTAATGTGAATACCAAGCCACACTTTTTAGCCAAAGAGTTAGACACATCAGAAAGCACCGTATAAGCCAGCTCGTTTTGCTGTTGGGTAGACAGTGATTCATCAGGTAACTGCGGCGAAACAGCAACTAACTGTGCATTTTGATCAGCAAATGCTTGTTGCATATTGTTAAGCGCGCGAAGCTCTAAATTACAATACGGGCACCAACCACCACGGTAAAAACTCAGTACAAGCGGGCCTTTAGTTAGCAATTCAGTCGAGCTGATTTGTTTGCCCTTGCTGTCGGGTAATTCAAATGCTGGAAACTTATCACCGACTTTTAAAGCATGTTTACTTAATTGTTCTGCAATCAGTTTTTCAGTCGTGACATCCATCAAATTTAAGATATCAGCTGGGACATTGGCTTTCTTTTGCACTTCAAATGCGTCGATTTGGGTTTTTAAAGACATACATACTCCAATCATTTTTTACAATTTGTAGCAAGTATAGAGTTTTAAATTTTTATATATACAATACAAAACTGAAACCTAAATTCGAAAATGTTGAATCAAAGCCATGTACAGTTTATGTGATTTAGAAACCTTTATTGCCATAGTTGAAAACCAAGGTGTAGTTGCCGCCGCTAAAGCTCAGGGCCTCTCACCTGCGACGGTAAGTCATCGCTTAAGTAAGTTAGAGAAAGCCTTAAGTACTGTATTGTTGTTTCGTGATAGTCGGCGAATACGCTTATCACCTGCAGGGGAGCTGTTTTATCAACGAGCTGGTGCCATTTTAGAAGCTTTATATGATGCTGAACATCAAATTGGCGCTCGGGGCTCAGCGGTTACAGGGCTTTTAAGAGTCACTATGCCGCCTTGGGTCTTTTCGAAATTTGTGATGCCCGAGCTTGGCCACTTTGAACAGCAATTTCCCGACTTAAAACTCGATTTTATGATTACAGATCAATTTGTGAATATTGTTGATGACGCCCAAGATGTGGCTATTCGAGTAGGTCAGTTGGCAGATTCAAACCTACTTTCTCGTAAGCTTGTTAGTAACTCTCGTATTTTGTGCGCAGCACCGAGCTATATTGAAAAATATGGGCAACCTAAGTCGGTGGCTGATCTTAAAGACCATTACTGGGTGTGTTTGCCATGGCAGCGACAGCTTAAATTTAACGAAGGCGGACAAGTCATTAATTATAATGCGAGAACGCGTTTTACTGTATCTAACTCAGATAACATGACACAGGCTGCGATTGCAGGCCATGGCATAGCGATTAAATCTTATATTGCAATTAAAGATGATTTAGCCGAAGGGCGGTTAATCGAAATACTCCCTAATAGCCTTGTTGATGCTGACGCGCCAGTGTGGTTTTTAAAACCACAAAACAGCCTAGTGACGCGCAAAACAGAGGTTTTTTATGAGTTTATGAAATCTTTGTTTACCTAAGGTACAAAAACTTAACAAATGGCTTGTAATTAAACTGAAATCTCGTACCCTAAAGCAATAAAAATATAATAAAGGTGAGTTAAGGATGACAGATAGAACTGGGGTTATCACCGCTTTTACCGAGATATCGAGCAAGCTTAGGCGCTTTGTATCACGTATCGTCAGCCCTGATGATGTAGAAGATATTGTGCAAGAGACGTTTATAAAAAGTTATGAAGCTGATCTTAAGCAAAATATCGAATATACTCACAGTTACATGCTGAAAACAGCTAAGCATTTGGCGCTAAATCATATTGCTAAATGGGACAATAAATACAAAGAATCGTTAGATGAACAACAGCAGGTTGAGCATCACATGCGTTCAATGGCACTTGAAGATGAAGTGACTTCTAAAGAGCGTTTTTTGTTTTTTTGCCGAGTGACTAACGAATTAAGCCCTCAGGTTAAAAAATGTTTTATCTTAAAAAAAGTCTATGGCTTAAGCCAAAAGGAAATTGCAGCTAAAATGAGTCTTAGCGAAAGTACTGTTGAAAAACATATAGCCAAAGGCTTATTACATGTTCACCGAGCAATGAAATCACACGATGTACAACCCCAGGCATTTACCCCAACCACAGAGTTCACTGCAAAAGAGGTGAACAAATGAGTAATGTCCATCCATTTTCATCAAAAGACATGATTCAAGAGCAAGCGAGTCAATGGATCAGTGCCATTGATCGTGGCCTATCTAAAGATGAAGTAAGCCAATTACATTTATGGGCTCACCAAAGTGCGGCTCATCAAGAGGCATTATTTGAACTTGCGACCTTATGGGATGAAATGAGTGTACTTAATGAGTTAAGTAGTTTGTTTCCTTATAAAGCACCGCAAAAACAACCTGCAGTCTTTGGTATGGCAACCGCTGCTAGCTTTTTAGTGGCAATGCTGCTTGGTTCTATCATGCTTATTTATTCAAGCTATTGGCAAAGCGAAGAAAACGATTACGCCAAATTCAGCAAAATTTACCGCACAAAAGTGGGTGAGCAAGCTGAATTTGTGTTACCAGACAGCACTATTGTGCAGCTTAATACCAATACTAAACTCGAAGTTGCCTACTCAGGCGATCGCCGTCAGTTGATTTTGAGCCGAGGAGAAGGGCGCTTCAATGTAGCCAAAGATCCGAGCCGTCCGTTTACGGTTATTGCTGGTGATAAATCATTTACTGCACTTGGTACAGTGTTTAATGTTCAGCGAAATACTGCTTCAGACTTAGAGCTAGTAGTGACTGAGGGCAAGGTGATGATTGCTGATCCGAATACTCAGATTGATGCTAGCGACTTTAATCGTTTAAAAGATGCCTCAGATAACAGTGCAGATATTAAAGCACTTCGCGCTAATGTTGTTGTATCTGGTGAGAAAGCCCTGATAAAACAAAGTAAAACTGAGCCAATTAAACAGTTATCGGTTGATGACGTTCAGCGTGATTTGGCATGGCAACAAGAAATGCTGATTTTTAATGGTGAGTCTTTAGGCGAAGCTCTACAAGAAGTAAGCCGTTATACTGCAACACGTTTTGAATTAAATGACCCAGAACTTGCCTCATTAAAAGTGGCTGGTGTGTTTAAAACTGGCGACATTAAAGGTTTGCTTGATTCTTTACAGGCCAACTTAGGTGTAGAACATCAACGTTTAGGTGAACATCGTGTTAGTTTAACTATCGCTGCAAAAGGTTAGTTCTGCCCATGAGAATACGCCAATGTAATGATGTTAATTGTGCGCCACCTTCTCGTCACAAAAAATTAATTAAAAAAAAGTTAAATTTACATAGCGGATTTTTCTTCCTCACTTGTTTGTTTAAATTGCGCAGTAAGCAATTGCCATTGTTACCTGCCTCTTTTGTTATTTATGGCCTCACAGCAGGCCAAGTAGCAATAGCGGCTGAAAAACAGATGCTGCAATTTGACATCAAAGCGCAACGAGCTGATTTGGCGTTAATCGAATTTGCAAAGCAAACCGAACAAACAGTCATTTTTTCTTTCGAATTAGCAAAGCAATATCAAGCGCAATCTGTGTTTGGTTTTTACACCAAACTTGATGCACTGAATGCGATGCTAGAAGGCACTGAGCTCGATGCGGTTGTTGATCAACAAGGCTTGCTGAGTATAAAACTCAAACAAGTAGATAGGATAGATAATAACATGATCAAAGTATCAGGGGTCAGCGCTGCAGTCGTGCCATTACTGCTTGCCGCCAATACGCAAGCGTTAGCAGAAGATCAATCAGCAGAACAAAACATCGAAAAAATTGCCGTTGTCGGTAGCCGTGTAGCAGGACGCTCGGTTGAAGATTTACCGGTTCCGGTTGATATTTTAAGTGCCGAAGCACTCGAGAATACAGGTCAAACAGAAGTAGGCCGTATGCTTCAGGCTATTGCACCGTCTTTTAACTTTTCAAGCTCGTCTATCAGTGATGGTACTGATGCACTTCGTCCTGCAACATTACGTGGCTTAGGGCCAGATCAAACCTTAGTTCTTATCAATGGTAAACGCCGCCACCAAGCGAGCCTTATTCACATTAATACGTCAGTAGGTCGTGGTACGGCGGGTACCGACATGAATGCTATTCCTGCTGCTGCAATCAAACGTATTGAAGTATTACGTGATGGTGCTGCTGCGCAATATGGTTCAGATGCCATTGCAGGTGTTATTAATATCGTATTAAAAGACGCTGAAGAGGGCGGTAAAGCGGCTATCAACTACGGTGAGTATTCAGAAGGTGATGGCGAAACTGTAACTGTAGATTTCAACAAAGGTTTTGCTTTAGGTGACGAAGGTTATTTAAACACCACAATTAACTACCGTGACCGTGCGCCTACTAACCGTGCAGGTCTTCATGGCTCATGTCAATTTTACGGCTGTACTGAACTTGATGACGGTACGCTTTTAGCAGGCGACCCTCGTGAGTTAACGGCACCTCGTGATACGTTTAGAATTGGTGATGCAGATTCACAACAATTCGCTCTAACCGTTAACACAGGCTATGAGCTTGCTGGTGGTGAGCTATATGGCTTTATCACTTATTCAAATCGTGAAAACGAATCAGCTGCGTTTTTCCGTCATAACGCAAATGCAAATGGCAACCCTGTATTACAAGATGGTGATGCAACCATTCCTATGGGTTTCTTACCAAAAATTAATACTGTCATTGATGACGTGTCTTATAACTTTGGTTATAAAAAATCGTTCGATAATGATTCAAGCATTGATTTATCGTACACCTACGGTGAAAACAGCATTGATTACACCACAAGCGACACTATCAACGGCTCTTACGCTAACTACCTTCGCTATGACCAAGGTTTAACGGCTGATGAAATTCGTGCCACTATCCCGCGTTCAGCGTATGCATATGGCCTTGAGTTATCGCTGCAAACTTTAAATCTTGATTACACTAAAGATTACGACAACTTTTCATTAGCACTAGGTGCTGAGCTTCGTACTGATGAGTTCCGTATTCTTGAAGGTAGCGAAAACGCATACCGTGATTACGACACTGTTGATGGTATGAGCATCTATTCTGGCTTGAATGGCGGGGTTGGTAGTGTTGACGCTGCAAGCGGCACGCAAGGTTTTGGTGGTTCAGATCCGGCATCATCAGTTGATGAGTCGCGCGATGTGATCTCATTCTATATGGATGCAGAAACCTATGTTATCGATGATGTAATTATTTCAGGTGCGGTACGTTACGATAACTACAAAGGCTTTGGAGATACTGTTAACTTTAAGTTAGCGGGTAACTGGTCTGTCACTGAAGATGTGTCTCTACGTGGTGCATTAAGCACAGGTTTTAGAGCACCTTCTATGCAACAACTTTACTTTAATAACGTAAGTACACAGTTTGTTGTAGGCGATGATGGCAGCTTAGTGGCTGAGCAAGTAGGTACGTTTAGAAACGACAGTACCTTAGCGCAATCAATTGGTATTCCTAAGCTAAAAGAAGAGAAATCACAAAACCGTAGTTTAGGTATTGTGTATAACGTAACCGACAATATCAATTTAACCGTTGATTACTACTCGATTGATATCGACGACCGTATCGTTATTTCTAACCGTTTAGGTAAAGGTTTATCAGATACGCTAGATGCTGCACTTGAAAGCTCAGGCGCAGGTGCGGGTCAGTTCTTCTTAAATGGTGCAGACACAGAAACAGAAGGTGTTGATTTAGTTGCTACATGGAATACAGAAGGCCTTGGCGGTACGCTAGATTTCACCTTTGCTGCTAACTTCACTAAAACAGATGTAGTTGATTTATTTACGCCATCAGGCAGTGGTCTTGAGACTATTCCGGTAGAAGATGTGTTTTCTGCCCAAGAAACATCAATTATTGAAGAATGGCAACCAGAAGATCGCATTAACTTAAGCGCGCTTTACCGTTTAGAAGATTGGACTGTAAACCTATCTCTAAACCGTTACGGTGAATACACAGTTGAAGATGGTGGCCGTCAAACATACGGTGCTGAAATCTTAACTGATGTTAAAGTTAACTACTTCTTTAACGAAAACCTATCATTTAACATTGGTGCAAATAACTTATTTGATGTTTATCCAGATAAGAACACCATTGGTAATTCACGCTCGGGTACGATTGTTGATGCTAGCGGCAACACAATTGTTTCAAGCCCTGGTGTATTCACTTACTCACGTCGTTCAGCACCATTTGGTTTTAACGGTGCGTACTACTACGTAGGTGCAGAGTACAAGTTCTAAACTCCCTTTAGATTCCTTTATTATTTAACTTGCAAAGGGCCGTTAGGCCCTTTTTTTAGTTATAAAGACGTGCTTATAGAAATTGGCACATCTTGATATTGTTTTATTTTATCAAGCAAGGTTACTAAGGTTTTGTGGCTGCTTTGCTCACTTGCTGTTACTTGCACGTTGGTCATTTCAAACTGTGCGGCAAATAACGCCAGGTTAGCTATTATTTGCTCTGGTGTGATAAGCCGGTTTGCAAAGTAAATACTGTCGTTTTCAGTGATAGTAAATTGCGCTTGTTTTATAGGGCTTTCTAGACTTGGTTTTGCTAAAGGGCGATTTACTTCAATAGCGCGCTCTTTAACAAATGAGGTTGTGACGATAAAAAATATCAGCAAGATAAACACAATATCGAGCATTGGAGTCATATCTACATCAGCGTTTGCAGTGGTTTTTTTATGTTGTTTCACCATAATTAGGTCCTTGTTGTTTTTGCCAAGCCACAAAATTTACGATTAAGTGGACTAGCCATAGTCGTGATTAATACCACGGATTATTTTTAAAATGCTGGGCGCCACAGCAGTTTTTAGGATCCTAAATTTAAAGTTAGCAGCTTTTAAAAATACGGTAGTTAAATAAATATTCTAAGTTTATTAAATGTTTGTAGCGTTTTTGTTGGTGAAAATATTTATTAGCTTTGATGAAATGATTTTCAGGTTAGTCAGGTCATGTTTGTTGGAACTAAGTTTAAAGGATGGATAAATGCTAAAAGTTAAGTCTTTAGTTTGTGCTGTGTGCCTTGTTTTACCAATAGCAAGCTTTGCTGAGCAACCAGTAAACGGGCAAGATTTTATCAATTTATTTGAAAAGCTTTCAGGGAAGCACCCCGGAATCAGAAAAGGTCACGCCAAAGGGGTGTGCGCTGTTGGCACATTTACACCTAATCAAGCAGCAAAGCAGTATTCAATCAGCCCTTTATTTAACGCACCATCAAAAGCAAATATTCGTTTTTCTATGGGCGGGGGTAACCCTCACGCTGATGAAACATCACGTTCTCCACGCGGGATGGGGGTGCAGTTTGTGCTAGAAAATGGTGATGTACATAATATTGCAGGGCTTACTACGCCTGTATTTGCAGGTAACAGCCCAGAAGCATTTTTTGGTTTGCTTAGTACCTTAGTACCTGACGAAAAAACAGGGCAAATCGATTTTGCAAAAGTAAAAGCATACAGAGAGCAAAACCCGAGTACCTTAGGGCAATTTAATTGGCTGCAAAGCCATAACCCGCCAGCATCGTATGTGTCTTCGCGTTATTTTGGTGTGCATACCTTTTACATGGTTGATGAAAAGGGCGCTAAACATGCCTTTAGATGGACCATGGTGCCAGAAGAGCCAGAACAGGTGTTAACAGAAGAGCAAATGAAAACCTTCCCTAAATCATTTCTGGCTAAGCGACTTGAAGAAGATTTCGCAAAAGGGAAGGTTCATTATCGTTTTCAAGCTGAATTAGCCGAGCCCGGTGATGCATTAACTGACCCTTCAGTTCGTTGGCCCGCTGATCGCAAAACAATTAATTTAGGAAAGCTCACCATAGAATCGACAGGTGAATCAGGCTGCGACCTTACTAACTATGATCCAAATCTACTATCTAAAGGCTTTATGCCAAGTGATGACAAAGTACTTAAATTACGCTCAACAGCTTATGCAATTTCATTTGCAAAGCGTTTAACGGGGCAATAAATCTTAAGTGTATCTGTCAGGTTTGATTAAAAGGAATTAATAAACCTGTTAGTCGAATATAATAAAATAAAACTATGGAGCGGTAACCACAGCCAAGCTAACGAACTAGCTAAAAGATTATTTACTAACATAAAGTGTTTAACCTGTTTATTTGAGTGGTTTTTAATCTTACATATGTAAATTAATAGTTGCTAAAATAGCCAGGTTTAGGTGTAATGGAAGCATAATCAACACTGAGAAATGCTTGGAAAGTTCAAATAATAGCAAAGAAGATTAAATTAGAGTCCCCCAAAATGCCTCTTTATAAATAAATCCATAGCGTTAGTAATTTCAACTCAGTCCGAAAAGTGATTATGTAAAACAAACCACATGCCGCTAAAACGCCTGTTCTTTAGGCACTATACGGCTTTTAAGTATTTGAAATACAGGAAATCTAATGGGAATATTGGAAGGGATTGCAATCAAAGGGCTAACCAGTCTGACAACAAATTTAGTTAAGAAATTTGTTGATTTAGGATGGAATAAAGTTGCTGAAGAATTCTCAGCATCTTTTAATGAGGAGGATCTCATCGCATTTTGTAAAGCTTGTGACGAGTATATAAATATTAGAACCCTCTACTCAAGACAGCAAGATGTATTCATAGATGACGTATATGTACCTCTTTTTATGTCTCCAATCAATGAACTAGAAAAGCAGTATGAAATTTCTAATCTGAGTTTTTACAGCGAGGGTATTACAAATATAATAGGCCGAGCTGGGCAAGGTAAGTCTACATTTTTACGAAAGATGTTAATAAATGAGCTTAAATCAGGGAACACTATTCCAATCTTTTTTGAGCTTAAGTATTTATCTACTGAATTTGACTTTTTACAGCAGCTTTCAACATGGTTCGAACGCCATAATTTAAAAATATCAGAAAAAGGCGTTGCTAGACTTTTGAAAAATGGTTACATAAAGGTGTTTTTAGATGGTTTTGATGAGATACATCCAGCAGCACATGATGAAGCTTTAGCTTTGATTAAAGATCTATCTCGAGCATACCCAAAGATCACCATTATTGTAACGACACGTCCTGATACACTTATAACAACCGAGCCTTTTATTAGTAATTACAATGTGCTTGAGCTTACAAAAGATAATGTTAGAAACTTGTTTCTTAATATATCTAATAATAATGTTGATTTAACAGATGATGCTATTGAACAAATTCAAAAGTATCCAAGCATAGAAGAAATCACAAAAACTCCTATTTTAGCTATTTTACTTTTTATAACATATAGAGCTTGGTCAAAAATACCAGATAATCTTGCTGATTTTTACAAAAAAATATTCATCACTCTTCTTACCCATCATGATTCACTTAAGCCAGGTAAAAAAATAGATCGCGGTATAGACATTCCTCTTAATGATCACCAAATAGAAGATGTTTTTAGTGTTTTTTGTTTCACTACTTTTAGCGAAAATATGGATACATTTACTAATAGAGAAGCTTCTGCTTATATGAAAGAAGCTATAAGTAGCGAATGTTATGAAGGTATTTGCTCTAAAAACTTAGTTAATGTCATAAAGCAGTGTACTGGAATTTTATGTAGTGATGGCTATGACCTATTAGCTTTTTCACATAAATCACTTCAAGAATATTATGCTGCTGTTTATATAAAGAAGCAAAGTATTCATGATATTAGGAATTTTTATAAATCGGTAAAATTTGCTGAGCAAGAAAGAAAGTATGGCGCAGTGTTAAGTTTTTTAAGTGCAGAAGATTTTGATAATTACGCTAAATATTATTATATACCTTGCTTTAAAGAGATGTTTAATGTTGAAACAGTAAAAGCAGAAATTGACGGGCACACAATGCACAACGGTATAGAAAAAGTAATTCAGTCTGTTGCAATACCTTTCAGAGCACCAAACTCAGTAAAAGCTTCTAAATCCGTAGATGAGAAAAATAAGATAGAGAAAAAAAGTATATCAATAGGCTTAAGAATTGAGTTTAACGATAATGAGAGCACATATTTTCATATGAAGCTTTTGCAACCAATTATTTTTAATTTAATTTCATCCGGAGTTTACTTTGAGTTTTTAACATCTAATTTGGAAAAAATATCAGATTATAATAAAGATGAAGATGATGAGCTAGATTTTCCACTTCAAGAAGTATTAGAGGGGGTTACTAAGGAAAATAAAGATAAGTTCTTTACAGGAATCTATAAAGACTTCACTGAGAGTATAACAGTAATACACGGCGAGATAATTAAAAAGTATAAAAAGAGAAGTCAGCCGAGCTTATTGAATAAAGTTTTTAAGAAAAGTCAAAAGGAAGATTCAAAAATAATAACTGGGTAAATCTAGTAATTTGCCTAAGCAGGAAAATAACAATTACTAGTTTTTAACGATTATAGGTTCTATAACTTCTATTTAAACTGGCTTTACGAATACTACTGAGATAGTAAATAGCTAGCATTAGGTGAAGTTTAAGCCTAGTAGTTAAACTCTCAGATAAGATACAAACTGCTCATGTATATCTATACAGATAAAAGCCCAGCTTAACTGGGCTTTGCACTCTCACAATTTAATGCTTTTTCATTTTACTCATTTCGGCATGACAACTTTGAATTGTCAGCAGGGTTTTTGATAACGCGGCTTCACAATCATGTGGTTGTGGTTTTTTAAGCGCGTGTTTGATCTCTGCTAGTGTTTTATCTTCAACTTCTTCAAGTTCGCTAACATAGGTGGCGTTTTTGTCGGCACCGAGTTTGGTGATTACTGATGTATAAGCTTTACGCGCTTCTACAGCAAAATCAGAGCCATTTTCGCGCTCGCCATTTTCGTTAATAGCATAAGGTTGTAAGCGCTCAACACTTACTTTACGCGCATCTATCATGCGTTGAAATAAGGCAATAATGCTTGGGTCGGTTACTTTTTCCTGTGCTTTTTCATAAAAATCGATACCGCTATTCATAACTTGGATGATATCTGCAATATGATGAACGTCTTGTCCTTGATGAGTATTCATAATGACCTCTTTTTGAATATTAAAAACAATGCAATTAGATATTTGCAAAGCATATTCCAGTTCATCACTTAAATATAAAGTTATTATATTTCAGGTGGTTAATGGTTTTTAGCGGGAGGAAAGTTGCTGATAAGCTAAGCTAACACTTTGCTTATCAGCAATAATTACAATTTGGTTGGTAAAATCTTACTTAAGCTCGTCGGCTACTTCTGCAACCTTTTGGCGTAACCAAATATGGCTTGCATCACGGTGTAATAGCGGGCTCCAAATCATATCGAGCTCAAACGGCGGAATAGGGAATGGCGGCTCAAGAATTTTCAGGCCCGGATCGTCTAAATAAATATTTGCGGCTTTTGAAGGCAGCGTTGCAACCAAGTTTTGTTCTTTCGCTAAGTGAATAGCTACATGGTAGTTACGGGTAAAGGTGGCAATATTACGGTGTTTACCAAAGTGAGCGAGCGCTTCATCAACCCAACCTAGTTTTTGCACATCTTTAGGGTCCATACCAACACCTACACCAAAGCCTGTTTTACTTACCCAGATATGACGCGCTTTTAAATAGCTGTCGAGGCTAAAGTCTTTGATAATTGGGTTATCTGCTTTTACTAGGCAACAAAAGCTGTCTTTCCAGATTTGTTTATAGTGAAACGATTGCGGTAAGTTTTCAAAACGGTTGATAGCCATATCTACCTTACCGTTTTCAACATCGTGGAAGGTTACATCACTTGGGGTCAAAATATCGAGTGTGGTATCGGGCGCTTCTTCGTGTAATTTACTTAATAAGCGTGGGGCAAGAGTGCTTGCTGCGTAGTCACTGGCCATGATACGAAAAACACGTTTACTTTGTGATGCTTCAAATTCGCGGTTTGGGGCAAGTGTTTCTTCAAGAGTCATTAAAATGCCGCGGATCACCGGCTGTAATTCTTTTGCGCGCTCTGTTGGTACCATACCTTCGCTGGTACGCACTAAAATAGGGTCGTTAAATAAATTACGGAGTCTTTTTAAGCCATTACTCATGGCAGGCTGGGTAATGCTTAGCTGGTTAGCAGCTTTAGTTACATTACACTCCCTTAGTAAAGTATCTAGGTAAACAAGTAAGTTTAAATCTATTTTACTTATATTCATTGTGTGTCCTTGGTGTTTACCAATAATGGATAAATCGTTGTGCAGCAGGGTATGGATAAATGTGGCTAACTACACCTTGCTTATAATTGTATTGTGCTTGTCGCCAATAGGCTGGATCTTCAAGCTCTGGGTGTGTACTCAATAAATACTGCTTATACACCGGGTTTGCCGTCACAAAGGTACATAATTGCTCTGGAAACACATCTTGTGGTGCCACAGAGTAACTTTGCTCATTGGTCAAGTAATCATCGTATGACTTTGCTTTTGGTAAGGCGCGAAAGTTCATGTCTGTTAGGTACTGAACTTCATCATAGTCGTAAAAAATAATGCGGTTATGTTTACTCACCCCAAAGTTTTTCAACAACATGTCGCCTGGGAAAATATTTACAGCGATCATTTCTTTTAAAGCTTGGCCATATTCTTCTATTGCTTCAAACGCTTGTTGTTCACTGGCATTTTCAAGATACAGATTTAACGGTGTCATCCGTCTTTCTATATACAAATGCTTGATGATTAACCATTCGCCTTCAATAATCATCGAAGAACCAATGGTTTTATGTAACTCTGCAAGTAATTTACTATCAAATCGGGCTAGTGGAAATACGACGTTCGAATACTCTATGGTGTCGGCCATGCGGCCAACACGGTCATGGCTTTTTACTAATTGATAGCGTTTTAATACGGTATCGCGGCCAAAGGGTTTGCTTTCTCCAAAGGTGTCTTTAATGACTTTAAACACATAGCCAAACGAAGGCAGGGTAAATACCATCATCACCATACCCGGTGTACCAGGGGCAATTACAAGCTGATCGTTCGAATGATCTAAATGACTTAAAAACTCTCGGTAAAACTCGGTCTTACCTTGTTTATGAAAGCCTATTGCATTGTAAAGCTCTGCCAGGGTCTTGTTTGGCATAAGTTGATTTAAAAAGCGTACTAACGCTGATGGCGCGTGGGTTTCAACCATAAAATAAGCACGCGCAAAACCAAAGATAACCCGCATTTGCGATGATTTGGTGAGTAGGGCATCAAGGTATAGCCCTTTGTCTTCATGGTGCAATACCGCAATAATAAATGGCTGTACGCCACTTTCTGATACCACACGGCCAACAATATAAGCCGCTTTGTTTCGGTAAAACGGGGCTTGCAATATATCAAAGCGCATTTGCCATGCTTGGTGATGTGTGTCGGGCGCTTGTTTATAAAAGGCTTTTACCAGCAAGCGAATATCGCGTTCTAAATCAACAAAGGGCGCTTTAAAATCAAACTGATTAATAATTTTGCGTATCGTAGGTCTTAAGCCATCAACAACAGGGTGGTAACTGCGGTATTCAACTTCCATTGGTAGTGCGGGGGCATCTGCAAGCGTTGCTTTTACAAAGATAAAGTCATTATTAAAATAACGACGATGAAATAAACGACAAAAAACTGAGTTGTAAAAAGTTTCGGCGAGTTCTGCCTGAGGGTGAAAGCACAAAAACTGCTGATAGAGCTGTTTGGTTTCGAGCCAGCAGGTTTGATCTAAGGTAATAATTTGCTGTTCGTTGAGCGACTTTAGCTTAGCAATGGTTTCATTAACCCGATCATCGTAATGGCTAATTCTGAGTTTGCTTATCTCATTTATTTTTTGCCAATCTCGATGTGCAAACGCGAGTGGTGCTTTGGCGGTGATTGCTTGAAAGAGTTTATAGTGATTGCGAAACCCAGATAAAATTAACTCTGCAATGTGTTGTGGCTGCATATAAACTCCTTACTTATACCAACATAGAGCAATAACTCTATTGGTGTTAAGAATATGTTATTTATTCTTCAAACCCAATAGTAAAGTGTATTTAATTATAGCGAGCTAGTTTTTTCTCAAGTTTTGCGAGTTTTTTATTAACGCTTTTTACGTCGCGCCCGTATTGCTTGTTAATTGCTTTTAGCTGTTTTTTAATGTCTTTATTAATTTGCTTCGCTTCTTTATCAGACAAAATTCGGTTTAAGCGCTGTTCTTGCTGGTACTGAGCTCGGTCTCGATCACGGCTTAAAATATCTAAACGGTGCTTATAGCTGCGAATTTCAGCTTCGAGGTTTCTAATAATTTGCTGGCGCTCAAGCTCGTTGAGCTCTTTAACAAAGTTTTGCGGAGCTTGTAAGTCTGGGTCGGTTACTTGAATTTTATGCTTGGTTGCACGGCTACCACAGGGGAACTCACTAAATACGGTGCCTCTGTCTGTGACACATTTATAGTATTCTGTGGTTGCAGCAAGTGAGGTACTAGTAAAACAAAGTAGTGTAAGTGATATTAGATAAATGATTATGGCTTTCATGACGTCCGTGTCTCCTAATCAAATAAGGTGTCTAATATCTAAAGCTAGCTCGAAATATTGATTTATCAATAAGAGCTAGGGCGTATATCGTTTCAGCTTTTTAATGCTTTGCACTAAGAATGGAATATCTAAGCCTTGTTCAATGGCAAAGCCTTGCGCTGCTGAAATGTTTTTAAAGTTACCGTCTGAATCTATCAGAGTAATTCTGTCTTTTTTAAATGCGATGAACACATTTTGCGAGTAGTTAACACCAGTGTCGTCATGGCGTTTGTATAAGTTACTACCCAACATGCTTTGTTTAGCTAGGGTTTTGCAACCTAAATAATGGCCTACGCTGGTGGCGATAATATCACTTGGTTGAATAAGGCCTTCGGTTTGTACAACTTTTTTATCTGAGCTGTATAAGCGAGAGGCTGTAACAATACCATTGCTTTGCTGTGCAAGACTAAAGGCAAATACGGCATTAGCAGATTCACGCGCTTGTGTTGTAGCTTCTGCACGTACAAGGCGAACCGCTGGGTTTTGGTCGTCGTTATTAATAAATTCGAATTGCTCAAAACCATTAATTTGAATTGAGCGATTATCAGCAAGCCACACAGGCAGTTGCTGTTTGTCTAGAATAGGGGCTTTGTAAAATGCTGGCAGACCGTACACTAAACTAAATAACGTATCTTCGGTTTCTACAGGTTGTAAGAACAAGTCTGTCTTGCGTAGTGCAGGCTCAGTGGCAACAAATTGCTCTAGGTCAGCATTATTCTCAAATACTAAAATATCGATAGTCGCACTCGACTCAGCTTTACACTCGGCAAGTGGAGTAGGTGCTAAGTAATCAATATTATGTGGGTCAAGCCTCACATCGTGTGCTTCTTTATAGCTTTCTAGATCTAGCAAATCGTTTTTAGCTAATAAGCTTTTAGCTGTTGTAGGGTAAGACAACGGCAATACATTATCTTGTTTAGTAATATCAAATTTTAAATTGGCATCAGCCCAAATATGAATACTGTGGCTAAGTGCAAAGCACACTAAAATAGTGCTGGTTGCATAGCGCGGGAACTTATATTGTTTTAAACGCGCTAAGTGGTGCCAGGTGTAGTTACTGACTAATAACTGGAACGCTAAAATTAGCAGCACAATGCCGCCTGCAAGAATCGTTGTTAATGCTGGTGAGCTTGTTAAGCGGTGCCACAACAAAGAAACGATTTCAGGTAGAGCAGACGTATTTAAGTGATAACCCAAGTTAAAATATACATAGGCATCAAGCGTTAAGAATGACGCACCGAGGGTTGCAATAATGGCTGCCATCCCTCGGATATGCCGAGGGTATGGAAACACTAAGCTTAATGGAAATATCGTTAAAACAAAGGCAATAAAAGTAATAAAGCTGGTGTGGCTTAACCAGGTCACGAGCATGTATAAATAGCCCATGAAGGTTGTCGGTGCACTGTCTGCAACTAAGTAGCTTAAGCTAATAAATAGCACTAAACCTATGTTTGCAAAGGTGAACCAATGGCCCCAACTTAAAAGCTGACTTACTTTTGAAGAAAACTGACTTTGTTGCGATAAATTCATAAATCTTATTTAACCGACTGCGCTAATGCTTTGGCAAAGTTGTCGGCAACAGCTTGTCTTTTCTCTGATGGTACATGCTCTTTTAAAATATGCGTGATAGAATTTCCTAAACACATAAGGCTTAAATCAACAGGCGCTTTGTGCTCTGTTAGTACATCAATCAGCTGATCAACGATTTGTTCTACTTGCTCATTAGAATATTTTGATATGATAGGCATCAGTTGGTTCGATAAAAAGAGTTATATTCCCGTATTTTAACACCAGAGGCGTGAAAAACAAAGATGACAATAGATGTTAAAAAATTAGTCGTTCATTATGTAGACAAAAAAGATGACGATACAGATATTCATTTACGCAATGATGAGATGGTTGTTAACGATAAAGTAGCCGTTTTTATAGAGCAGCTACACCATGCATATAATGGTAAGCCAGGTAAAGGCTACTGTGCATTCAGCGGCGAGAAAAACAGCATTGTTGCTTCGGCTATGCAAAGTTACCGTAATGACGAACTTGGTTTTTGGCACATGACAGAGCAAGCAACAAATGTGCTAAAAGAAGAGTTAAATAAGTATGCCTTTAACGAAACGGGTTATTTAGTTTTTTGCCATTATCAATATGTTGCAAGTGACTTTTTGTTAATTGCGATGATCAATATTAAAGAGCATTACTCAATTACTTCTGAGCTTGATTTAGCGTCATCTCGTCACTTAGATATTTCGCGTATGCAACTAGCTGCACGTGTAGATTTAACTGCGTGGGATACACAACCAGAAGATAATCGCTATGTGTCGTTTATTAAAGGTCGTGCAGGTCGTAAAGTGGCTGACTTCTTTTTAGACTTTTTAGGCTGCGAAGAGGGCATTGATCCTAAACAGCAAAGCCAAGTTATGCTTAGTGCTGTAGAAGACTATTTATCTGAGCAACAATACGACAAGTCAGAGAAAGATGAGCTACGTAAGCAAGTTTTTGATTACTGTAATGATTGCGTAACCACAGGTGAAGATGCCAACGTTAAAGAGCTTTCTGCAACCTTATCGAAAAATGACGACAGTCCATTTGAAAGCTTCTGCCAAGAGCAAAGTTATGACTTAGAAGAGTCGTTCCCTGTTGATAAAAAAACAGTTACCAGCATGGTGAAGTTTTCTGGCATGGGCGGCGGTGTTAGCGTGAGCTTTGAACGTAAACATTTAGGTGAGCGCGTAATGTACAACGAAGCAACCGATACACTAGTGATTAAAGGTATTCCACCTAATCTTAAAGACCAGCTTCAGCGCTTTATGGAGCAAGACGAAAGTTAATTTGGCTCAAGCTTAAAGCTCTAAGTCTTAAGTGATAAGCCGATAGATACTCGTTTTATAGCCCAGCACTTGCTGGGCTTTTTAGTTTTGGGTACTTTAAAACACTATTACTACTACAAGGAAGAAACATTGCATCACTATAGTTTTGTAGCGTCAAATAGTTTAGATACTAATATGTTAAATAACTTAGAGTCTCGGTTTGAGTTGCAAGAATCTGTATGCCTGAATAATTTAGAAGAGCTCAAATTATTGCTTGCAATGCACGGGCTGAGTTTAAGCAAAACAATTAATCTCGATTTTATAGATATAGAACATTGTTGGTTAGTAGAAGGGGCCTCAAAAGAAATTGCTTATTCTGACTTTGATGACTTTTACCAGCATTGGTTAGGTGTATCTCACAGAGAGTCAACGATGGATGAATACGGTCAGTTAATTTATTTAAACTCTTTTATGAATCGCTTTAAAAAAGCAAAGTTTAAACTTATATGCCAAGAGATTAAGGATCAAAAGCTATCTTAATACCATGCTAGGTTGGCATGCTAAGAAGCTTGTAATGGCACATGATAAACTTGTGTTGGGTGATGCTCATTTGTTCTTAGAGAAGTATTTTGAATGGTTAAATAACAACAAAAATTAGCTCGTATATTAATGACAAAGAAACTTATATTATTCATATCACTGTTTGTTCTTGGTTGTTCACCGCTTTGGGAAGAACCTCCATATCAAGTCTATTTTAGTGATAACTCAAAAAAGTTAGGCTACTCGCTTGGTGAAGGTGCATTCATTGGACGTATAGATGAACCTAAATTGATTGCGTCTAACGATAAATACATTTCGGTTTTGGCTTGCCCTGAAAATATCTGTTCTTACTTTTATATTGATAAAGTGAACGATCATAAATATGCAGAACATAATGAGTTTGTTTTTGGGCCTTACACTAGAAATGAATTTACAGCTTTAGAATTTCAACTCGCTTTACCTAAGCTTAAGTAAAAATTTACTTCTAATATTTACTTTGCTTTAGTTCATCAGACAGTTCATGTTCTGACGGCGGCGGTGATTGCGGTGGCGGAGATTAGGAAAAGTAATTCCATTTGCCATCATTGATTTAGTAAAACATCTACAGATGGTTTTTAGCATGATTAATATAAAAATTCGAATAGTGGAAGGCGTAAAAGTGCTTTTCTTTTCTTTCAGTATCGCTTAGTTTTAATACACTCAAGGTACAAACTTCCCCGATGGCTAAGGAGAGTCATAAATGAAACTTGCTCAATTGAATATCGCTCTTGCTAAATATCCATTAGATGCGCCAGAAATAAAAGATTTTGTTGATAATCTTGATTTAATAAATGGCGTTGCTGAAAGCAGTGCTGGTTTTGTATGGCGATTAAAAGACGAATCTGGTGATGCCACAAATATTAAAATTTTTGATGATCCGAATATGATAATCAATATGTCTGTGTGGGAAAGCGTTGAAGATCTCAAAAATTTTATGTTTCGTACTCACCACAGAGATTTTATGCGCAGAAAAGGTGAATGGTTTCACCGCTTAGCAGAAGATAGCTATGTTTTATGGTGGCTTGAAGATAACCATATTCCAACCCCTCAAGAGGCATTAGAGAGGTTGCAGTATCTGCGAGAAAACGGCGACACACCACATGCTTTCACATTTAAAAGCAATTTTACAGCTGAAGAATTTAAAAAATAAATAACAATTGACTGCGATAAAAATAAGGAAAAACTATGCATGTTGTATTAGGTGTTTTAGGTATTGTAGTGACCATTTTGGTGTTACTGAATCGACTTCAAGAAGGTGGGATAGATATTGGTTGGTTGAATCCTTTTAGCTGGCACCGACGTCGTAAGTTCAGAAAACACCATGATTTAAATCCTGCATTTAAGTTAGATTCACCGATGGATGTGGCTGCGTTATATATGGTCGCAGTGGCCAAAATAGATGGAGAAATGAGTAAAGAACAAAAAGAAAAAATTTTAGCTCTTTTTAACAGTGAATTTCATTTAAGTATGAAAGAAGCAACAGATTTATTACGCTCAAGTGTGCATTTATTAGGGCATACTAGTGACGTTTACGATAAACCTCACAAAGTTATTGAGCGATGCTTAGATAAAGTAACAAAAGATCAAGCAGTTTCAATTTGTTATCTCGTCGATGAGGTAGCTAATGTTGAAGGTGAACCGACGTCTCAGCAAAGAAAGCTTGTTGCAGAGATAAAAAATGCATGCCCTCAGGAGGCCGCAGGCAAGTGGTAATTAATCCACAAAACCAAACAGCTGAAAATTATAATGACAATTATAACCCCTTAACTGATTTTGAAACGTTTTAGTGAATATCGTGAAGATGTAACAACAAATCTAATTTTTAAAGGTGTTTATAAGGGAGTTTTTATGAAAAAACAGTTATCGGTGGCTTTTTTGGTTTTATCGTCTTTTGCTAACTCAACAACGTGGGGAGAGTTAGAAGTAGATGACCCAATAGTTAAGGATGCAAAATGCAAGGTTGCTGAGCCTGCAAGCTATGGTGGTTATATTTACAGTTGGCCATCAAAATATGACCAGGTGTTTTGGCCACATACGGATAGTAATGGCATTTGGTTTTGCGAAACATCGGGTTTTATAGCTTTAATTGGTGATTTTGACGAACTTAAACCTGTAGAAATTGAGAGAATATCGGAATTTCTTTCGTCTCAACACATTTCGAAGCCAACTCTAGAGCAAAAATTAGCTTTGCTCGAGCAAACTTACGCACTTCGCGAAAAAGATGAATTTTTTAAAAATAAGTTACTAAGAATCCTTGCTCGTTGGCAGCAGTCTTTAGGGAACCTTGATAAGGCAAATAATTATCGAGCTAGAGCATTTAAAGATATTCAACATGCCCTAAATGGAGATTTAGATGGATATAAACGACTTGAATATCTTTATCTGGCGACTAACTACTCAAAACAGTTTGCAGAGCAAAATAAAAATGTAGATTACTTAGACGATTTGGAAACATCATTGAAATTGGTGACTGATCCTGAGTTAAAAGGCTATGCCGGGTACTTGTCGGAATTGATAAAAGACAGCACATATATCAACGAAGGCGGGAAACTCGACCCTGACTTACCGAAACAGTAAAAATTAGAATAAACATCAAGGATGAGCTAACAGTTGAGGGACACGACCATGATAAAACGTAACAAAGCTAATACTGGACTACTTTTTTGTATCGGTGCCGCTATTGGATTTTCGATCTTCATTGCATATCAGCAACTGCTTATAGGTCTTTTATTTGCTGTAATAAGCGTTAGTGTTGCAATCTTAATTGTTTCAAATAAATGGCTTAACTAATGCTTTTCTGGGTGATGAAAAATGAATTTATCTTTCACTACGAAAAGATTAAATGTGATTGAAATAGACGCAAGCTCGTCAATGGTTGAGCATCATCAATTAACGATTGCCTTGCCGGCGATATTAACCCCCGCTGTAGTTGCTAATTTACCAGGTTATTTTCAAGGTATTGATTCTATAGCTGCTGCAGAAAAGTGGTTGGCTAACATGCTAAACGAGTGCAGCTTATTAATGGTGCAATCTCAACATCAAGAAGTTGTTGGGCTTTTATTTATATATACCGAAAGCCATGATGCTCACATAGGTTATTTATTAGCTGAGCAGTACTGGGGGCAGGGCCTTGCATTCGAGTTATTGCAGGGATTTATAAACCTCGCTGGTACTAAGTCACACTGGCATAAACTCATCGCAGGTGTTGATGAATCAAATACACCATCAATTAAACTTTTAAAAAAATTGGCTTTTGAAGAGCAAGCATCTAAGGAAAATGGCATGTTGTTTTATGAATTTAATTTAAACCAAGGCAAACTATAATGACAATAACCGCATTTTTAGTTAACTCGTTTAGTGCAAATAATACAGGCGGCAACCCAGCAGGGGTTGTGTTGAATGCAGATAAACTCACAAACGCAGAAAAACTGACGGTTGCAAAAGAAATTGGCTTTTCAGAAACCGCATTTGTGGCGCAAGATCATGAAGTTGACTTTGCTGTGTCATTTTTTACGACAACTGAAGAAGTTGATTTTTGTGGCCACGCAACCCTAGCGGTGTTTGCTACGCTCTTCGAACAAGGGTTATTAAAACCTGGTTATTACACTCAGCGAACAAAAGCGGGCTTGTTAGGCGTAACAATTGCCGAAGACGGTCAAGTTACCATGGAGCAAGCCTTGCCAAAATACTTAGGTAATTTTGCTTATGACGACATTGCAGGCTTATTAGGGCTTGATGAAACGACTCTGGTAGAAACAGGCTTGCCAATCGATGTAATAACTACAGGATTGCCAGATATTATAGTCGCTGTACCGAATGGCTACTTAGGTCAAATTGTCATTGATGAGGCAGCGCTTAGTGAGTTCTGCCAACAACATAACGTGATAGGTGTGCATGCCTTTGAATTATGTGAAGAGCAAAGTGAGCTGACCGCAAGTTGTCGTAACTTTGCGCCTTTGGTTGGTATACCCGAAGAGTCAGCAACCGGTAGCGCAAGTGGTGCGCTTGCATGCTACTTATCAAAACACGTATTTGTACAGCAAGAAAACCATTTCAAGTTTGAACAAGGCCGAGCAATGGGGTGCAGTTCACATATTTCTGCCAGTGTTTATTCGGATGAGCAGGGTGTTTATAAGGTTCTTGTAGGTGGCTATGCCAATCACCTAGGTACTCAACAGGTTGTTATTTAAAAGCATTACATACAAAAAAGCCGCGTTATATAACGCGGCTTTTTTATTAAGCGACTAAATTAATCAGCCGCTAAGGTTTTTGCCATATCAGCACGGGCTCTACCAGCAGGTTTAATTGAACCTGCTCGAAGGCCGCTATCTGGAATAGCTGTACGCTTGTCATGGGCCATAGCTGCTGGTGTTGGCTCTGGCTCACTATCTGCAACTGGCGTAGGTTTTGCCATTGCAGCGCTTGCTGAACCTTTTACTAAAACAGTTTTTTCATTTTTAGCAGGTTCTTCAGCTTTAACTGGTTCTTCAGCTTTCACTGGCTCCTCAGCTTTCACTGGCTCTTCAGCTTTCACTGGCTCTTCAGCTTTCACTGGTTCTTCAGTTTTAACTGGCTCTTCAGTTTTAACTGGCTCTTCAGTTTTAACTGGTTCCTCAGTTTTAACTGGTTCCTCAGCTTTCACTGGCTCTTCAGCTTTCACTGGTTCCTCAGCTTTAACTGGTTCTTCAGCTTTCACTGGCTCTTCAGCTTTAACTGGTTCTTCAGCTTTAACTGGTTCTTCAGCTTTAACTGGTTCTTCAGCTTGCACTGGCTCTTCAGTTTTAACTGGTTCTTCAGTTTTCACTGGCTCTTCAGTTTTCACTGGTTCTTCAGTTTTAACTGGTTCCTCAGTTTTCACTGGTTCCTCAGTTTTAACTGGTTCTTCAGTTTTAACTGGCTCTTCAGTTTTCACTGGTTCTTCAGTTTTAACTGGCTCTTCAGCTTGAACTGGCTCTTCAGCTTGAACTGGTTCTTCAGTTTGAGCTTGTTTCGCTTTTAGCTCAGCTTCATATTCAGCAGCAGCTTGATCGGCAACAGGAATAAATGCTGGCGCATCAGCTTTCTCATCAGTTGATTTTTCATCGTGCTCAGGGCGACGGCGACGTTGACCAGCTGCACGTAAATGACGAGGTGAACGACGAGAGCGTGTACGAGGTTGAGCTTGTTCTTCATCAGTTGATGATTCAACTACCGATTCAGTTTGCTCTGCTTGTTTAGGCTCAGCGTCAGCTTTTACTGGTTCTGCAGGTACTTGCTTTTCAGCAACTGGCTGTTCTGCTTGTTCAGTTTCAACTGCTACTTTTTCTTTTGCAGGCTTAGCTGGTTTTTCAGCTTTAGGTGCTTGCTCAGTTGTTTCAGTCGTTTGTACTGCTTTTGCTTCATCTGCGCTTTCATCTGTTACGCGAACTTTTTTGCGTAAGTTGCGACGTTGACGACGAACCTTAGGTTTAGTTTCCTTTGGTTGCTCAGATTTCGTCTCTGGTGCAGTGTCTTTATTCTTTTGTTCTACATCATCATTACGTTTTTCATTACGTTTTCTGTTGTTAGAATTACGACGACGTTTGTTGCGATTCTCGTTACCTTCTTTTTGCTCAGGCTTATTTGAAGTATTTGTGTTTTCTTCTTTAGCTTGTGCATCGTCAGGACGTTTATTACGAGAGTTGCGACGGCGTTGGTTGTTGCTACGACGACGGTTGTCGTTGTTGCGACGATTATTGCTACGTCTTTGTGCTGCTTTTTTCTCTTCTTGCTCTTTTTCAGCTTCTTCTTCGGCATTGCTGAATAACGACTTGAAGAACTTACCAAGTGCAGCAAATAATCCACCTTCTGACTTTTTAGCCGCAGGAGTCGTTTGCTCAGCTTTTGGTGCAGCTTGAGGTGCAGGTGTAGTAGGCATAACAACACCTTTAAGAACCGGCTCTTCACGAACTGGTGCTGAAGGCGCTTTAGCCATTTCAAATGCTTCTGGCTCAGGAGCAACAACTTGCTCGTAGCTTACTGTTTCGATTGTTTCGTCTTTACGTAAGCGAACTACTTCGTAATGTGGCGTTTCCATGTGTTGATTAGGAATGATCACAACATCAACGTTATGGCGCTTTTCGATGCGTTGAACACTACGACGTTTTTCGTTTAATAGGTAAGCGGCAACAGCCACAGGCACTTGTGCATTTACTTGTGATGTGTTGTCTTTGATTGCTTCTTCTTCGATTAAACGAAGGATAGACAGTGCAATTGATTCGTTAGAACGAATCGTACCTTGACCATTACAACGAGGACATGGACCTTGGCTTGCTTCACCTAATGAAGGGCGTAAGCGCTGACGCGACATTTCAAGCAGACCAAAGCGTGAGATCTTACCAATCTGTACACGGGCACGGTCAGGGCGAGCTGCGTCTTTTAGACGATTCTCTACTTCGCGTTGGTGTCGTGGAGGTGTCATATCGATGAAGTCGATAACAATAAGACCACCTAAGTCACGTAAACGTAATTGACGGGCAATTTCGTCTGCAGCTTCTAAGTTGGTATTAAGTGCTGTTTCTTCGATATCACCGCCTTTAGTGGCTTTAGATGAGTTGATATCGATAGACGTAAGCGCTTCAGTTGGGTCAATTACAATTGAACCACCTGATGGTAAGCGAACTTCACGTTGGAAAGCTGACTCAATTTGGCTTTCAATTTGGTAGTGGGTGAATAGTGGTACATCGCCCTGATAAAGCTTAACGCGGCTCATGAAGTCAGGACGGAAACGCTCAATATGCGCTTTCGCTTCTTCAAATACACGTGCTTTATCAATTAAAATTTCACCAATATCACGACGTAAATAGTCACGGATTGCGCGGAAAATTACGTTACTTTCTTGGTGAATTAAGAACGGAGCAGGGCCGCTATCAGCAGCTTGCTGAATCGCTTGCCAATGCACTAATAGTGCTTTTAAGTCGTACTCTAGTTCTTCAAATGATTTACCAACACCTGCAGTACGAACAATTAAGCCCATGCCTTTAGGTAGTTCTAAACGGCTTAGTGCTTCTTTAAGTTCAGTACGCTCATCCCCTTCGATACGGCGAGAAATACCACCGGCACGAGGGTTGTTAGGCATAAGTACTAAATAGCTACCTGCAACGCTGATAAAAGTCGTTAACGCAGCGCCTTTTTGGCCACGCTCTTCTTTATCAACTTGCACAATGACTTCTTGGCCTTCTTTGATCACGTCACGGATATTTGGACGACCTTGGAATGTATAGCCTTGTGGGAAGTAGGTGCGAGCTATTTCTTTAAGAGGAAGGAAACCGTGTCTCTCAGCGCCATAATCAACAAAGGCAGCTTCTAGTGACGGTTCGATACGGGTAATTTTACCCTTGTAAATATTTGCTTTTTTTTGTTCGTGACCTGGGCTCTCTATGTCTAAATCATACAGGCGCTGGCCATCAACCAGTGCAACGCGCATTTCTTCTTGCTGCGTCGCATTGATTAGCATACGTTTCATATTGTTACTCTACTAATTCTGTCGCTGACATGACGATATAAACTCGTCTGTTCAGTGGTTTCTGACGGTTGTTTTTGTGCAGTCTCACGACTGGGTAAAGTCAAAACCTGAAGTTGTTTGCTTACATTGAGCATCACTAAGTGTGGCTGACAATAACATGTTCTCACGTTATTAAATTCTTATAGGTGTCAAAACTGCCGCCAATTCTGCGGTTTTAATGTACGAGTTTTGTCCCGAAGTCGACCATGTTCAAATTTTTATTCAATGTCTTGCTACAACAGCTGCTTCTGAATGACGTTGCTACGTCGTCACTATCAGTCAATTTATCTTGTTCAATTGCTTTTTATGTTCATTAATCAACATTCGTGCTCAAATTATTCAGGCAATATATTACGCGCATCGCCGATAATTGAACGCTCGTGTTGGCTGGGTAATTATAAAAGCTTTGGAAAACTTAGCGCGGATCTGTATGATCGGCAACCCAGAATATGCTTCACGAATGTATTAATGTGATAAAAGCACCGTTGTTACTTGCAAACTTTATGTTCGCGACGGTGATTATCCCACTATTACCGTCGCGTTAGCAACTAAATTATTTACTTAAATCAGTGATTAGGCAATGTCAGAAAAAACCGGCTTACAAGTTTCGTTTGTTACCATAGGTGAAGACCATCTAGGTCAACGTATTGATAACTTTCTTATTACCCACCTAAAAGGTGTGCCTAAAAGTGCAGTTTATAAAATCCTTCGTAAAGGCGAAGTGCGAGTAAATAAAAAACGCATAAAACCTGTCTACAAACTACAACTAAATGATGTGGTTCGTATTCCACCTATAAAAGTGGCCGAAAAAGAAGAGTTTGTGCCAAAGAAACTCGATAAAGTAAAACAACTTGAAGACGCCATTTTGTTTGAAGACAAGTATTTAATGGTGATCAACAAGCCTTCGGGTATGGCTGTGCATGGTGGCAGTGGCCTAAGTTATGGCTTAATTGAAGCACTTCGCGTACTTCGCCCTGAAGAGCGTAGTTTAGAGCTTGTACACCGCCTAGACCGTGACACATCAGGTTGCTTGCTTATTTCTAAACGTCGTTCAGTGTTAACTGATTTACATAAACAGTTACGTGAAAAAACCATGGAGAAAAACTATTGGGCATTAGTTGATGGTCAATGGGATTCTAAAACGAAAAACGTTACCGAAGGACTTCGTAAAAACACCTTGAAGTCTGGTGAGCGTGTGGTGCGTGTTGATAATACCGAAGGTAAACCATCTCATACGCGTTTTCGTGTGCTTGAGCGATATGCTGAGTGCTCATTAGTGCAAGCGTCGCCAGTGACTGGCCGTACTCACCAAATTCGTGTGCATACGCAATGTAAAGGTCACCCAATTGCGTGTGATGATAAATACGGTGTTGCAGAGTTTGATCAATACGTGAATAAGCTGACTGGTTTAAACCGTTTGTTTTTACACGCTCATGATTTACGTTTTATGCATCCTAAAAACGAAACAACTATGCATGTTGAAGCACCACTCGATAATGCACTTCAAAACTGTATCAAAAAGCTACGTGCCGATAATGAACAAGTTTAAGCTGGTTATTTTTGATTGGGATGGCACAGTGATGGACTCTGTGCCAAAAATTGTTACCTGCCTGCGAAATACTGCGCGAGACTTAGGTATTCCTGTTCCAACAGAGCAACAAGCAAAAGACGTTATTGGTTTGTCGCTGGCAAAAGCCACTGAAGTACTTTTTCCGGCGCATTTACATTTAAACGACGAACTCGTTGCAGGTTATAAAGCACAGTACCGTGAGTTAGATGTAACACCTACACCTTTATTTAAAGATGTAGAATCCGTTTTGAAGCAGTTAAGTGATGCAGGTATACAATTGGCTGTTGCTACCGGTAAAGGACGTGAAGGTATCGATAGGCTTCTTAATGAGTCAGGTCTTGGTCAGTACTTTTTGAATGTAAAATGCTCAGATGATGCTGAGTCTAAACCATCTCCAGATATGCTTGAGCAAATATTGCACGAGCAGGGCATAGCAAAAGGTGATGCTGTGATGATTGGCGACAGTCAACTGGATATGGCAATGGCTAATGCTGCAGGTATTGCTTGTATTGGAGTGAGTTTTGGTGCCCATAGCCCGGCGCAGTTGCAACAACATACGCCGTTATGTGTTGTTGATTCATACCAACAACTTTTGCAGGTTTTAACTACGCCCCTTGCAGCGTTAACACGTCAACACCAAACTCAGCCAGCACTTTAGTTAATGTGATCAGTGGCAGGCCTATCAATGTATTAGGGTCATCGCCACTGAGCTTTTCAAATAAACAGATGCCTAATCCTTCACTTTTAAAGCTGCCTGCACAGTTGTATGGCTGCTCAGCATCGCAATAAGCATTGATCTGCTCATGTGTAAGGCTTTTAAATGTCACATCAAATGGCACCACGGTGGTAATTGCTTTATCGCTTTGTATATCAAATACACTTAAACCCGTTAAAAAGGTCACTGTATGGCCACTAAACGATGATAGCTGCTTAATGGCATTCTCTTTAGTATGAGGTTTACCTAAAATTGTATCGTTGAATACCGCAACTTGGTCAGAGCCGATCACCAAACCGTCACTAAAATGTTGTTTGGCAACTCGGGCTTTTTGCTCGCTTAAACGAGCCACTAATTGCTCTGGTGTTTCAGCTGCGATAGGGGACTCATCAATATCTGGAGAAAAACTTTGAAAAGGTAAGTTAAACTTAGTTAATAATTGCTGTCTAAATGGTGAGCTTGACGCTAATATAAGTGTTGGTTTCATAATAAATTCTGGATGAAAATTGTATTTTGCCAAGGATAAGCCACAATGAATCCGAAAACAAAGCAGAAGATCGTTAAAAACCTACCAAAATTGGTTTTTTACTTTGACTAACTTACTAACTATCTATATGATGCAGCCCCTATGCAAAAGGTGAAAATTCCCATCACTCTTCATCCCAGCAAAGCAGCTCAACATCGTTTAACGTATGACGGTATTGTCCCGCTTGAAAAACTTTCTCGTTTAGAGCAAGTTGTGCAGGAGGAAGCAGGTGAAATAGCGGTAAAGATTCATTGCAAAATTGACGAGCAAGGTTTAGTGGTAATAAGTGGTAACTTATCAACACATGTAACTGTAACTTGTCAACGCTGTAATGGAGAATTAGGGTTGGATTTGGAACAAGACTTTGTGTATTCGCCAATTGGTTTGGATGCAGAGTCAGATCATCTACCTGAAGGTTACGATGAAGTAGAGCTGGACGAAAACGGTGAAATCAACGTATTTGAGTTAATCGAAGACGAACTGATTTTAGCTATTCCAATAGTGCCTACACACAACGAAGCTTCATGCAGTTATTCATCAGAGCCTACTAGCTTTGGTAAATTAGCAGCAAAAGATGACAAACCAAATCCATTTGATATTTTGAAACAACTTAAGAAAGATTCTTAGGAGAAGACTAATGGCTGTACAAAAAAGCAAAAAGTCTCGTGCAAGACGCGGCATGCGCCGTTCACACGATGCGATCAGTGGTCCAACTTTAACTGTAGATCAAGTTTCTGGTGAGACTCACCGTCGTCACCACGTAACTGCTGACGGTTACTACAAAGGCGTTAAAGTAATTTCTAACTAAGAGATTGCTATATGCTGACCAATCTAACCATAGCGTTAGATATGATGGGGGGCGATTACGGCCCCCGTTCATCTATCCCCGCTGCCGTGCAAGCGGTAAATGCTAATACCAACTTAAGACTCATCTTATGTGGTAATCAGCAAGTTATTCTAAAAGAACTCGAAGCACTCGATTCTGTTTCACACCCTCGTTTAATTATTCGCCATTGTAGCGAAGTCGTCACAAATGCGTGTGAACCTGCTTCAGCGGTTCGTTCTAAAAAAGATTCATCAATGCGAGTTGCCCTCGATTTAGTTAAATCGGGTGAAGCGCAAGCGTGTGTTAGCTCTGGTAATACAGGCGCTTTATTTTTTATGGCGCATTATGTATTAAAGATGCTTCCAGGCGTAAAACGTCCTGCATTAATCTCTGCTGTTCCAACCGAACGTAAAAACCCTGTTTATTTACTTGATTTAGGCGCTAATGTGCATTGTGACGCACAAACCCTTTATCAATTTGGCATTATGGGTTCTGTGGTAGCAGGGCAGGCACTTGGGTGTGATAACCCAAGAGTTAGTTTATTGAATATTGGCTCTGAAGACATCAAAGGGCATGAAGGAATAAAACAAGCTGCACAGTTAATGCAGCAGTGTGAATATCTCAACTACACAGGTTACAGTGAAGGTAGTGATATTTTCAGCGGAAAAGCTGATGTTATTGTGTGCGAAGGATTTGTAGGTAATGTGGCATTAAAAACCTGTGAAGGTATTGCCAAACTGATCATGCATAAACTCACCAAAGCCTTACACAAACATTTCTTATACAAAAGTTTAGCGTTTTTATTGCGTCCAGTGATAAAAAAACTCTACAAGCGGGTGAACCCCGACCAGTATAACGGCGCAAGTCTGGTAGGATTGCGCGGTATTGTTGTTAAAAGCCATGGCAATGCCTCACCAAAGGCGTTTCATGCTGCTATTGATGAAGCCGCGCGGGAAGTCGAACGCCAACTCCCTGAAAAAATCGCTGCGATTTTTGAGCAAACACATCCAACAACAAAGTAGTGCAGCATATCTAAAACTTGTTATGCTGCCTGCTACAGAATATTTTTTTGTTTAATTATAAGAGCAAAGTATGGCACATAAAATTGCACTCGTATTTCCAGGTCAAGGCTCACAAACTGTGGGCATGTTATCTGAACTATTAGCTGATTCACAAATTGCTAAAGCAACATTCGCTGAAGCATCTGAAGCTCTTGGCTATGATCTAGCTGCACTTGTACTAAATGGTCCAGAAGAAGAATTAAATCAAACCCATCGTACACAACCAGCACTTCTTACTGCTAGTGTTGCTATTTACCGTCAATGGTTAGACGCAAACCCTGATGCCGATGTTGTTATGGCTGGTCACAGTTTAGGCGAGTACTCAGCATTAGTTTGTGCTGGCGTTGTAAGCTTAAGCGAAGCCGTTAAACTAGTAGAAAATCGTGGTTTATATATGCAAGAAGCAGTACCTGCGGGTGTTGGTTCTATGGCTGCAATCATCGGCTTAGGTGACGACGAAATCAAAACAGCGTGTGAAGCATCAGCAAATGGTGAAGTTGTTTCACCAGTAAACTACAACTCACCAGGTCAGGTTGTTATTGCCGGTCACAAAGCGGCAGTTGAGCGTGCATCAGAAGCATGTAAAGAAGCAGGTGCTAAACGTGCTTTACCACTTGCAGTAAGCGTACCTTCTCACTGTGAACTAATGAAACCAGCTGCTGAAAAATTAGCTGCTGATTTAGCTGCTTTAACATTTAATACACCTAAGTGTGATGTAATCAACAACGTTGATGTAAAAGCAGAGCAATCAAGTGAAGCAATTAAAGATGCATTAGTACGCCAACTTTACAGCCCAGTACGCTGGACTGAAACTGTACAAGCATTAGTTGCGCAAGGTATCACTCAAAGCTATGAGTTTGGCCCAGGTAAAGTACTAACGGGTCTTGCTAAACGAATTGATAAAGCAATGGTATGTGGTGCGGTTAATACGCAAGCTGCTATTGATGAAGCGAAATAAGTAGGAATAGAATGACAAATTTATTTTCTCTTGAGGGCAAGGTTGTCCTAATCACTGGTGCAAGCCGTGGTATTGGTAAAGCGATTGCAAATACGCTAGTTGCACAAGGTGCAAAAGTAGCGGGTACTGCTACAAGCGAATCAGGTGCTGCTAAAATCAGTGAATACCTAGGTGACAACGGTAAAGGTTATGCCCTTAACGTTACAGATCCTGAATCGATAGAGGCGACACTTGCTGCGATCAAGGCTGATTTAGGCGATATCGACGTATTAGTTAACAATGCAGGTATTACTCGCGATAACTTATTAATGCGTATGAAAGACGGTGAGTGGGATGACATCATCGATACTAACCTAAGCTCAATTTTCCGTTTATCTAAGGCTGTTTTACGCCCTATGATGAAAAAGAAAAATGGCCGTATCATTAATATCGGTTCTGTAGTGGGCACTATGGGTAATGCGGGTCAAGCTAACTATGCTGCAGCGAAAGCGGGTGTAATTGGTTTTACTAAGTCATTAGCACGCGAAGTTGCATCACGTGGTATCACAGTGAACGTTGTTGCACCTGGTTTTATCCAAACAGATATGACAGACGAACTGACTGAAGACCAAAAAGCAGCTACGCTTGCAAATGTACCTGCAGGGCGTTTAGGCCAACCTGACGAAATCGCTGCTGCGGTATGTTATTTAGCATCTGACGCTGCTGCGTATGTATCAGGCGAAACATTGCACGTAAATGGCGCGATGTACATGGTTTAATGAAAGTTAGCAAAAATTTGCTAACGAAAGATTATCGAAAATTGTTGAATTTTTTGTGATCTTGCTTTAAACATACTTGAATTCGCTATTAAAATAAGCGATAAATGAACAAATACTATTCGAGAGGTTTGACCAGATAAGTAATTATCAGCAAATCCTTGAATCACAGAATTATGCGGCGTAAACTACGCCGCAATCTGAAAATAACGCATTGGCGTTTTTAATAAAGGAAAGAAGAATGAGCGACATCCAAGAACGCGTAAAGAAAATTATCATTGAGCAACTAGGTGTTAAAGAAGAAGAAGTAAAACATGAAGCTTCTTTCGTTGACGACTTAGGTGCTGATTCACTTGACACTGTAGAACTAGTAATGGCTCTAGAAGAAGAGTTCGACACTGAGATCCCAGACGAAGAAGCTGAAAAGATCACTACAGTTCAAGCTGCAATCGATTACGTTACAGCTCACGCTGAGTAATTTTACGCATTTTGATTTTAAGGGCAGCTTCAAGCTGCCCTTAGTCTATCTATAGAATGATACTAATAAATTTGGTATACACCCCACCTAAAATAATTTCCTTATTGGAGGCAACCCGTGGCTAAACGTCGAGTCGTCGTAACTGGCTTAGGAATGTTGACACCGCTAGGTAATGATGTTGAATCTACTTGGCAAGGTTTGTTAAACGGTAAAAGTGGTATTCAAACTATCACGCATTTCGATACCTCAAGTTTCGGCACCAAATTCGCAGGTTTGCTGAATGACTTTGATGCATCAGCTTACATGTCACCGAAAGATGCAAAGAAAATGGATTTGTTTATCCAATATGGCATTGCAGCGGGTGTACAAGCACTACAAGATTCTGGTCTAGAGATCACTGAAGAAAACGCCACTCGTGTTGGTGTAGCAGTGGGTTCTGGCATCGGTGGTTTAACTTTAATTGAAGAAAACCACATTAAATTATTAAATAGCGGCCCGCGTAAGCTTTCTCCGTTCTACGTGCCTTCGACCATTATCAATATGATTTCTGGTCATTTATCGATTATGCACGGTTTACGTGGCCCTAATATTTCAATCGTTACAGCCTGTACTACAGGTCTACATAATATTGGTCATGCTGCGCGTATGATTGCATACGGCGATGCAGATGCAATGGTAGCCGGTGGTGCTGAAAAGGCATCGACACCAATTGGTATGGGTGGCTTTAATGCAGCACGTGCATTATCAACTCGTAACGACGATCCACAAGCAGCATCTCGTCCTTGGGATAAAGACCGTGATGGTTTTGTTCTTGCTGATGGTGCTGGTGTTATCGTACTTGAAGAATATGAGCATGCTAAAGCACGTGGCGCGAAAATCTACGCTGAACTCGTTGGTTTTGGTATGAGTGGTGATGCATATCACATGACGTCTCCACCTGAAGACGGTGCAGGCGCAGCTCTAGCGATGGAAAATGCCCTAAACGATGCACAAGTTAATGCAGACCAAGTTGGCTACATTAATGCTCACGGTACATCGACGAATGCAGGCGATAAAGCCGAAACATCAGCTGTTAAAACTATTTTTGGCGATGCAGCGAAAGATGTGATGGTAAGTTCATCTAAATCAATGATGGGTCACTTGTTAGGTGCAGCAGGCTCGGTAGAGTCGATCATTACTATCTTGTCACTTGTTGACCAGAAAGTAAGCCCTACAATCAACCTTGATAACCCAGATGAAGGCTGTGATTTAGACTACGTACCGCACACTGCACGTGACGCTAAATTGGATTACGCACTATGTAATTCATTTGGTTTTGGTGGTACTAATGGCTCGTTGCTGTTTAAAAAGGTATAATTCTTTTTAACAACGGACTAAAAAGAAGAGCCCAGTTGTTTAACTGGGCTTTTTTGTATGAGTAAATTAAAACAAACAATAAAAATAATCACACCAGACACCACAATAAGCACGCAAGATCGTGGCTTAAATTATGGTGACGGCTTTTTTACCACAGCCTCTGTGGTGAATTCTGTCGTTAAGCACTGGGATTTACACAAAGCGCGTTTAGAAGAATGCGCGCAAAGACTATTTTTCCCCGAATTAGATTTAACTGCAATTGAGCATGAAGTAAATCACGCAATCAGTGATACACAAACCGGTATTTTAAAAATAGTTATCACCCGAGGTGCAGGTGGGCGTGGTTATGGCTTACCAGACAAACCAAGTATCCAAGTGCTGATCAGTATCATGCCTGCGGTTTCACATTATAAAAGTTGGCAGCAGCAGGGTGTAAACCTTGAAATCAGCGACGTGAAACTTGCACATCAACCTTTACTTGCAGGCTTAAAAACATTGAACCGTTTAGAGCAAGTACTTATCAAAAAGCAAATGAGCAGCCTTGAATGTGAAGAGGTTGTTGTTCTTGATTATGATAACAATGTGATTGAATGCTCTGCTGCAAATATTTTTGCTATTAAAGACAGTCAAGTTATGTCACCTAAGTTAGACCGCTGCGGTATCACTGGGGTTTATCTCAGCGCTTTATGTGATAAGTTAGCCATTGAATTTAAAGCAATCCAACTAGGTGAGCTTTTAGCTATGGATGCCGTATTTATGTGTAACAGTTTAATGGGCGTGGTTCCCGTTGCACGGATTGCTGATACACAGTTTGATATTGAATGCAGTAAAGCGCTATTAACGGCGCAGTTTGCCAAGGAGAGTGTGTGATAAAAGTCATTGTTAGCGTGCTGTTATTAGCATTGCTATGTTGTGGTATTGGCTATCAACAGCTTCAATCAGCATTAAAAATGCCGTTAAAGGTTGAAAACAGTACTTTATTTAAAGTAGAACGTGGCACTGGCTTTAATCAGCTTTGCCAAGCATGGCAAACAAAGCAGTGGGTTGATAGCTGTTTTAAATTTCAGGTACTTGCTAAATTAGATCCTACGCTTACTGATTTAAAAGCGGGTCTTTATGAGCTGGACACAAGCGCTGTTATTGATAATATTCGTCGTATCAATCAAGGTGCACAAGTAAGCTTTAGCTTCACAATTATTGAAGGTCAGCCACTTCGAGACGTTGTTGCTAATATTCAAAAGCAAGCGCATTTAAGCCAAGACTTAGATACAGAAAATTTAGCGACGCAGATAAGTAACTCGCAAGAGAATTTAGAAGGCTGGTTGTTCCCTGATACCTATCACTACCATAGCGAAGATAGTGCCAGCGGCTTATTAAAACGCGCATACAACAAAATGCAGCAGGAATTAGACACCGCATGGCAAACTAGAGCGCCAGATTTAGTATTAAGTTCACCGTATGAAGCGTTAATACTGGCTTCTATCATCGAAAAAGAAACGGGCCTTGCTTCTGAGCGACCATTAATTTCTGCGGTATTTACCAATCGTTTAAAAACGAATATGCGCTTACAAACCGATCCAACGGTTATTTATGGCATTGGTGCTGATTTTGATGGTGATATAAAACGAAAAGATTTAACAACCTATACTCCGTATAACACGTATAAGATAAAAGGCTTGCCGCCAACACCCATCGCCATGCCTTCGAAGGCTGCAATTTTGGCCGCGGTTAATCCACCTGAGTCTGAATATGTGTATTTTGTTGCGAAAGGGGATGGCAGCCATCAATTTTCGAAAACATTGCAAGAACATAATCGTGCGGTAAAGCAGTACCAATTAAACTAACAACCAGAATTGAGTCATATGACAGCGAAATTTATAGTGATTGAAGGCCTAGAAGGGGCCGGAAAATCAACGGCCATTGCCGTATGCCAAGCTTATTTAGAAAACAAGCAAGTCGATTTTATTAATGTACGTGAGCCTGGCGGTACAGCTATGGCTGAAGAGCTGCGTAATATCGTAAAACAGGCTCACCAAGAAACAGTGACGGGTGAAACAGAGCTATTAATCATGTATGCAGCACGCTCGCAATTGGTTGCTAATGTTATTAATCCGGCACTTGAAAAGGGCACTTGGGTTTTAGGTGATCGCCATGATCTTTCATCACAAGCATATCAAGGTGGTGGTCGTGGTATTGAACAGACTAAACTCTCTTTTTTAGCTGATATGGTGCTAAATGGTTTAAAACCTGATTTAACCATTTATTTAGACATTGACCCTGCAGTTGGGCTTGCTCGTGCAAAAGGCCGTGGTGAACTTGATCGTATCGAACAAGAAGCATTAGGCTTTTTTGAGCGCACTCGCACACGCTACCTTGAAATAGCTAAAACTGATAGCAGTATCAAAACAGTGGATGCAAACCAAACAATGCCTGAAGTACATGCGGCAATCACAACCGTGCTTGATAACTTTTTTGCAGGTTTAAATTAATATGCCTTTGCCGTGGCTTGAAGGGCTTTATCAGCAACTAGCGCAAAGTTTTGCACAGCAACGCTTTCATCATGCCCAGCTATTTAATGGTGATAAAGGTGTTGGCAAACAAGGTTTAGTCGATTCGCTCGCCGATGGCTTACTTTGTGCCTCACCTGTAAACTTAAAAGCCTGCGGTAATTGTAAAAGCTGTCAACTTAATCAAGCGGGTACTCACCCTGATAAACGCGTTGTAAAGGTGGAAGGCCAAACAATAGGCGTTGATGAAATTCGTGAGATCAGTGATTTTATCAACCATTCAGCAGCGCAAAATGGTAACAAAGTAGTTGTGCTTGAACAGTGTCACAAAATGACCACTGCAGCTGCTAATGCTTTATTAAAAACCCTTGAAGAGCCAAGTTTGCGCCGTTATTTATTGTTAACGTGCGAACAAACAGCAATATTACCTGCAACAATTTTAAGTCGCTGTGCCGTACACGAAATAAAGGTTAACCCTGAATATACGAAAAAATGGTTAGCATCATTAAGCATTGCTAATTATTCATGGTTAGAGTTGTTCGCTAGGCAACCTTTACTTGTTCAGCAGTGGCAAAATGACAACCAACTTGAAGCAGTCGATTCTCTTTATAAATTTGCAACTGAGATAAAAGACAGCCATAATTTCAGTGCGTTAGTCGACATCCTTAATAAAGATCATAGCTTGGTTAATGTATTTGCTTTGTTCTTAACAGAGCATCTTAAAACGCAATTAATGTTAGGAATGGACTTTTTCAATTATCAGAAAGCACAAACTGCAATTTCAGAGTTTCTTTATAATAACTCACATGTGCTTGGCTTGAATATGGAACTAGCCATTTCACAATTAGCGTTTACTTTACGTGAAAGCCAAAATTAGGAAGTATCGTGCAAGAATTATTAGTAGATATTGAAGACTTAGAAGAATTATATCGCTGTTACATGCCTTATCTAAAAAATGGTGGTTTGTTTGTTCGCACTAATATGCGCTTTGAAATGGGTCATTCACTGGCTTTAAAGGTCACATTACCAGATGCACTAGAAGATGATGTAGTAACGGGTAAAGTTGCTTGGATCACACCGCAAGGTGCACAAAGCTCAAACCCACCAGGTATCGGTGTTAATTTTATCGATGATAAAACCAATTTGAATGCGAAAATCGAAAAACTACTCGGTACTATGTTAAACTCCGGCAATCCGACCTATACCATGTAATAAAAGTAGTACCATGATTGTAGATTCTCATTGTCATTTAGATCGTTTAGATTTTGAAAAACTAGACTTAGACTTAGACCAAGTACTAGATAATGCTCGCGCTAAAAAGGTTGAACACTTTTTATGTGTAAGCGTAACTTTAGATCAATTCCCAAGTATGCTGGATAAAATTAAGAACTATCCAGATGTTTCTGCATCATGCGGTGTGCATCCACTCGATCAAAAAGACGCACTCGATAAGCAAAAGCTTATTTCACTTGCAAGCCACGACAAAGTGGTTGCTATTGGCGAAACGGGTCTTGATTACTATTACTCAAAAGACACCCATATTGTTCAGCAAGAAAGCTTTGTTGGTCATATCGACGTTGCCAATGAGCTAAATAAGCCGCTTATTATTCATACACGAGACGCTAGAGAAGACACTATTAACTTAATGCGCGCTCACAATGCCGAGAATTGTGGCGGTGTATTGCATTGTTTTACAGAAAACTGGGAAATGGCCAAAAAAGCCATTGATATGGGCTTTTATATTTCGATTTCGGGCATTGTTACGTTTAAAAATGCAGTAGAGTTAAAAGACGTTGTAAAGCAAATTCCGCTAGATCGCTTACTAATCGAAACAGATTCACCTTATTTAGCGCCTGTGCCATATCGTGGTAAAACAAATCAACCAGCCTATGTTGAAGATGTCGCTTACTACATTGCTGAGTTAAAAGGGCTTACTTTTAACGAATTAGCTGAAGCAACAACTAACAACTTTTATTCATTGTTCAATCAGGCTAAAAGAGCGTAATAGTGGACGGCGTATCGAACTTACCTCAGTTAGTTATGGGGCCAATGGTACGCCGAGCAGATGCAGGGCGAGTATGCTTTCAATTTGTAACCACTGAGCATTGCCAATACCGAATAGAGTTTAAAGGTGTTGAAACATTCTCTAGCTTAGAGTCAATCCAATTAGGACAACACCTTTACTTAAATTTCATTAATGTCATGCCAGTCAGTGGCCAGTTTGCAGTTGATTCACTGATCTATTATTCATTACATGATGAAGATAAAAGCCTTGATTTGTCGTCTTATTGCTATGAACGTGCCGAATCTCCGGCATTTGTGATCCCAAATCGACTCGATAGAATTCTTCATGGTTCGTGTCGTAATCCTCATCACCCTGCAAAAGACAGCCTTGTTGCTGCAGATAATTGGCAAAATGATCAGCGCCAATCGCTTAATGCAGGTGCTGACCTATTATTGTTATCTGGCGACCAAATATATGCGGATGATGTCGCAGGGCCAATGCTGCTCGCGATTGAAAAAGTGATTAGTCTATTTGGTGTGTTTCAAGAGCCAGCGCTTGATTTAGATTTACCAGAAGAGTTCGAGCAGCAACTTTATCAGCGCCATTTACACTTACCTAAAGTACCTTGGCAAAAACGGAGCAAATTTGGTGTTGGTTATTGGCTCAAAAAAGACGAGCCACACTTCTCAAGCTTAAAAGCTGAAAACCACTTAATTCATTTTCAAGAATTTATAGCGCTTTATTTATTAAACTTCAGCGCTGTTACTTGGCAGCTAATTGAGTTTGAATCAATTGAATGCCCAGCATTAGCCCCTAAATACGCTAACCTATTTAAACTTGAAAAGGACGCACTGGTTGGCTTTGCAAAGGGTCTTCAAAGTGTTGAAAGGTTATTCGCCAATGTGTCGACATTAATGATGTTCGACGATCATGATGTCACCGATGATTGGAACTTAACCGCAGGCTGGGAGCAAGCTATTTATCAGCACCCAGCTAGCCGCCGTATTGTAAATAATGGCTTAATTAGTTATTGGTTAATGCAGGGGATTGGTAATGATGCAGGTGATAAATCACTGTCTTTATTACCCAGTTTTAAACAAAGTCTTCAACAACAGAGCTGGCATTTTAAAGACTTTGATAAGCTAATACTCAATTTTAACCATTGGCATTACGAGCTTAATACCATCCCCAAAGTTGTGGTGCTCGATACCCGAACCCACCGCTGGCGCAATGAACAAAACTTCAATGAACCATCAGGTTTACTTGATTGGGAAAGGCTCACTGAATTAGAAGAAAGCTTATTGTCTCACGATAAAGTTATTATCGTATCTCCAGCTCCGGTGTTTGGTGTTAAATCGATTGAAGCAATTCAAGCGATTTTTAATTTTTGCGGGCAACCCTTGTTGGTTGATGTGGAAAACTGGATGGCCCATGAAGGTTCTGCTAAAAAGCTGCTAGATACCTTTCGCCGTGAAGATACACCAAAAGAAACCTTGATCCTCTCTGGTGATGTTCATTATTCATTTTGTTTTTCAGTTCAAAAGCGCTTTGGTAAACATAAAAACCGGATTTGGCAGTTAACCGCCAGTGGTATTAAAAATGAGTTCCCACGCAAACTTATTAATGTACTCGATAAGCTCGACTCAATTTTATATGCCCCGAAAAGCCCACTTAACTTTTTCACTAAACGTTGGCAGATGGAAGTTGATAAACACCAAACCATAGGCGAAGGGCAAAAGTATTTGGTCAGTAATGCGGCTATCAGCTTAATTGAGCTCAATGATGGTTTACTCGCTAAATATGAACTTATTCACGCTGATAACCAAATAACTGAATTTGATTTAAACGATAATTAATCGATTGCTTTGCGATTCTCCTCAACGTAGTCAGCAACATTACTTACTGTATCTAACCAAAAACCATTTTTAGGATCTTGTAGATAAACTATGAGCTGCTCTAGGGCGTCGGTGCCTGTAGTGTACTGATTTCGTTTGCCAATATCGTGGCCTGCCAGAATGATCCAACTATTGTTAGTTCGGTGCTGATCTATGTTTTTTTTAATTTCTTCGAAAGTAAGCCCATCAATGGGTAAACTGGTTAACTGCGAAAAGTCTGTAAAGTTGGGGTTATTCGACGTTTCGTCGAGCCAAGTTCTACCTGTTTTAAAGTGCTTGGCTATTAACGGTACATAACTTTTAGTATTTACACCACGGCCAACAAAGGTGTTACCGCAAGGGTAGGCAAAAGCGGTTGGTGTCACGTTGAGTGTGGCTTTTATATAGTCTTGCCCCTTTAGAATATCTTGCTCCATTTCTTTTAACGTAAATTGTTCAAGCGACACCCCAAGTTCACGTAGCCATTCAAAGTTGCCGGTACATAAGTGGCTTGCCGTATGATTAGCAATTTCGTGACCTGTTTTTACTGCCATTTGCCACTTTTCAACACGTTCTTTAACGTTAAAAGGAGATACATAAAATGTCGCTTTTACTTGGTACTTGTTTAAGAGCGCTAAACCGCTATCAACTTGGCTATGTCTTGCATCATCAAAAGTGATACTGACAGCATTTTTAGCCTTATTAGGGTAGTCAAAGCCTAGGTAGTCACTGCTTTTTGCCAGAGTTTGGCAGCTTATTAAAAATGGTAGTACGACGCACAAGGGTTTAAGCATAATCAATCCTTTATCATTGTTTTTACAATGAAATCAAAAAGGCTAATGCTTTGCTATGCGACTTTTGAATAAAAAAACGCCCAGAACGAATCCGCATTGTTCTGGGCTTAGGGGGTGGCTCGTGTGAGCCTGCGCTAACTATAAAAAAACACCTTCTAAATTCAGTAGGGAGAAGTAGAAAGTACTTTTAAGTGTAGTTAATCAGCAGGAAATTGCACGGTAAATGTACAAATTTTATACTAGTTTAAAATCAGTCTGTTACAGCTTTTTACCTAAATTAGTACCTTATTTATACAGTCTTTATGCGCAACTTATACCCAAGTTATCAACTGGGCATTTTGGACCAAATCACGAGGTAATGAGTTCTTAATTTTATTCTTTTGCCACTTACCTAGGCCTACCGGACAACCACATAACATTAAAACTACTTCACCATTATCTTGCGTTGGTTTTTCGAGTCGAATATCTTTACCGTTAAAGTAATCGTTTGCTTGGCAAGCAGACATCTCAAAGGTATTTTTATCGCAATCTTGGCCAAACACAGTGGCAAACTCGTGAGTTAAGCGAACTCCTCCTTTGTGGATCACACCAAGTTGAATACCTAAACGTGAGTATTTAATTTTATCTTGCAGTTCATCAAAACCATCTGGAAACAACCAGAGCTCTTTATCACGTTGCATTAACGTGCCTTTGAGTGATTTTAGACCGAATTGTTTTTTAATTGTTTGCATAAACGCTTGGCTTTGCTTTTTATCAAACTCAGCAAACGGAAATGCGCCTTTCTTAACTTTTTGATTTGGGTTATCGCTTGACGCTATTTTCTTAAATTTAGCGATGAAGAAACCTTCACTGTCGTAAGTTTGCGGCCAAACATGCAAATAACCTTCGCTGGTTGTCGCTTTGTCTGCACCATCAAACAGGCTATCGAGCGATTGTACTTCGATGCAATCAGGAAACTCTGCTAATAGATACTCACACACTTGTTGGTTTTCAAGCGGTGTTAAAGTACAGGTCGAATACACTAATGTACCGCCAGGTTTTAAGGCATAAAAGGCACTTTTGATAAGGGCTTTTTGTACAGCAGCTATATCAATATTAGATTCGATTGACCAATTCTTTAGGGCGTCTGCATCTTTACGAACCGTGCCTTCACCTGAACACGGGGCATCTAGCAAAATACTATCGAAACACTCATACATGTAATCCCCGAATATCACACCGTCAAAATGTGATAATGCACAATTACCTACACCCATACGTTTGAGGGTTGCTGCTAATACTTTTAAGCGTGACGATGACAACTCATTGGCAACTAACACACCGCTATTATCCATCATTGCGGCGATTTGTGATGTTTTTGAACCTGGAGCCGATGCCATATCAAGTACTGCATCGCTTTGCTTAACTTCGGCTCTCAGTGCTACCGGCGGTAACATTGAGCTTGCTTCTTGCACATACATAGCACCACTTAAGTGTAAATCAGTATTACCGATTGCAAGGGCGGCTTCTTCGTCGCTTGGGCGTGTTAGCCAGAAGCCTTCTTCACACCATGGAATTGCTGTTAACTCCCATCCTTTTTTGGCGCATTGACGCTGAAATTCATCGACTGACATTTTTAAGGTATTTACGCGAACAGATCGTCTCAGTGGGCGGCGACAGGCTGCAATAAAGTCGTCTAATGATAAATGTTCGGGAAGGTAGCTTTTTACATCATCAATAAATGAGTCAGGAATATATGTATTAGCGTCCACTAAATGGCTCTCACATCACGTAATAATAGCTGGATCATACCATTTATAGCGCTATCAGGGGATATTTTTAGCTTTTTAACAGTGATATTGAAGTGTCGACACATTGCCAATATAAATGTTCTTTATAGCCATTATTTTTGATAAATATCAATTTGTGTCGACATTTTGCTGGTTTTTTAGCCTGTTTATCCGATCTCAAGGTTGACACTTGCAATGATAGGGCGCATAGTGAACTCACGAATTGTCGACAATCTTAATTTAGTACTTTGATAGACCTATTATGACAGAGCAAAAAGCCAACGATAACTACAACGATATCACGATAACAACAGCATCAGACCAAGTGTTTGTCGACATGCGTCGTGAAATCGTCCAAGGCACCATTGAGCAGGGCAGCAAAATTTCTGAGCCAGAACTTGCTAAACGCTATGGTGTAAGCCGTGCCACCTTACGTGAGGCGCTAAATCGTTTAGAGAGCTGTTATTTGGTAGAGCGTAAAGCAAATGTCGGTTGCCGTGTTGTTGCACTAACAGCCGAGCGTTTAATCGAAGTCTATCAGGTTCGTAGTGCCTTAGAAGGGCTGGCTTGTCGGTTAGCTGCCGACAACATGGAACCTGAAGAAGTGCAGGGTTTAAAACAGTTATTGAATCAGCACTTACAAACACAGCGTGTAAAAGAAGGTGAATCATACTACCAAGAAGCGGGCGACCTTGATTTTCATTATCGCATTATTAAAGGGTCGAAAAACGCACACTTAATTCATCTTTTATGTAATGAGTTGTACCAGTTAATTCGAATGTACCGTGTACAAATGGGGATGGTTGGGCCACGTGTATCAAAAGCGTTTGATGAACACTTGGCTATTATTAATGCCATTGAAAACCATGACGGTGAATTAGCCGAAATGCTTATGAAGCGCCATATCAGTGCGTCTCAGGCAAATATTCAGACTAAGTTTGACTTACTCGCAGCAAAAAATTAGTAGCGCCTTAGTTAAACAGTCACAATTTAGATTTAAAAAATAGAGTTAGCCAAAGAGCTAAAACCGTTCAAAGATAGGAGTTATCCAATGTCAGCAGGATTGAAATTCAAACAGGCAATCGCCAACAACAAGCCATTGCAAGTGGTTGGTACCGTCAACGCGTACTGCGCAATGATGGCAGAAAAAACAGGTCACCAAGCACTTTACCTCTCAGGTGCGGGTGTTGCTAACGCATCATACGGCATGCCAGATTTAGGTATGACTAGCCTTGATAATGTACTTGAAGATATTCGTCGAATCACCAGCGCTACCGACTTACCGCTTCTTGTTGATGCTGACACAGGTTGGGGCGGTGCATTTAATATTGCTCGTACTGTTAAAGAAATGACCAAAGCAGGTGCAGCGGGCTTCCATATTGAAGACCAAGTAGCACAAAAACGTTGTGGTCACCGTCCTAATAAAGAGATCGTGTCTAAAGATGAAATGGTTGATCGTATTAAAGCTGCGGTTGATGCCAAAACAGACAGTGATTTTTATATTATGGCGCGTACTGATGCATTTCAAAAAGAAGGCTTAAATGCCGCGATTGACCGCGCAGCAGCGTGTGTTGAAGCAGGTGCAGACGCCATCTTTGCAGAAGCGGTACATGATTTAGCAGATTACCAAGCGTTTGCTAAAGCGTTAAATGTACCAATTCTTGCAAATATCACTGAATTTGGTCAAACGCCACTTTATACAAAAGAGCAATTGAGCGAAGTGGGTGTTGAAATTGTACTTTATCCACTTAGTGCATTTAGAGCGATGAACAAAGCAGCACTTAATGTGTATTCGTCTATTCTTAGCGAAGGCTCGCAACAAAGCCAAGTAGACAATATGCAAACACGTGCGGAATTATATGAGTTTTTAGATTATCACTCATATGAAAACACACTCGATAACCTTTTCTCAGCTAAAAAATCATAACGACAACATATAAGGAGAACACTCATGGTAGATAAAGCATTAGGCGGCGCAGGTTTACGTGGTCAAGTAGCAGGTGAAACAGCACTGTGTACAGTAGGTCAATCAGGTTCAGGTTTAACTTATTGTGGTTATGATATTAGTGAATTAGCAGATAAAGCGCAGTTTGAAGAAGTGTCTTTTTTACTGTCGCGTGGTGAATTACCAACAGAGGCTGAGCTTACTGAATATAAAGCAAAGCTAAAATCACTACGTGGCTTACCAGATGCACTAAAAACAGTGCTTGAGAACATTCCTAAAGACGCGCATCCAATGGATGTAATGCGTACTGGTTGTTCAATGCTAGGTAACCTAGAAATGGAGCAAGATTTTTCACAAGCGAATGATGCGATTGACCGCCTAGTTGCCGTATTCCCAAGCATTATTTGTTACTGGTATCGTTTTAGCCATGACGGCGTTCGTATTGAAACTGAAACAGATGATGATTCGGTAGGTGCACACTTCTTACGTTTATTACATGACGAAGCACCATCAGCACTGTTTGAGCAAGTAATGAATGTCTCTTTAATTCTCTATGCAGAGCATGAGTTTAATGCATCAACATTTACTGCGCGTGTGTGTGCATCAACATTGTCTGATATTCACTCTTGTGTAACGGGTGCTATTGGTAGTTTACGTGGCCCATTACATGGTGGTGCGAACGAAGCGGCTATGGATATGATTGAAGGCTTTACAAGTGCAGACCAAGCTGAAGATGCATTGATGGGTATGCTTGAGCGTAAAGACAAGATCATGGGCTTTGGTCACGCTATTTACCGTGAATCAGATCCACGTAACGTGATCATCAAAAAATGGTCAGAAAAACTGGCTGCAGAAGTGGGTGACGATGTTCTTTATCCTGTGTCTGTTCGCTGTGAAGAAGTTATGTGGCGTGAAAAGAAATTATTCTGTAATGCTGATTTCTTCCATGCATCTGCGTATCACTTCATGGGTATCCCAACTAAGTTATTCACGCCAATTTTCGTGATGAGCCGTGTAACAGGTTGGACAGCACACGTGAAAGAGCAACGTGCTAATAACCGTATTATTCGCCCAAGTGCAGATTATACGGGCCCTGAAGCGCGTAGCTACACGCCAATTTCTGAGCGTTAATTGTAATTAAATCAGTGATAGGGGTAGCTTAGCTGCCCCTTTATGAAGGGGCGAAATAAATACAAAAACAATCAGCCCACCTTTGTTCACCGTCACCAAGTACAAGTAGAATCATCATGAATACAAATTTTAGAAAACCATTAGCAGGCACCGGAGTCGATTACTTTGATACTCGCGCTGCTGTTGATGCAATTAAACCGGGCAGCTATGCCACACTTCCTTACACATCGCGAGTACTTGCCGAAAACTTAGTTCGTCGCTGTGAACCTGAAATGCTAAATGATGCACTGTCGCAATTGATTGATCGTAAGCGTGATTTAGATTTTCCATGGTTTCCTGCTCGTGTTGTGTGTCACGATATCTTAGGTCAAACAGCGTTAGTTGATTTAGCAGGTCTGCGTGATGCTATTGCTGCAAAAGGCGGCGATCCTGCAAAAGTAAACCCGGTGGTACCTACACAGTTAATTGTTGACCACTCATTAGCGGTTGAACACGCAGGTTTTGAACCTGACGCATTTGAAAAAAACCGTGCTATTGAAGACCGTCGTAACGATGACCGTTTCCACTTTATCAATTGGACAAAAACAGCATTTAAAAATATAGATGTGATCCCGCCGGGTAACGGCATTATGCATCAGATTAATTTAGAGAAAATGTCACCGGTGATCCAAAAACGTGACGGCGTGGCATTCCCAGATACCTTAGTTGGTACAGATAGCCACACACCTATGGTTGATGCGTTAGGTGTTATTGCAGTCGGTGTAGGTGGCCTTGAAGCTGAAAGCGTAATGCTTGGCCGTGCATCTTACATGCGTTTACCTGACATTGTGGGTGTTGAGCTCAAAGGCAAGCCACAACCAGGTATTACTGCAACCGATATCGTACTAGCGATCACCGAATTTTTACGTAATGAAAGAGTTGTGTCGACCTACCTGGAATTTTATGGTGAAGGTGCCGATGCACTTACCCTAGGTGATAGAGCAACTATTTCTAATATGACGCCAGAGTTTGGCGCAACAGCTGCGATGTTCTACATCGATGACAACACACTTGATTACCTACGTTTAACAGGCCGTGAAGAAGAGCAAGTTAAACTAGTTGAAACTTACGCAAAAGAGACTGGCCTTTGGAGTGATAGCCTAAAAACGGCCGAGTATGAGCGTGTGTTAACTTTTGATCTGTCTTCAGTTGGTCGCAATATTGCGGGCCCTTCAAATCCACATCGCCGTGTTGCAACTAGCGAACTTGATAAAGCAGGTATCACTGGCGTTGTTGAGAATGAAGAAGGCTTAATGCCAGATGGCGCCTGTATCATTGCTGCAATCACAAGTTGTACCAATACCAGTAATCCACGCAATGTTATTGCTGCAGGTTTACTTGCTCGTAATGCCAACGCTAAAGGTTTAACTCGAAAGCCATGGGTTAAAACATCACTGGCACCGGGTTCTAAAGCGGTTAAGTCTTATTTAGAAGAAGCTAATTTATTACCTGAACTTGAGCAGCTTGGCTTTGGTATTGTTGCCTTTGCTTGTACAACCTGTAACGGCATGAGTGGTGCGCTTGATCCAAAAATTCAGCAAGAAGTGATTGACCGTGATTTATACGCAACCGCTGTATTGTCGGGTAACCGTAACTTCGATGGTCGTATTCACCCTTATGCTAAACAAGCATTCTTAGCTTCACCACCACTGGTTGTTGCTTATGCTATTGCCGGTACTATTCGTTTTGATATCGAAAAAGATGTATTAGGGCATGATCAACAAGGCAACGAAATTCGCCTTATGGATTTATGGCCATCAGATGAAGAAATTGATGCGGTGATCAAACAAAGTGTTAAACCAGAGCAGTTTAAAAAGGTTTACGAGCCAATGTTTGATTTAAGTGTAGATTATGGCGAAGACAACGATCCGCTTTACCAATGGCGTCCACAAAGCACTTATATTCGCCGTCCTCCTTATTGGGAAGGCGCATTAGCGGGTGAACGCTCTTTGAGTGATATGCGTGCCTTAGCTGTGTTGGGCGACAACATCACTACTGACCACTTATCACCTTCGAATGCGATTTTAGCGTCAAGTGCTGCTGGTGAGTACCTAGCTAAAATGGGTCTCCCAGAAGAGGATTTTAACTCGTATGCTACTCACCGAGGTGACCATTTAACAGCACAGCGGGCTACATTCGCTAACCCTAAGTTATTGAATGAAATGGTTAAAGAAAATGGTGAAGTGAAGCAAGGTTCATATGCTCGCATTGAACCAGAAGGCAAAGTGACGCGTATGTGGGAAGCTATCGAAACCTACATGGAGCGCAAACAACCGCTTATCATTGTGGCTGGTGCCGATTATGGCCAAGGCTCATCACGTGACTGGGCTGCAAAAGGTGTTCGCCTAGCTGGTGTTCAAGTGATTGCAGCAGAAGGCTTTGAGCGTATTCACCGCACTAACTTAATTGGCATGGGTGTATTACCACTAGAATTTAAAGCAGGCACGACGCGAACTACGCTAGGTATTGATGGTAGTGAGAGTTTTAGTGTGAATGGTGAGCCAACACCTGGCGCAACACTGATACTAGTGATTACCCGTGCCAATGGTGAAATCGTTGAAGTACCAATGACGTGCCGTTTAGATACCGCTGAAGAGGTGTCAATTTATTCAGCTGGTGGTGTACTGCAACGTTTCGCGCAAGATTTCTTAGAATCTGAGGAGCACTAAGTGATGGCGTTTAAACCACAAATTAAGGTGCCAGCGACCTATATGCGTGGCGGCACCAGTAAAGGGGTGTTCTTTAACTTAACTGACTTACCTGAGCCTGCCCAAGTGGCAGGTGAGGCGCGCGATAATCTGTTATTACGTGTGATTGGTAGCCCCGATCCTTACCAAAAACAAACTGATGGTATGGGCGGTGCAACCTCAAGCACCAGTAAGACGGTGATATTATCGAAAAGCGCTAAAGCTGATCACGATGTTGATTATTTATTTGGTCAAGTTGCTATCGATAAAGCGTTTGTAGATTGGAGTGGTAACTGCGGCAATTTAACTTCAGCAGTCGGGGCCTTTGCTGTGTCAAACGGTCTTGTTGATGCCAGCAAAATTCCAGAGAACGGCGTTGTTGAAGTTAAAGTATGGCAAGTCAATATTAGTAAAACCATCATAGTGCACGTGCCAATTACTAACGGTGAAGTGCAAGAAACTGGTGATTTTGAGCTTGATGGCGTGACCTTTCCAGCCGCTGAAGTGAAACTTGAATTTATGGACCCTGCAGATGGCGAAGGAGCCTTATTTCCCACAGGTAACTTAGTCGATGAATTAGAAGTGCCAGGTATTGGTATGTTGTCTGCAACGATGATCAATGCGGGTATTCCGACTGTTTTCATTAACGCCAGTGAAGTTGGCTACGATGGTACAGAGCTGCAAGAAGCCATTAACGGTGATGCATCGGCACTTGAAAAGTTAGAAACGATTCGCGCCTATGGGGCGTTGAAAATGGGGCTAATTTCTAATATTGATGAAGCAAAGGCACGTCAACATACGCCAAAAGTAGCTTGGGTTGCACCAGCTAAAACTTATCACGCATCAAGCGGTAAAGTTGTAAACGAAGCTGATATTGATTTAGTGGTACGCGCTATGTCGATGGGTAAATTGCACCATGCCATGATGGGCACGGCTGCGGTTGCAATAGGTACCGCTGCAGCCATTCCTGGTACCTTGGTAAATCTTGCTGCAGGTGGTGGTGAGCGTCAGGAAGTAAACTTTGGTCATCCTTCTGGCACTTTAAAAGTGGGCGCTGCTGCAACACTTGTTGATGGCAATTGGCAAGTCACAAAAGCAAGTATGAGCCGAAGTGCGCGTGTATTAATGGAAGGCTGGGTTCGAGTGCCTCAGTAGTACGTTTAATCAAAATAAAGCGGCGGTTACGCCGCTTTGTCTAATCCGTAGCATTGTTGCTTCATGCCTTCAATAAACTCATCAAACTTGCCGCTTTGTTGCATTAGTTCTATTTCGTCATTTAAGTCTTCTAAAACTTTTTGCCAGTGCGGCGTTGATTTGCTGACAGAAAAATATAGCGGTTTGTATTCAAGTTTAGGTTCCAATGCAACCAGTGATTCTAGCATTTGTCGTTTGCCGCTAATTGATAATTCAGACTTGTAAACGCTTGCTTTTAACACTTCAAGATCTGCCACAATCAGGCTTACGCGGTTACTAAGTAAGAGATGAATTAGTTGGTACTCATTATTAGCGACGATTGTATCGATTTCTTTATTATCAATCATGGCATCGAGTTCTTTGGTGTTTTTATATGAGCGAACTACGCCAATAGGCAAGTCTTTTACAGAGTTTAAATCCCCATTAAATGGAATTTGAGTTCCCTTTAACGCCACGAAAGAAAGATCCCCACCTGGAATGGCATGGCTCAAGGCAAGTAAATCGTTGCGGGTTTTATCAAGGAAGTTATCTGAAATGACATCATCTTCAATGAAATATTCAGGAAAGAGAATATCAGCGCGACCTAGTTCAGCTTCTCTTACGGCACGTGCCCACGGGTAAAAGCTGATATGCACGCCATAGCCTTTTTCAAGTAAAGAGCTTACAGCAAATTGGTAAAGCCAGCCTTTATTACATAAGTTTTCATCAATATAAGGAGGCCAATCCAAAGTAACAAGCTTTAAAACGTGTTTAGCATCTAGGTTATAACCGTATCCGCCGTTGAAACGCACAGCTTCTTCAGTGGCAATTTCGCTATTTTTCACAAAACTAACAGGCGTTAGGCCCGCAAGAGCTTGATATGAGGCGAATAAAAAAAATACGGTCAGTAGTTTCATAAATTGTTTAAGTTTTTGTTATTTATCTAAAGCTTAGCCTTTTGCCGTAAATATACAACCTAGTAACTGTAACAATATCTAACGGATGGAGTACATTTTTCGATCACAGCTTATATTAATAGACTTGAGTGACAAAAAGTTTACATTTGTATTATGATATCACTTAATGCTTTTGCAGCTTAAGGATAACAACAATGATAAAACCAAGTATCTATATATCACTTCTCACAAGCTCTATGCTTGCTCACGCACAATTACCGCTTAGCGTTACAAGCCCAGATGGACAAATAACTGTAAAACTCGAAAAACAACAAAATCAGCTTGTTTATAGCGTAAATTATGGCAACCAAGAGTTTTTGCAGCAATCACAGCTTGGTTTAAATACCAACCTGGGTGATTTTTCACAAAGCCTAAAATATAAAAGCCATACAACAGCTTTAGTCAATGAAAGATATAAGCTGCATAATGCAAAGGTGAGTGAAGTAAACTACACGGCGAATACCTTAAAAGCGCAATTTGAAAACCAAGACGGCAGAATGCTTGGTGTCGAGTTTAACGTGTCTGATAGCGATGTTGCATTTCGTTATCAGATATCGGGAGCTGATACTGATACCCGTATTAAGGTGTTAGCTGAATACAGTGCTTTTAACCTACCAGATAATGCAACCACGTTTATAAGCCCACAAGCCTTACCTGAAACAGGCTGGATGCAAACAAAACCAAGTTACGAAGAGCCTTACACCTTTAACGAAGCCATTGGAACACCATCAACGAACGGCGTGGGCTATACCTTTCCTGCATTATTTAAAAATAGCGATAAAGGCTGGCTTTTAATTTCTGAAACCGGTGTTGATAGCCATTATGTTGGCTCAAAATTAAGCGAAGGCACGAAAGACGGTGTATATCGTATTTCATTTCCTCAGGCTGGAGAAAACAATGGCATTGGTGCAACTTATGCGGCTATGGCAATGCCTGCAACAACACCTTGGCGCACCATCACGTTAGGAGCAAGTTTAAAACCAATCGTTGAATCAACCGTGGCGTTTGATTTAGTTAAACCCCTTTATCAACCAAGCCAAGATTATAAAATGGGTCGTTCAACATGGAGCTGGATTGTTTGGCAAGACCCAAGTATCAACTACGATGACCAAATCAAATTTATCGATTTAGCTGCGTCATTAAACTTTGAATATGTATTAATCGACAATTGGTGGGATAAAAACATTGGCCGCGAGAGAATGGCTGAATTGGTTAAGTACGCCAATGGAAAGGGCGTTGATGTTATTTTGTGGTACAACTCAAATGGCTGGTGGAATGATGCACCACAGACCCCGCAAAATAGAATGAACAGTGCACCTGCACGTCGAAATGAAATGGCGTGGCTGCAAAGTATTGGTGTTAAAGGCCTTAAAGTTGACTTTTTTGGTGGTGATAAACAAGAAACCATTAAACTTTATGAAGATATTCTCACAGATGCAAATCAGTATGGTTTAGTGATCACCTTTCATGGTAGTACCATCCCGCGTGGTTGGGAAAGAATGTATCCGAACTTCGTCACATCTGAAGCGGTACTGGCATCGGAAAACCTTGTTTTTCATCAAGATTCGTTAGACTTACATGCCTATAACGCGACTATTTTACCGTTCACCCGTAATGCTATTGGCGCTATGGATTTTGCCCCAGTTTTTTTAAACAAACGCTTATCTCAAGATCAAACAGTAGGCACTATTCGTAAAACCACAGATACATTTGAACTGGCAACAGGTGTGCTTTATCAATCACCAGTGCAACATTTTGGCCTGACGCCAAATAACCTTGAAGAGCAACCTCAATTTGTTATTGATACTTTAAAGGCGATGCCAACGGTATGGGATGAAACACGCTATATTGCAGGTCAGCCGGGTCAAGATGCAACGATCGCAAGGCGTCATCAGCAAACATGGTGGGTAGCAGCCGTTAATGGTGAAAATAAAGCCAAAACATTAGATATTGATTTACCTATGTTAGCGGGCAAAAAAGTCACCCTGTTGTTTGATAACAAAGATGGCAGTGCAGGTACTAAGCAAGTCACTGTAAGCAGTAGTGGTAAGTTAACCTTAAACTTATTAGCTCAAGGTGGCGCACTGATTATTGGTCACTAAATGTGAGTTAATAGGCGATAAACAAAACCAAGTAGAGAAAAGCGAGCAGGTTGCTCGCTTTTTTTTGTATATTTGCCTTGCTAACTTGGACGTGCTAGATTTAGTCGGGTGTGGTGATGTACTACACCGCTTTAAGGACGACCTTAAAGTTGTAATTTAAATTCGGGGACGACCCCATAAAGAGGTCGACCATGAATTGGATCCTACTTATTACTGCTGGCTTACTTGAAGTCGCTTGGGCTTATGGCCTAAAACAATCAAACGGTTTTACTAAACCACTCATTTCATTCTTTACACTCTTAACCATGGCTGCGAGCTTCTATTGCTTAAGCGTGGCGCTTAAATCATTACCACTTAGTTTGGCTTATGCAGTTTGGGTAGGTATCGGCGTAATTGGCTCTGCAATTATTGGCATGACGCTATTATCTGAAGGCGTAAGCCTATTAAAAATAGCCAGCCTACTGCTGATTGCCCTTGGCATTATTGGTTTGAAACTTGCCAATTAGTGTTTGTATAAAAATCCGATAGGCTGCTGCTCTATCGGATTTTGGGTCTAGATCAAATGTTATTTGGGATTTATTACTTAGTGTAATTTTTTATAATCAACGACGATTTGCTGTTGTACACCAAGGCCTTCGATGCCTAGAGTAATGGTGTCGCCGTCTTTTAGGTAAACCGGTGGTGTTTGCCCTAAACCCACTCCCGGGGGCGTTCCGGTAGAGATAACATCACCCGGTTGCAGACTCATAAATTGGCTGAGATAACTAACTATAAACGCTGGATCAAACACCATGGTTTTTGTGTTGCCGTTTTGGTACTGGGTATCGTTTACCTTTAACCACATATCTAAATTAAGTGGGTCAGGAATTTCATCTTTGGTGACTAACCATGGACCAAGTGGTCCAAATGTGTCACAGCCTTTCCCTTTATCCCATTGTGAACCACGTTCCAATTGAAAATTTCGTTCAGACACATCGTTACATACACAATAACCGGCAATGTAATCATAAGCGTTTTCTACATCGACATAGGTGGCGTGTTTACCAATGACAATGGCAAGTTCAACTTCCCAGTCTAGCTTTTCGCTATTTTTGGGCTTAATTATATTATCGTTAGGGCCGCTAATAGCACTGGTGGCTTTGCTAAATACTTCAGGCTCATTGGGAATGGCCATTCCAGATTCTTCAGCGTGATCAGCATAGTTTAAGCCAATGCAAATAAACTTACCTACATCAGCAATACATGAACCGATACGCACAGGCTCTTCAATAAGCGGCAAGGTGTTTAAGTCAATTTGACTAATAAAATTGAGTGTTACTGGTGATAAAGCTTGGCCATTGATGTCTTTGAGCACGTTACTTAAACAACGTAGCTTACCATCGCTATCAATGATGCCGGGTTTTTCTTGGCCATGAGGGCCGTATCTTAGTAATTTCATGATGATTCTCTTTACTTCTATTAATTATTTAAGGTGACGAAGCCGCCATCAATAGGAAAATTGCTGCCTGTAATGAAAGCTGCATCATCTGAGCAGAGGTAATCGACTAGTCCTGCAATTTCTTCTGGTTTGCCCATACGACCTATAGGTTGACTTTTAGAGAGCTTTTCAAACATTTCAGCCTGATTATCTGGGTAACTTTGGGCTAAAAAATTATCAACAAATGGGGTGTGCACTCGACCAGGCGCAATGCAGTTACAGCGGATGCCATCATTTATATAATCTTTTGCAACTGAATAGGTCATGGTTAATACCGCGCCTTTCGTCATTGAGTAAGCAAACCTGTGAGCAATACCGACCGAAGATGCAACAGAAGCAAGATTAATGATGACGCCGCTTTTTCGAGATTTCATATTATCGATAGCTGCATGAATACAGTTATAAACCCCTTTAACATTAATGTTATAGAGTCTGTCTAAATCAGCTTCTGTGGTGTTTTCGATATTGCCAATATGGGCAATACCGGCATTGTTGACCAAAATATCAATGGGGTAGTGATTAGTAATCGTATTGAATAACTCGTGAACTTGTTGGTGGTTTGTAACGTCAACGGCATACGCATCGGCACTGCCATTGTTGCTAAGAATTTCATCTTTCACTAAGTTTGCAGCGTCAAGATTTAAATCAATCACTATGATATGCATATCACGTTTTGCCAAGCGTAGGCAGATACTGCGCCCGATGCCACTTCCACCACCGGTTACTAGGGCAATTTTTTTAGTATTTTGCTGGGTCATAAAATGTCCTTAACTTGGGAAATTATAATAATCGGTAAAGTCTTTTGGCATTATCGGACCAAATCTTTCGCTGCTCAGAGACTGGTAGAACACTTATCAGCTCATCGCTGATGTAATGCCAGTCGGTATAACAGCCATTCATGTTAACCACAGGCCAGTCGCTGCCCCATAAAATACGGTTGGCACCAAACAACTGATAAATGAGTTCAAAGTAGGGGCGATATGTATCGATATCGACACAATCAGCTTTAGCTTGTGACATGAGCCCGGAAAACTTAATTGCAACATTTTTTAAGCATGCAAGTTGATAGAGCGAGTCTTCCCATTGCTCAGACTTAGGCTTTGTTAAATCCGGTTTAGCCAGATGATTAATAACAATGTTTAAATGAGGATGTTGCTTTGCAATAGTGATGATATGCGGCAAATGGCACTCATGAACTAAGGCATCAAAACAGAGGTTATGAGCCGCTAAAAATTGAAAGATTGGCTTAAATTCTGGGTTTAAGATCCAATCAATTTGCTCAATATCTTGCAGCATAGGGCGCACACCTTTGAAGTTAGGGTCAGCTGCAAATAAGGTTAATTCTTTAAGAACGTTGGCATCGGTAAAGTCGACCCATCCAACAACACCTGCAATAAAACTGTAGGACTTAGCGAGTTTTAGTAAGAAGCGCGTTTCATCATGTGAATCGGCTGCTTGAACAACAATGGTGTTAGCAATGTCATTAATAGCAAGGGTCGTAGTTAGTCTTTCTGGTAAATAATCTTGATAAAGCACGGTTAAATCTTCACTTAACCAGCGGTAGTCGCCACGGCTCAATTGCCAAAAATGTTGATGGCTATCTATTTTCTTAATCGGGTTGAGTGTGCTGACTGTGCTCATAATGCGCCTCCGCTTTCTGGCGTCGGCGCATGCTGTGCAATGAGTCCTGCTGTTTTCAAGTCTTGCCAAAACTGGTTTGGAATAACCTGATTAAATAATTCGATAGTATTGTGCACCCGTTTTTCGTTACCAAGCCCAGGTATAACAGATGCAACAGCAGGATGCGCGAGTGGAAATTGTAAAGCTGCAGCCGCTAAAGTAACCTTGTGATCAACACATATCGCTTCAATTTTGGCGACTTTATCGATGACTTCCTGTGGGGCAGGTTGGTAGTTATAATATGGGTTTTGAAAATTGCGAACGCCCGTTGCTAATATTCCCGAGTTATAGGGACCACCTAAGATAATAGACGCACCATGATCTATGCATGCAGGTAAAAAATCATCGAGTGGTTGCTGCTCTAATAGTGAATATCGACCAGCTAATAAAAAGCAGTCGAACTGACCAATTGTCATCGCTCGTTGGCATATTTCTACTTCATTTACCCCTAAACCAATAGCCTTAATTTGACCACTTGCTTTGAGCTCTTCTAACGCTCGATAGCCGCCTTGGTCAAATTGCATAAAATAAAAAGCATCTCGCTCGGCATGTGTATCACCCCCTAAATCATGGACGAGTAAAATATCAATTTCAGCTAAGCCTAAGCGTTGTTGGCTGTCTTCAAAAGATCGCATAATGCCATCGTAACTATAGTCATATTGAGCATCAAAAGGCATGGGGGTTGCAAAACCATGACGTAGCTGTGTTACATCAGCATGGGGATCAGGTTTGATTAATCTGCCAACCTTGGTTGATAAGATATACTCTTGTTTATCAAGGACTCGTAGTGCATCACCGACACGGCGTTCACTCAAACCAGCACCATAGCGAGGGGCTGTATCGAATAAAGAAATGCCCACATCAATTGCTGCAGATAAGGTGTTTTTAGCTTCTTCATCGCTCACTGCTTGATATAAATTACCCATAGAGGCTGCACCAAAACCAAGCGTTGAAACCTCAATACCAGTTTTTCCAAGCGGGCGCGTTTTAAATGTGTTTTTCATAACTTACCTCCTATGGTTTCCTTACTTCACCAAAAACTCCGGCAGTTCAGACACAGAGGCGCAGCCGAGCTGATTCATGATCTGAGTAATTTGCATCATCAAGGCATTGATGGTGTGAATGCCGCCTTTATCGCCAAGGGCACCCACGCCATACACAAAGGGTCTGCCTAAAAATGTAAAGTCAGCGCCGCTTGCAAGTGCACTCACTATATTTGTTCCGCTACGAAGCCCGCTATCCATAAAAATTTTGATGTCTTTTGAATACTTAGCAGCGACTGTTTGTAACGGTTTGACTGGTGATTCACCGGCATCTAGCTGACGCGCGCCATGATTTGACATAACAACGCCATCAGCGCCGAGCGCAATGGCCGCTTGTACATCAGACTCATTAATCAACCCTTTAATGATCAAAGGCCCTTGCCATAAATCGCGAATTGGCTTTAAGCCTTCCAGATCTACGCGGCCCATGACAGTTTTATTCATAAAAGCTGCCAGCTCATCGGTAGGCATATTTTTTGGCATATACGGCTTGAGGGTTTCCATTTCTGGTTTGCCAGCTAGGGCTGTTTCATAAAGCCATCGGGGTCTTGCTAGCATCTGCAAAATATTAGACAGTGTCATTTTCGGTGGCATAGCAAGGCCATTTCGAATATCTCGTGGCCTGTAGCCAAAAGTAGGCACATCAACGGTGACCACTAGCACAGGGTAGTGGGCTGCTTTGATACGATTGAGTAAATCAAGCCTAATCTTTTCATCGGTTGGGTTATAAAGCTGAAACCACGCATGGCCTTCGGATACTTCTGCGATTCGTTCAAGGCTAGATGACGAAACCGTGCTTAATACATAAGGTATGTTTTTTTCAGCGGCGGCTTTAGCAAGAATTTCCGGGGCTTTTGGCCACATTAATCCTTGTAAACCAACAGGGGCAATACCAAATGGTGCAGCGTAAGTATGGCCAAATAATTCGACAGCTTGACTGCTACCTGCAAATGGCTTTAATAGCTCACTGCGTAATTGCACATTATTGATATCATCTCTATTTCGCTTTACACCATGTTCTTGCATACAGCCGCCTTCAAGGTAATCGAAGGCAAAGCGAGGAATGCGTTGCTTGGCTTTTTTCTTAAGGTCGGCAACGTCAGGGTAAAGGTGGTTAAAGTAATTGCTCATGATGAAATCCTCAGCTTTATTTCAAGCACGCTGGGCCAATGCTGTCGAAGGTTTTATAAGTTAATAAAAACTCTTGATGACCCATTTGCTCAGATTTGGTTTGTTCACCATTGCCGACTCGAACAATCAACTCAAAAATTTCATCACCCACTTGCTTAACGGTTTTACTCCCTTCAATGATAGCGCCGGCATTTATATCCATATCATCACTGAGGTTTGCATAGGTTTCTGGGTTAGCACAGATTTTAATAACTGGTGAAATGGCAGAACCAACAACAGAGCCTCGGCCTGTGGTAAATAAAGTGATATGGGCACCCGAGGCTATCATTTCGACAATCTCTTGGTTGTCAGAAATATTTGGAAAACCAAACATAGGTTCGCCATCGGGCACTACATCCATTAAGAAAAGGCCTTTTTTATTTGGCTTTTCTCCTGGTTTAATAATCCCGTTAATTTGCGATGCGCCAGACTTGGCATAGGCGCCCATTGATTTTTCTTCTTGGGTTGTTAAGCCGCCCTCAGCATTACCTGGGGCAAAACTGCCATAGCCCATTTTGGTGTAGTAATTTTCTGCTTTGACAACACAATTAATAAGTTGCCTTGCTAATTCAGGACTTTCGGCTCGATGAGCCATGATTTGCTCACAACCGACAAGTTCACCGGTTTCCTCAAAAATACAGGTTGCATCAGCACCAATTAATCGGTCAAAACATTTACCTACTGCAGGATTTGCGCTAATGCCACTGGTGCCATCAGAGCCACCACAAATAGTGCCAATGACAAGCTCATCTAGATGCATGTACTCAATTGGGCATTGAGCAAGCTGCTCAAGCATGATTTGGCTTTGCATAATGCCTTTGGCAATAGTGTTTTTTGTGCCGCCATTTTGTTGGATCACTAGGGTATTCACTGGACGACCAGACTCAGCAATCGCATCGCTCAAATACTCACGGTTAAAACCTTCACAGCCTAGTGACACTAATAAAACACCGCCCACATTAGGGTGAGTGCAAATGCTTTTCATCATTGCAAGCGCATAGTTGTTTGGATAGCAGCCCGGGAAACCGATTAGTTGCACATCAGGGTGATCCATCTTATTAACGATAGAACGTGCAACATGGTGCGCACACTCAACCAAGTAAACCACAACTAGGGTATTTCGAATGCCTTTTGAGCCATCGTTTCTTAAATAGCCGCGCATATTATTCTCCCGTTACAGAATGGCGAGTGTGGCTGGCAATGTAGTCACTTTTCATATTGTGAAGATGAACATGTTGGCCTGTTTTTATAGCTTCAGTCGAAGAGCCAATTGAAGCCCCATACTTTAAAATTTGCTCACCGGCAGCAATATTTTGGCAGGCAATTTTGTGTCCGATAGTGACACTTGAATCAAGTGTTATTACCTGATTTGTAATGTTAATTTGCTCGCCTTTTTGCGCCGAACGGCAGCAAACAATGACATTATCGTGTGGGTGTAACTGTACAAATTTATTCTCAGTCATAGCCATCTCACGTTGTTAATCTGCAACGATTTGAAAAATGAATTTCTTTGTAAAATATGTTTGAGCTTGAAGTGAGTCAACGCGTTTAGCGCGTATTTTAAACAGGTTTTTGTATATGAAATTTTTGCTGTAGCGATGTTTTATGTTTAATCATTTGTACAAAAATCACTCTGGCTAATGGTGATTTTCTACATCAAATAAGTGCGACTCTATAAACTGGTTTGACATTGTTTTAATCGATTTAACAAGGCATGGCATGTAATGACCGAGCCTTGTATAAAACAACAGGCTTGTTTATGAACACACACAAAAGAATAAACACGAAGCGTAAGGATGACCGAGTAGTATCAAAGGACATGCTGATACCATTTATTTTGGTTGCGGCACTTTTTCCGCTTTGGGGTTTTGCAAATGATATAACTAATCCCTTAGTTAAAGCGTTTAAAGATATATTCTTGATCTCAAACACGCAAAGTAGCTTGGTGCAATTTGCGTTTTATTTAGGTTATGGCGTAATGGCAATTCCTGCCGCGTTGTTTATTCGTCGCTTTAGTTATAAATACGGCATCGTTTTAGGACTTGGCCTTTATGCGCTTGGGGCTTTATTGTTTATTCCAGCAAGTATATATGGCGAGTTTAACTATTTTCTTGCGGCATTATGCATATTGACCTGCGGTTTAGCGCTTTTAGAGACAACGGCAAACCCGTATATTTTATCAATGGGCAGTCCACAAACTGCAACCAAACGACTTAATTTAGCGCAAGCATTTAACCCAGTAGGCTCTTTACTTGGCATGTTTGTGGCCTCAAACATGATTTTAAATAATCTTCGCGTGGCAGAGTTTCGAGCAGCAGAAAAAGCAGCACATCCCGAGTATGCGCAAATGCTACCTTCGGTTGTCGATGGTAAATTAACCGATGCACTACAGCAGTTTGCAGTAACCAACCCTGTACAACACCAACTCATGCAAAGCGCTGACTTAGCTACTATTCGCACCCCTTATGTAGTCATTGCACTGGTTGTGATCTGTTTACTGTTTGTTTATTTGTTTTATCGGTTGCCTAATACACAGCTCATGGCATCAGATAAACGCAATCAAGCATTAAAGCCTTTATTTATAAGGCTTATAAACAACAAACCCTATCGTGAAGGGGTAATAGCACAGATGTTTTATGTAGGTGCTCAAATTATGTGTTGGACCTTCATTATTCACTATGGCATGGCTGAGGTAGGGCTAAGTGCAGCCGAGGCACAGCATTTTAATATTATTGCTATGTGCTTTTTTCTTGCGAGCCGATTTTTATGTACCTACCTACTTAATTGGTTTAAAGCGGGGCTGTTATTAATGTGGTTTGCAATAGCCGCCGCGTGCTTGATGTGTTTGGTAGTTTTTATCGGCGGTAAAGTGGGGCTTTACTCTTTAGTTGCCACCTCTGCCTGTATGTCTTTAATGTTCCCAACTATTTATGGCATTGCTTTGAATGGCTTAAAAACGGATGCCAGTATTGCCTCTGCGGGGCTGGTAATGGCAATCGTTGGCGGGGCATTAATGCCACCATTACAGGGGATGATTATTGATGCGAACCCCATTGTCTTTTTAAGTGCTGAACAAGCGTCATTTTTATTACCCATGCTGTGTTTTGTTGCAATTACAATTTTTGCTTATCGCGTTGTATTTATTCATAAACAATAAAAGGAGATTCAGATGCAGTACTGCCTTACATTAGAGCTAAAAAACGACCCAGAGCTTATAGCCACCTACGAGCAATACCACAGCCCTAAGCAAGTTTGGCCTGAAGTCATTAGTGCCATTCGCGATTCAGGAATTACCGACATGGCGATTCATCGTGTTGGTACAACCCTTATCATGATACTGCAAACCGATGATTCATTCTGCTTTACAGAAAAGGCAAAACAAGATGCGATAAACCCAAAGGTGCAAGCATGGGAAAGCCTAATGGAGCAGTTTCAGAATGTAGATAGCAATAATCAACAAGGAAAGTGGCAGTTAGTCGATAGGATATTTTCTCTAGAAGAGCAGGTGGGTTAGTTTTAAGATAAAAGTTTCGAGGGGCTAGTTTCAAGTTACAAGTTTCAAGGGGCTGGCGTTAGTTTCAAGGGGCTAGGTGCTAGGTGTTAGGTGCTAGGTGTTAGGTGCTAGGGTAGACCGAGTGGATTCGAACACTGATTTTGGCATGGGTCATAGAGAGCGGTAGTGCTCTAACTAACTGAGCTACATATTTTAAATTTGGAAAATTAAGAATTGGTACGACCGAGTGGATTCGAACCACTAATTTTGGCGTGGGTCATAGAGAGCGGTAGTGCTCTAACTAACTGAGCTACAGATACTTTAAATTTGGAACATTAATAATTGGTACGACCGAGTGGATTCGAACCACCGATTTTGGCGTGGGTCATAGAGAGCGGTAGTGCTCTAACCAACTGAGTTTCAACTGTATAATATTGATTTTAGGATAATAAAACTATGAGGAATTTGAATAAATTGGTACGACCGAGTGGATTCGAACCACCGACCTCTACCATGTCAAGGTAGCGCTCTAACCAACTGAGCTACGGTCGTACTGAGGTGTTAAAATCAAGAGTGGTACAACCGAGTGGATTCGAACCACCGACCTTTGGACCGGGCCGTTAAGAGTGGTAGTGCTCTTTCCTTTGGTTA